>JAIRXQ010000078.1 GCA_031268195.1 Azoarcus sp. | reverse complement strand
GTGGCGCGCGGGGTGTTGAGAAAGCCGCAGCCGTTGCAGGTGATGCCGTGCGGGTTGGCGAGGATGAGGTGCGCGGCCTGCCCGGCGATTTCGGTGGGGCCCAGCAGCAGGCTGCGTTGTGGGCCGATGACTTCGTTGAGGATGAGGCGCGCCGCGCCGCCGGCGAGCTTCGGGTTGGCGCCGATCCAGCCGCCCAGCTGCGTGGGCGCGGCGCGGTTGGCAATGTTGTTGAGGATGAGCCCTTCGCGGCCGACGTTGTAGGTTTGGTACTGGTTGTGCGAGACGCCAGCGCGGTTGGGCGCGGCAATGTCGATGACGGGGACGTTGTTGCCGGTGTGTTTGAGTGTGCCGCCGAGGGGGGCGCTGGCCTGGGTGGTTTGCGCCGGTGAGGTCTGCGCTAGAGAGGTTTGCGCAAAAGACAGGGCCGGCTGTGTGCTGAGGGTGAGGATCAGTAGCCGCGCGATCCAGCGCATCCAGCGCGGCGGGAGAAAGCCGGGGGCGCTGCGCGCCTCTGATGCGAGGTGCGGCGCGGATGCGGGGAGGTTATTCAAATGGAATGCGGGGGGGGGGGGAGGGGGGGGGTAGACTATTTGAATATGCTGTAAGCATTGTATGTGCTTGTTTCATAAGTCACCCGTCATTTATCGAAGATGCTTTGATAGGAGAGAAAATCGGTTGGCATCGTACTACTTTGGAGATGGGGGGCGCAATGGTTTTTTGTGATTACCTTTTTGCAGCGCCCGCGTCATTCTGGCCAATGCTTCATCGAGCGTTGCGCGGCTGCAACCGAAGTTGAGGCGTACGAAGCCCGGTGCGCCGAAGGCGCGGCCGTCCGACAGGCCGACGCCGCCCGCCTCGAAGCGCGCGGCGGGGTTTTCCAGGCCGCTGTCGCGACAGTCGATCCAGGCGAGATAGGTGGCTTCGGGCGGCGTGGTTTTCAGGCCGGGCATGGCCGCGACGGCTTCGAGCACGCGGTCGCGGTTGCCGCGCAGGTAATCGATGAGGGCGCGCCGCCACGGGTCGCCGTGGCGGTAGGCGGCTTCGGCGGCGACGAAGCCGAGTACGTTGATGTCGGGAACGATGCCGTTCATGGCGCGCTGGAAGCGCTCGCGCAGGGCGGCGTCGGGAATGATGGCGATGGCGCAGTAGAGCGCGGGAATGTTCCATGTTTTCGACGGGGCCATCAAGGTGATGCTGCGGCGGGCGATGTCCGCGCCGAGGGCGGCGATGGGGCGGTGTTTTTTGTCGGAGTCGAGCACGAGCCCGCAATGGATTTCGTCGCTGCATACGATCAGGTCGTGCTCGGCGGCGAGCGCTGCGATCCAGCGTAGTTCGTCTTCGTCGAATACGCGGCCCACGGGGTTGTGTGGGTTGCAGAGCATGAGAAGGCGCGTGCGCGCGTCGATGGCGGCAACGGTTGCGGCGCGATCCCATTGCCAGCGGGCGCTTTCCGCCTCCAGCACGAGCGGCGCGCACACGAGGCGGCGGTCCTGGTTGGTGGGGGCGGTGAAAAATGGAGGGTAGATCGGTGTGGCGGTCAACACGCCGTCGCCTGCCGAGCCGATGGCGCGACAGGCGACGTTGAAGCCGCTGACCACGCCGGGGAGCCAGACCAGCCAGTCTGGATCTATACGCCAATCATGGTCGCGCGCCAGCGCTTCGACCACGGCGTCGATGAGCGATGGCCATGGGTGAGTATATCCGAATATGCCATGCGATATGCGATTGGCGAGTGCCTCCAGCACTGGCGCGGGCGCGGCGAAATCCATGTCGGCTACCCAGAGTGGCAAGACGTCTTTTCCGGTATAGCGCCCCCATTTCAGACCGGGAAGATTCCGCCTGTCGGCCTGCCAGTCAAAATTGAACTCCATGTGAAAAAACTCCGCTTTCGTGCAAGGTCGGAAGTGTAACGTGTGGCGTGACATGTTTCATGCCGCCATGTCACTGGCGCGCTGGTGTTTGCCATATGTATAATCGGTGATGATAAAAATTGCCGAAGGAGTTCGTATGAAAAGTGTGGTATGTTATCCAGACGGCATTTACATGGCTGATTCCGGCCATGGCAGCCAACCGCGGCTGGCCGCCGCTTATTTCATCGTCGATCACGGCAGGGTGGCGGTGATCGATACTGGCAGCAATGCTTCGGTGCCGCACATCCTGGCCGCGCTGGCCGGGCTGGACATTGCGCCGGAGATGGTCGATTGGGTGATCCTGACCCATTTGCACCTCGATCGCGTTGGTGGCGCGGGCAGTCTGATGTGCGCGCTGCCGCATGCGCGCGTGGCGGTGCACCCGGGCGATGCGCTCTATTTGGCCGATCCGGCGGCATTGTGGGAAAAGACGGTCGCGGTCTACGGCGCGGAGCAGACTTTCCGGCTCTACGGGCGGCTCACGCCGCTGGACGAGCACCGCATCGTGGCGACGCACGATGGCATGACGCTGCCGCTGGGTGAGCGCACGCTGCGCGTGTTCGATGCGCCTGGCCATACGCGCCGTCATATCGTGATCTGGGATGAGCTCGCGTGCGCCTTTTTCACTGGCGACGCCTTTGGTGTGTCTTACCGCGAATTCGATGTCGGCGGACGCTCTTTTGTGTTCCCGACCACCGCGTCGGGACAATTCGACCCGGACGCGATGCTGGGTTCCATCGAACGCATGCTCGCACACGGGCCGCAGCAGATGTTCTTGGCGCACTACGGCCGCGTGGCCGGGGTCGAGCGGCTGGCGGGCGATCTGTGTCGCTTGATCCACGCTCAAGTTGCGCTGGCGCGGGCCGCGCACGGCAGCGGTATTGCGCGCCACGTGCAAATCCTCGCGGGACTGGACGAACTCGTGCGCGAGGAATGCGCGCGCCAGCGGTGGGCGGTCAACGAGAAAATTTCGCTCAATCTGTTGCGCCCCGACCTTGACCTGAACGCGCAGGGTTTGGGGGGGTGGCTCGACGCCCGGCAGGACGCTGCCGCGCTCGATGCGTTCAATGCGCAGGAGGACGATCTGGCCGAGGCCGCCGTCGCCTGACGGCGGCGCATGGACGAAACCGGATAAGGGTGGTGGATCGGGGTAACATCGCCCCGGTTTCCGCCCTTGTTTTTTTGTGCCGTGTCCGATCTTTCTTCCGTTTCCATCCTTGCCGGCTCCACGCTCTCCGGCGCTGTTGCCGTCGACCCTGCCCGCCGTTTCGGGGGCATCGAACGGCTCTACGGCGCGGGGACGCTCGCATGCCTTGCGGCGGCGCGGGTGGCCGTGGTCGGCATTGGCGGCGTTGGGTCATGGGTGATCGAGGCGCTGGCGCGTAGCGGCGTCGGCATGCTCAGGCTGATCGATCCTGACAATGTGGCCGAATCCAACATCAACCGGCAGATTCACGCCCTCGACGATACGCTTGGGCAAGCCAAGGTGACGGCGATGGCCGCGCGCGTCTACGGCATCGACCCGCACTGCCGGGTGGAGATGGTGGAGGATTTCGTGACGCCCGAAAACGTTGCGGATTTGCTGCATGGCACCGACGTGGTGGTCGATGCCATCGACGAGGTGCGTGCCAAGGCTGCCATTGCCGCGTTTTGCCGTGACCGTCGCCTGCCCGTGCTGATGGCGGGCGGCGCGGGCGGCAAATGCGATCCGCGCCGCATTCGGGTGGACGATCTCGCTCGCACCGTGCAAGACCCGCTGCTCTCGAAAGTGCGGGCGCGGCTGCGGCGCGAATACGGTTTTCCGCGCGCCGGAGGCGGCGATTTTGGCATCGAGGCGGTGTATTCGGATGAGCGCCTGCGCCGCCCCGATGCGTGCGAAGGGCGTGCGGGCGGCGGCCCGCAAGGTTTGTCATGCGCCGGTTACGGTTCGAGCATGGCGATGACGGCCAGCGTCGGGTTGTTCATCGCGGCCTGCGTCATCGAGCATTTGTTGCGGAAACGGTCATGACGGCGCTCGTCCTGCTCGGTCATGGTGCGCGCGATCCGGTCTGGGCCGAGCCGCTCGAACGGGTACGCGCGAGGCTCGCACGAGCGCGCCCGGAGCTTGCAATCGAGGTGGCGTTTCTCGAATTCATGCTGCCAACGCTGGCCGAGGCCGTGGCCGCGCTGGTGGCGCGCGGTGCGACGTGCGTCGTGGTCGTGCCGGTTTTCCTCGCTCAGGGTGTGCACCTCAAACGCGACCTGCCCGCCCTGCTCGACGAGCTGCGCGGCCGCCATTCGGCGTGTGATGTTCGATTGGCGGCGGCGGCGGGCGAAGCGCCGGAAGTGATCGCGGCCATCGTCGCGCATGCCGCGGCGCAAGCGGACGGCGAAATTTAAGGCGCGGCGGGGGCGGGCGGCGGTGCGGCCGGTTTGGGATCGGGTGTGAGCAGCGTCGAGAGTGGATCAGGTTCGGACGAATGCGCCGGGGCGGGCGCGGGTGTGGGCGTGGAGGGCGCCGCTTCCGGTGGCGGTGGCGTCCATGCGCGGATGGTCGGCTCTTGAGTGCGGGAGGCGGGGGTGCGCGCGGCAGGCGGGGTGTCCGGCGCGGCGGCGCGGCGCGGCGCGGGGGCAGGGGCGGTGGCAGGGGCGCGGTCGGCGGCGGGCGGGTTTGCGGCGGGGCGCGGCGCGGTCGGCGGCGGTGGCGCGGTGAACCCGCGCGGCGGCGGCGCGAAGGGTGCGATGGCGTATTGTTTGCCGTGCCGTTCGCAGTCGGCCACGACGTTTTCGGCGTTTTCCCGGAAGCTCGCCGTTTCGCTTTTCGCCGACAGCCCTTCGTCGTCCGGCGCAGCGGTATCGAGCGAGATGCCGCGCGAGTTGAACAGGATGGTGCGGGCGGAATAGAAGTCCCTCTCCGCCGCTTTTGGATCGCCGCCGTTCCAGCGGTAGAGAATCTTGTCCTCGCGCCAGTACACCACCACTTCCTTGCGCAGCGCGGGGGCTCTCTTATTGTTCGGGGCGCGCGGGATCTGGTAGCCGACGACGCAGAAATGATTGGTGATCGTGTAGCGGTTTTCCGCGACGATCAAATTCTTCAACTCGGCCTCCAGCGAACCGAAGCTGTATTCGCGCACGAAATCGAAATGTCCGACCGGGTAGGGCGGCTTGAAGATGAGGGCGGAGAAATCTTCCTGCATCGGCGGCGGGGGCGCTGCCCCGGCCTCGGCCGCCTCCTGTGTCACCGCTGCCACTTCGCCCGCATTGGCTTGTTCCCGCTGTTCCTGCTCGCGGGTGTGCAGCAGCATGGAGAGCAGAAACAACAAGGCGAAAATGGAAAGAAGTCTCATCGGAAATCCCGCATGCCGGCCAATGGGTGCCAGAACGGAAGCATTCTAGCCACGGAGGCCGATCGAAGCCAATTCCAGGCACGAATAGTCTCCGAGACGTGCTCGTGAGGGCGATGCGGCGGGCTTCGTGGGATAATCTGCGTTCTTCGGCTCTCAAGACTTCGGCCATGATTGTTTCCCTTCCTGATTTTTCCGCCGCTCGCCTCGTCGTTGCGGGCGATGTCATGCTCGACCGCTATTGGTACGGCCCCACGCATCGCATTTCGCCGGAAGCGCCGGTGCCGGTGGTGAAGGTGGAAGATGACGAATATCGCGTCGGCGGTGCGGGCAACGTGGCGCTCAACGCGGCGGGCCTCGGCGTGGTGACGTGGCTGGTCGGGCTGGTCGGGCAGGACGAGGCGGCGCGGCTGCTGTTCGAGAAGCTCTCGCAAGGGGCGGTGCATTGCGGGCTGGTCGATGTGCCGGGACATCCGACGATCACCAAGCTGCGGGTCATCAGCCGCCATCAGCAATTGATCCGGCTCGATTTCGAGAGCGATTTCGCCCGTGCGGATTCGGAGGGCATCGAACGCAATTTCGGTGCGTTGCTCGCGGGGGCGGGCGCGGTGGTGCTCTCCGACTACGGCAAGGGCACGCTCGCCAAGGTCGCGGCCCTGATCTCGGCGGCGCGCAGCGAAGGGCTGCCGGTGGTGGTCGATCCGAAAGGCGCGGATTTCACCTGTTATCGTGACGCCTCGGTCATCACGCCGAACATGAGCGAATTCGAGGCTGTGGTCGGCCGTTGTCCCGATGAGCGTGCGCTGCGCGAACGTGGCGAGGCGTTGCGCGACGAACTGGGGCTGGAGGCGCTGCTCATCACGCGCTCCGAGCGCGGCATGACGTTGCTGCAACGGGGCGAGTCCGCGCTCGATCTGCCGGCGCGCGCCCGCGAGGTGTTCGATGTCACTGGCGCGGGCGATACTGTGGTCGCGATGCTCGGCGCGTGTCTGGCCTGTGGGCTGGATCTGCCGCACGCTACCCGGCTCGCCAACGTCGCGGCGGGCAGCGTGGTCGGCAAACTCGGCACCGCCACCGTGAGCCGCGCCGAGCTGCTGGCGGCGATCGAATAGCGAAATAGCACGAAGCACGAAGCACGAAGCACGAACGAACAAAGCGAACGCGAAAAAGGGGAGCGATCATGATCATCGTCACCGGTGGGGCCGGTTTCATCGGCAGTAACATCGTGCAGGGGCTGAATGCGCGCGGCATCAACGACATCCTCGTGGTCGACGATTTGAGCGACGGTCACAAGTGCCTGAATCTGGCCGACGCCGACATCCGCGACTATCTCGACAAGGACGATTTCCTCGCCCGGCTGGAGCGGGGCGACGGCTTTGGCATGGTCGAGGCGGTGTTCCACGAAGGCGCGTGTTCTTCCACGACCGAGTGGGACGGACGCTTCGTGATGAAGGTGAATTTCGAGTATTCCAAAGCGCTGCTCGCGTGGTGCGTGGGGCGGAAAACGCCGTTCATCTACGCGTCTTCGGCCTCGGTCTACGGCATGGGGCCAACCTTTCGGGAAACGCGCGAATTCGAGCATCCGCTCAATATGTACGCCTATTCCAAGTTTCTGTTCGATGGCTACCTGCGCGCCCGCTGGCGCGGCATCGACAGCCAGGTGGCGGGGCTGCGCTATTTCAACGTCTATGGCCCGCGCGAGCAGCACAAGGGTTCGATGGCGAGCGTGGCTTTCCATTTCAGCAATCAGTTGCACGAGGCCGGGCGGCTGCGGCTGTTCGAGGGTTCCGATGGCTACGGGCCGGGCGAGCAGCGGCGTGATTTCGTCTATGTCGACGATGTGGTGGCGCTCAATCTATGGCTGTTCGATCATCCGCGCGTCACGGGCATCTTCAATGTCGGCACCGGGCGGGCGCAGAGCTTCAACGATGTGGCGCGCGCTGCCATCGACTGGCACCGCGAACGGCGCGACGACGCAAGTTTCGGCGGCATCGACTACATCCCCTTCCCCGAGACGCTCAAGGGACGCTACCAGAGCTTTACGGAGGCCGATCTGTCCGCCCTGCGCGCGGCGGGCTGCGAATACGCGTTCGTCGATGTTGCCACCGGCGTCAAACGTTACCTCGACTGGCTGCACCGCGAGTAGAAGCGGGCCGCGATGCGCAAAATTCTGGTGGTGGGGCCGTCCTGGGTGGGCGACATGGTGATGGCGCAAAGCCTGTTCATGAGCCTGAAACCGCGCGGTGAACAAGACGGCGGCCTCGCCATCGATGTGCTTGCTCCGTCTTGGTCGCTGCCGATCATCGCGCGCATGCCGCAAGTGCGGCATGGCGTGGCGATGCCGCTCGGACACGGACAGCTCGGTTTGGGCGCGCGCTGGCGGCTTGGGCGCGAACTCGCGCGCGAAGGCTACGATCAGGCCATCGTCCTGCCCGGCTCCTTCAAGTCGGCGCTCGTGCCGTTTTTCGCGGGCATCCCGCAGCGCACCGGCTTCCGGGGCGAGGTGCGCTACGGTTTGTTGAACGACATGCGCCCGCTCGACCGCGCCCTGTTGCCGATGACCGTGCAGCGTTTCGTCGCCCTCGGCCAGCCGCGCGCGGCCGCGCCCGCAACACCCGCTTTTCCCGTGCCGCGTCTGGCTGCCGATGCGGCTAATCAAGCGGCGCTCGCCGCGCGCTTCGGGTTCGAGCTGGTGCGTCCGGTCATCGCTTTCATGCCCGGCGCGGAGTACGGCCCCGCCAAGCAATGGCCGCCCGCGCACTACGCCGAACTCGCCCGCGCGCTTGCCGCGCGCGGCTTGCAGATCTGGGTACTGGGATCGGGAAAAGACCGCGAAGCGGCGCGCCCGATCGCCGCCGCCACCCCGGAGGCGATCGATTTCACCGGCCGCACCTCGCTTGGCGACGCGATCGATCTCCTCGCACTCGCCCGCGCCGCCGTGACCAACGACTCCGGCCTCATGCACGTCGCCGCCGCGCTCGATGTGCCGTTGGTGGCGATTTTCGGCTCATCCAGTCCCGAACACACGCCGCCCCTTGGCAACCGCGTTGCCATCGAATCGTTGCGGCTGGCGTGCGCGCCCTGTTTCGCGCGCCACTGCCCGGACGGACACACCCGCTGTCTGACCGCCATCGAGCCGACGCGCGTGCTCGCGGCGCTGGAACCGTTCATCGAGGGGGAAAAACCGCCATCCCGCTCCGCAAGCGAGGAATGACAATCCGGCATGGATGCTGCGTCAGGCCCGCGCTTTTCTGTGCTTCGCGCAGTTTTGCACCTGCCGACAAGCAGATGGGCGGCTGCCACAATGGAATATTTCTGCCCCCCCGGGCTGTCAGAACGGTACACCGTAGTCCAAACATTTGTACTACAATGGCATGCATAAAATGATATGGATGCTGCAACGAAGTCCACATTGATTGCCCTACACAGGCATGCTAAAGTGCCGCTTTAAAATCAATTGCCATATCAAGGAAAATGGAATGCCAAGGCCGACATTTGATAATGCATGGCATGTATTTATGCAGGTCAACGTACCCGTAAGGATCGTTGGGGACATTATCGGTGGCAAGGTGAAGCACAACATCGACATGCCCGAGAAGGAAGGAGGATTTGCGAATGCCTGCCCTATTCGCATGAGCTATGTGCTTAATAAAACGGGTTTTACCATCCACCGTGCGCCTGACTACGCAACGGTAAGCGGTGGTGACGGGCAATGGTACATCTTCCGTGTGCAGGACATGAAATCGTATTTGCGCGGCGCTTTCGGCGCACTGGACAAGGCAGTAAGATGTGTGCCGCAACCGTCTGATTTCAGTGGCATGCAGGGTATTCTCGTCGTTCAGGGAAAAGGTTGGGGCAATGCGGGGGGACACGTCACTTTGTGGGATGGTGCCCGATGTTCCGATTCCTGCCACCTTGCAAACGACCCGGATAACGGCGCGTTCATACCGGGAGAGGCATCCCTATGGATGTTGCCCTGAAAAATACCGTGCTGTTTTTCGTGGTGGCAGTACTGCTTTCCGGCGGTGCTTTTGCCGAAGACCGGTCCGCAGCGAATTATTCCCAGCCGCAAACCGATACTTATTCGCCGCGCGACTCTCTGAAAAACTGGGTCTTGAGCATATGCTTCGCAAATATCATCAAAGACGATGGCGATGCCAGGCATGATGCCGCCATGTCGGCGGCGGGGTATTTTGAGTTCGGGAATATACGTCTCGAAGAACGGGACGAACTCATTTTGCTGGTGAAGAAATACATCGCAAAAAAATACAGCGGACACTTCGACCTCGGCATCGAACCCGCTGAGCTCAATACGATGAAATGCATTGATCTATTCCACAGCATCGAACTGGACAATCTCGTCACTAGAATGCTTGAAGACAGAAATCGGCGGCGATGACACGGCATGTGCCACGGCCTGCACCCAAAAATCTCTGCGCGCGCGGCATTGCCCAGAACTTCCCGAGGCAGCACACTGATGCGTTGGTCCCCTGACGAAGGATGGCGCCCCAGCGCGGGCGGACTCCGGCCCGTGGCGGGGCGCTCTGATTGCCGCCTTTCATCCCTTGCCCCTGCCGCGGTGTACTGAGCATGCGTGTCCTCGTCGTCAAGACCTCCTCGCTGGGCGATGTCATTCACACTTTGCCCGCCATCACCGACGCGGCGCGCGCCTTGCCCGGCATCCGTTTCGATTGGGTGGTGGAGGAGGCGTTCGCGGAGATTCCAGCGTGGCATCCAGCGGTCGAGCGTGTGCTGCCGGTGGCGTTGCGGCGCTGGCGGCGGCAGCCGTTTGCCGCCGCGACGCGCAGGGAATGGCGCGCGTTTCGCGCCGCGCTGGATGCCGTTGAATACGATCTCGTGCTCGATGCGCAAGGTTTGCTGAAAAGCGCGTGGCTGGCGCGCAAGGCGCGCGGCCCGCTGCACGGGTTGGATCGCCGCTCGGCGCGCGAGCCGCTGGCGAGTTTCGCTTACGCGCATCGCCACGCCGTGCCGTGGGGCCGGCATGCGGTGCGGCGCGTGCGCGAATTGTTCGCCGCCGCGCTCGGCTACGAGCTGCCAGCGAACGCGGTGGGCGACGACGATGGCGCGGACAGCGCGGATGCGGCAACGTATGGGCTGGATCGGGAACGGATCGGGGCGCACGGCATGCGCTCCAAGACCGGTTTCGAGGAGGTGCCTCGCTTCGTCTTTTTGCACGGCACGACATGGCCGACAAAGCATTGGCCGGAGCAATACTGGCGCGAACTCGCCGGACTTGCGCTCACGGCAGGTTTTCAGGTGCGCTTGCCGTGGGCAAGCGCCACCGAGCGCGAGCGCGCCGAGCGCATCGCCGCCGGGCGCGATGGCGTGTGCGTGCTACCGAAGCTGACGCTCGCGGGGGTGGCCGCCGAACTCGTGGCGGCGGCCGGGTGTGTTGCCGTCGACACCGGGCTTGGCCATCTTGCGGCCTCGCTCGGGGTGCCCGCGCTGTCGTTGTTTGGCCCCACGAATCCCGCTTTCACGGGGGCGTGGGGACGACAGATGCGGCTCGCCTCCGATCTCAAATGCGCGCCGTGCCTGAAAAAAACGTGTCCGCTACGCGTTGCGGCGGGTGACGAACCCCGCGTCGAGCCGCCCTGTTTTGCCCGTCTGCCGCCCGCGCGCGTCTGGGAAGCGTTGGCGCGATTGCTGAACCGGTAAACTGTGCCCATGCGACTCGCTTTCTGTCTCTACAAGTACTTTCCCTTCGGCGGCCTGCAACGCGATTTCCTGCGCATCGCGTGCGTTTGCCAGGCGCGCGGCCACGACGTCCGTATTTACACCCTCGAATGGCGCGGCAATGTGCCGCCGGGGTTCGAAGTGGTGTTCGTGCCGGTGCGCGCTTGGGCCAACCATTGCCGCTACCGCAAGTTCAGCGCGTGGGTGGCCGCCGAGCTCGTGCGGCGGCCCGTCGACCGTGTCGTCGGTTTCAACAAGATGCCGGGGCTGGATGTCTATTACGCCGCCGACCCGTGTTTCGAGGAAAAAGCACGCACGCTGCGAAGCCCGTTTTACCGCTACGGCATGCGCTACCGCCATTTTTCGGCCTGCGAGCGTGCGGTGTTCGCTCCGGAGAGCCGCACCGAAATCCTGATGATTTCCAGCGTGCAACAACCGTTTTTCAGCAAGCATTACGGCACGCCGGCGGCGCGTTTCCACATGCTGCCGCCCGGCATCGATCCCGACCGCCGCGCGCCGCCGGATGCGGCCGCCATTCGCGCGGCGTTTCGCGCCGAATTCGGCCTGGGTGACGACGATTTGCTGTTGGTGCAGATCGGTTCCGGTTTCAAGACCAAGGGGCTGGATCGCAGCATCCAGGCGCTGGTTGCGCTGCCCGAAGCCTTGCGCCAGCGCACCCGCCTGATCGCCATCGGAGATGATGAAGCACGCCCTTTCCTGCGCCAGAGCGAGGCGCTCGGTCTGGGCGGACGGGTCAACATCCTGCGCGGGCGCGGCGATATTCCCCGCTTCCTGCTGGGCGCCGATCTGCTCATCCATCCTGCCTACTACGAAAACACCGGCACCGTGCTGCTCGAAGCGATGGCGACCGGGCTGCCGGTACTCGTCACCGATGTGTGCGGCTACGCGCACTACGTCGCGAAAGCCGACGCTGGTTGTATCATTGCTTCACCTTTCGCGCAGGAAGCGCTCGATGCCGCGCTCGCGGGCATGCTCGGCAATCGTGCGGCGCGCGCGCGCCATGCCGCCAATGCGCTTGCTTTCGCCGCGCACGCCGATATTTACAGCTTGCCCGAACGTGCCGCCGATCTCATTCTTGGCGCCTTGCCGCCTCACCCGGAGCGTGCCGTATGAACGAAGTCATCCTGCATCCGCCTTTCGACCGCCTGTGGGTTGGACAAGACCCGTTCGCCGCCGTCGAAGCCTTGCAGGGTGAAGTGTTCCGCGAACTGGCCGGACGACGTACTTTGCGCATCGAAGTCGACGGGCGCGGTTACTTCGTCAAGGCGCATCACGGCGTCGGCTGGCGCGAGGTTTTCAAAAACCTGCTTTATCTGCGCCTGCCCGTGCTGGGGGCGCGCAATGAATACCACGCCATCAAGCGCCTGAGTGAGCTGGGCGTCGCCACCATGCGCATCGCTGCGTTCGGCGAACGCGGCCTCGACCCGGCGCGGCGGCAATCATTCATCGTCACCGAAGCGCTCACGCCCACCGTCAGCCTGGAAGATTACTGCCGCGACTGGCCGCGCCGCCCGCCCGCCCTGAAACTCAAACGCGCCCTCATCGCCCGCGTGGCGGAGATGGTGCGCAAGATGCACGGCGGCGGCATGAACCACCGCGATCTCTACATCTGCCATTTCCTGCTGCACACCGACCCGCCCCCCGCGCCGGAGGCGTTTCGCTTGTCGTTGATCGACCTGCACCGCGGCCAGCTTCATGCGCGCGGCCTGCCGCAACGCTGGCGGAACAAGGATCTGGCCTCGCTTTATTTTTCGGTACTGGAAATTGGCCTCACCCGGCGCGATCTGTTGCGTTTCGCCCGCCTTTATTTCGCGGCACCGTTGCGCGAAACGCTGCGCCGCGAAGCGCCGCTGTTCGCGTGGCTCAAACACGAGGGTGCGCGGCTGGCCGAGCGTTACCAGCGCAAATTCGCGCCCGCCGTCACGCAGGAGACCGCGCCATGAGCGTCTGGCGCCTGCTGCCTCCTTACGGTAGGGGTGAGACGGCGCGGGCTTTCGCATCACTCGATGCTGTGTTCGCGCTGCAAGGGGAAGACATTTCGCACGATCCCCAAAGCGAGATGATCCGTGTCGCCATTGGCGGCGTGCGCTATTACGTCAAACGTTACCATCGCGCCGGTAAGAATCCATTTCGGCGCTGGCTGGCTCGTCCGAGGGTGCAAGCCGAGTGGGAAAATCTGCTCGCTTTCGCGGCGTGGGGCATCCCCTGCGCACCTGTGGCTGCGTACGGGCTGGAGCGGCGTTTGGGCGCGTTCGTGCGTGGCGCGGTGATTACCCGCGAACTGGCCGGGACGGCCGATCTCGCCTGCCTGGCCCGCGACAACGATCCACGCCTGCGCCTGCGTGACTGGCTTGCCATGATCGTGCCGCAGATCGCGCACATCGCGCGCACGCTGCATGAACGGGGCTTCGTGCACAACGATCTCAAATGGCGCAATCTGCTGGTCGACGACGGCCCCAATCTCTATTTGATCGATTGTCCGGGCGGAGAGCATTGGTTCGGACCTTTCCTGCGCTATCGCATCGTCAAGGATCTGGCCTGTCTCGACAAGGTTGCCCGGTACGCGCTGTCCCGCACCTGGCGGCTGCGCTTTTTCCATGCCTATACCGGCCGCGCCCGGCTGAGCAGCGCCGACAAGGCCATGATTCGGCGCGTCCTGTGCTTTTTCGAGGGGCGGGAATGAGCGGCGCAGCCCCGAAAAAAACCGAGCAAGTTCCTTTTTCGACTGCCGTCGATCTCGTCGCCGCGCGTCGTGCGCCGCCTTGTCCGTGCGTGTTGCTGCTCGATGAGAGTGGCCGGCTCGATTTGCTGCGCCTTTTGCGCGTGCTGCCAGGCAAACGCATCGTGGGCGAAGGGCTTTGGAACGGGCAGCGGGTGCTGGCCAAGCTGTTCATCGCCGCTGGCAGCGTGCGTCACTGGCGGCGCGAACGCGATGGCCTGACGGCGCTGGCCGAGGCCGGCGTTCCCACCACGCAGCTACTTGCCGCGGGCACGTTCGCAGGCGGCGGGCGTTATCTGCTCACCGCCTTCGTGCCCGATGCGCACAGCCTGACCGACGAACTGGCCACCGGCAACGCTGATGTGAACGCGACGCTGCAAGCCGCTTGTGCGTGCATCGGTTTGCTGCACGGTCATGGGCTCGTCCACAACGACATGCATCCCGGCAACTTTCTCATCGGCGCGGGCGCGGTGCGGCTGATCGACGGCGACGCCGTGCGCCGTCGCGCGACGCCTTTGCCCGCGCGCGAGGCCAATGCCAATTTGGCGCAATTCCTTGCCGAATTGCCGCAGGATGTGCCGCTTGCCGTACTGTTGGCGGCCTATCGCGATCGCAATGAGCACCACGCTCCGGCCCCCGCCGTGCTGGCGCCGTTGATTGTCAGGCAGCGCCAACGCCTGCTTGCGGACTACCTGTGCAAAACTTTGCGTCCTTGTACGTTGGTCGACGTGCGGCACGATTTTCGCCGCTTTACGGCGGTGGCACGCCACGATGCCGCGCGGTTCGAGCCGCTGCTCGCGGACCCGGATCAAGTGCTCGCCACGGCTGGCGCGCCCTTTAAGGATGGCGGCACGGCCACGGTCGCCAGGGTTGATTACGACGGCATGAGTCTGGTGATCAAGCGCTATAACATCAAGAACAACGTTCATGCCTTTTCTCGCGCCTGGCGGCCGAGCCGGGCTTGGCATGCCTGGCGCGCGGGGCACCGCCTGCACTTTCTCGGCATCGATACGCCGCTGCCGCGCGCATTGATCGAGGAGCGCCTTGGCCCCTTGCGTCGCCGCGCCTGGCTCGTGACGGATTTTCATCCGGGACGCAATCTGATCGAGCATTTGGCGCCCTATGTCGAAGCCGCCGCGCCGCCGCAGGCCGAGGGCGAAGCGTTGTTGCAGTTCGTCGCCATGTTGCATGTCTGGCGCATCAGTCACGGTGACTTCAAGGCCACCAACTTGCTGTGGGATGAGGCCAGACGCCGCATTGCGGTCATCGATCTCGACGCTATGACCCGGCACGCCAGCGCCTACGCCTATGCGCGCGCCTGGCGGCGCGACCGCGCCCGCTTGTTGGCCAACTGGCCTGCGGGTAGTGGACTGCGGTGCTGGCTGGATGAACACCTGCCGCCAAATCACCATCAATGATCGTTCAGGCGCGGGATGCAGCTTAAGTGTTTTTAAGCGTCTTCTTCGCTGTTTTTTTCGCTGAACTGCATGGCGTGCAGCTTGGCGTAATGTCCGCCTGCCGCGAGCAGTTCGGCGTGGGTGCCGCGTTCGACGATGCGCCCCTGGTCCATCACCAGGATCAGGTCGGCGCGCTCGATCGTAGACAGCCGGTGTGCGATTACCAGCGTCGTGCGCCCCTTGGCGGCGAAGTCGAGCGCGCCCTGGATATGGCGTTCGGATTCAGTGTCGAGTGACGAGGTTGCTTCGTCGAGAATCAGAATCGGTGCATCTTTGAGCAGCGCGCGGGCGATCGCCAGACGCTGGCGCTGGCCGCCGGACAGGGTGATGCCGTTTTCGCCGATCTGGGTGTCGAACCCCTCTGGCAGGCGGTCGATGAACTCGCGCGCATTGGCGGCTTCGGCCACGCGCTCGATCTCGGTGCGCGAGGCGCCCACCAGTTCGCCATAGGCGATGTTGTCGGCCACGCTGCCGTTGAACAGCGTCACTTGCTGTGTCACCAGCGCGATATGGTGGCGCAGGTTGAGCAGGGTGTAGTCGGCGACATCGATGCCGTCGATCAGGATTTGTCCCTGCGTGTGTGAGTAGAAACGCGGAATCAGGCTGGCGAGCGTCGATTTGCCGCTGCCGGAGCGCCCGACCAGCGCCACCATGCGGCCTGGTTCGATCTCGAAATCCAGTCCGTCGAGCACTCTTTGCGCGTGGCCGGGGTAGTTGAAGATCAGATCGCGCACCACGATATGCCCTTGCACGCGCTCGATCTCGACCGTGCCGCCGTCGGGTTCGGAAGGCTCGTCGAGTTGCGCGAAAATACTCTCCGCTCCCGCGACGCCTTTCTGAATCGTGGAGCTGATTTCCGACAATTGGCGAATCGGCTTGGGTAGCAGCCCGGCGGCGGTGATGTAGGCGACGAGATCGCCCGCCGTCGCCTCGCCGCGCAGCCACAACACCAGAAACAGCACCACGGCCATTGCGGAGAAAATGACCAGCTGCAACGTCGGGGTATAAGTCGCGCCGGTGCGCACCATGCGCAACTGTTTGTTGGTGTTGTCGGTGCTGGCGCGCAGGAAGCGTTCCGATTCGTACGCCTCGCCGCCGAAGCTGCGCACGACGCGATAGCCCTGGATGGTTTCGGATGCGACGTGGGTGACATCGCCCATCGCGATCTGGATTTGCTTGGCTTGCTTGCGGAACTTGCGGCTCGCTTTGCCCACCAGCGCGCCGATGACCGGCAGGATTGCCAGCATCACCATGGTCAGCCGCCAGTTCATCCACAGCAGGTAGCCGAACAGGAACACCACCGTCAGCCCTTCGCGGATCGTCACCTTGATTGCGTCGGTGGCCGCGCCCGTGACCATGGTGACGTCATAGGTGATGCGCGAAATCAGGCGCCCGGAATTGTTGTGATCGAACCAGGTGTTTGGCAGCCGCAGCAGCTTGTTGAATAGTGCCAGACGCAAGTCGTGCACCAGCCCGAGCGAGACGCGGGCGATGAAGTAATTGCCGAGATAAGAGCCGATGCCCTGCCAGATGGCGATGCCGACGATCGCCAGCGGCACCGCGTGCATCAGGGCGAGTCCATCCAATAGCGGCACACCGTGCAGCACTGCTTTCGCCGGGTCGACGAGTCCGTCGACAAAATATTTGAGCACGGCGGCAAGCGTTGGTTGCGCGGCGGCGAAGATGACGAAACCAAAGATGCTGATGGCGAACTGCCCCATGTACGGGCGGACGTAACCGAGCAGGCGTAAATAAATTTTCAGGCTGGAAGGGGCGGCGGTCGACATGCGGGGCCGGCTAAAAGGCTGGATTTGAACCGGACGATACTAACATGGGGGATCGCGCCCGCCCGCGTGCGGGAAGGCGTCGCGGTGCGTAACGTCGCGTAGTGGCAACGCTCGCGCGTCCGGAAAAACGAAGGGCCGCCTTGAAGGCGGCCCTTCGGTACTGTGGCGCGAAGGCGCTTATTGCTCGCCCAGCACCGACACGGTGACCGGCACCACCACGTCGGCGTGCAATGCGATGTCGATCTGTTTGTCGCCCACGTCCTTCAGATGGCCGTCGGGCATGCGGATGGCGCTGCGTTCGATGTCGAAGCCTTGCGCGGCGAGCGCCTCGGCGACGTCGATGTTGCTCACCGAACCGAACAGGCGTCCATCCATGCCCGCCTTGCGCACGATCTGGATCGTCAGCCCTTCGAGCTTGGCGCCCTTGGCTTGCGCATCCGCGAGTTTGTCGGCCTGAACCTTTTCGAGTTCGGCGCGGCGCGCTTCGAATTCTGCCTTGTTGGCTTCGGTGGCGCGTTTGGCCAGCCCTTGCGGAATCAGGTAATTGCGGGCGTAGCCGTCCTTGACTTTGACCATGTCACCCAGCGAGCCGAGCTTGCCGACCTTGTCGAGCAGAATGATTTGCATGATTCGGCTCTCCTTACAGGTGCAGGTCGGTGTACGGCAGCAACGCCAGGAAACGGGCGCGCTTGACCGCCACGGACAACTGGCGCTGATAGCCCGCCTTGGTGCCGGTGATGCGCGCCGGCATGATCTTGGCGTTCTCGGTGATGAAGTCTTTCAGGATTTCCACGTCCTTGTAGTCGACTTCTTCGATCTTCTCGGCCGTGAAACGGCAGAATTTGCGACGCTTGAACAGACCGCGACCGCCGCGATCTTCTTTTTTCTTGAACTTGGACTTCGGTTTGAAAGCCATTTTCAGGTTCCTTCCATGAATTCGATTATGTTCAGATGCAGCACCGGCTTATGCGTGCGCGCGCTTTTCGCCGCGAGAAATCCGCTTGCCTCGACGCTCGCCCCGGGCGTTGCCCCGGCCAGCTTTTCAGCCAGTGCGCCGATGGCCATCGTTTCCAGTTCCAGCCTCACTTCGCGTTCGATTCCCGCTTCGATTCGCCGGGATTCGTGCGCCAGCACGCAGGTCACGACCGGTACTCCCGCCGGGGTGCGCCGCAAGGCCGAAACCTCGACGATGCGCGCCGCCAGCCGCAGCTCGTTGGCCGCTTCCGTCGACACCTCAGGCCGAAGCCGCCTCGATGGGCTCGGCCTCGGCGGGCGATTCGGCGTCGCTTTCCGTGGGCGGCGCATCGGTGAGCGAGCGCGATTTCTCTTCCTTCATCATCGGCGAGGGCACGGTGATGGCTTTCTTCATCTTGATCGTGAGATGGCGCAGCACGGCGTCGTTGAACTTGAAGGCGTGTTCGAGTTCGGCGAGCGTTTCGTCGTCGATCTCGATGTTCATGAGCACGTAGTGGGCTTTGTGCACCTTCTGGATCGGGTAGGTCATCTGCCGCCGGCCCCAGTCCTCCAGCCGGTGGATCTGGCCGTTGTGGGCGGTGACGATGCCCTTGTAGCGTTCGATCATCGCGGGCACCTGTTCGGACTGATCCGGGTGCACGATGAACACGATTTCATAATGTCGCATCGGGACTCCTTTTGGTTGATGTCAGCCCCCCGTTATGCGGAGACGGTGGAGCAAGGTAACTTTCTATTCTGTCAGAAAATGGGGGAAGTGCGCAAGGCACGGAGGCCAAATCAAGCGGCAGGAATGCGCTTTCGCCTCGGCAGCGAAAGCACGAGCGCCCCTAACGCCACGACGAGCGCGGGCCAGTCGCCCCACCGCCCGAACGGGGTTGCGCCGCGGTAGGCGGTGACGCTCGTCTCCAGCACGCCGCGTGTAAACGCGGGCAACATGGCTTCCACTTTTCCATTCGGCAGCGCCAGCGCCGTCATGCCGGTATTGGTGGCGCGCAGCATGGGGCGGCCGCTTTCCATGGCGCGGACGCGGGCGATTTGCAGGTGCTGTGGCTGCGCAAAGGAGTCGCCGTACCAGGCAAGGTTCGAGAGATTGAGCATGAGCCCGGCGCGTGGCAGGGCGGTGGCGAGTTCCGCGCCGAAGATGTCTTCATAGCAGATGTCGAGCGCGATGTGGCGGCCTTGCAGTTCGAGCGGCGCCTGATTCGCCGCGCCGGGGAGCTGCTGCGACATCGGAATGTCGACGAGGCGATAGAACCAGCCGAACAGTGGCGGCGAGTATTCCCCGAAGGGCACGAGATGATGCTTGGCGTAGCGCTGGCCGCCGCCCGCGCCAAGCGTCAGGGCGGCGTTTTGATAATGGCCGTTTTCATGGGTGAAAACGCCTGTGACCAGCGAGGCGCCGCGCCCGTCGACCAGATTGGCGAGATGGCCGAGATAGCCATCGGGCAGGCGATCGAGCGGCGCGGGGAGCGCGGTTTCGGGCAGGACGACGAGCGCGCCGCGCGCCTGCGCGACCAGATCGGCGTTGATGCGCAACACGTCGTTGAAATTGTCCGGGTCCCACTTGAACGTCGGCTCGACATTGGGTTGGAGCAGCGACACCGTGAGCGGCTCGCCATCGGGCTCGGCCCACGGGTACTGAGCCAGCGCGAAGCCCGCGCCGCAGACGAGCACGATTGCAATGGCGGGCATGCGCGCGGGTGCACTGTGCGTCCCCGCACGGACGTGCGCCACGCTCAGTCCCAGCAAGCCGGCGATGAACGCCGTCAGCCCGCCGACGCCGTAGACGCCGATGAGCGGAAAAAAGCCCGCGAGCAGGCTGGGCGGTGTTTGACTGTAGCCGATGGCAAGCCACGGAAAGCCGGTGAATACCGTGCCGCGCAGCCATTCGGAGATGAGCCACAGTGCGGCGAACAGCGCCGCGCGCCGGAACAGGCCACCGCGCCGCAAGCGCACATAAAGTAGCGCGCACAGCGCCGGATAAAGCGCGAGGAAGGCGCAGAACAGCAAGATGGCGAAGCCGGCCAGCAGCGGCTGCATGCCGCCGTAGCGTTCGAGCGCCACGTAAATCCACGACACGCCCGCCGCGAAACAGCCGAGTCCCCATGCGAGGCCGAGGCCGAATCCGGCGCGGGCGGAGGGGGCACGCTCCAGCAGCAGCGCCAGCCCCATCAGGCTGAGGAACGCGAAGGGCCACCACTCCAACGGCGCGAAAGCGGGCACGGCCAGCGCGCCGGAGAGGAGGGCGAGCAGGAAGTTCATGCGGCCCCGTCGCCGGTTTCGCGGTCGATCAAGAGCGTGTGGATGCGGCGGCTGTCGGCGCGCAGGACATGAAAGCGCAGGCCATCGATGACGGTGGCTTCGCTCCGGCGCGGCAGGCGCCCGAGGTGGCGGATCAGCAGACCGGCGACGGTGTCGACTTCCTCGTCGCTGAAAGTGGTGGCAAATGCACCGTTGAAATCCCCGATGGGCGTCGTCGCCTTGACGCGGAAACGGCCGCCGTAGTCGGGCACGATGTTGCCGCTGCTGTCGTCGAAATCGTATTCGTCCTCGATTTCTCCGACGATCTGCTCCAGCACGTCCTCGATGGTGACGAGCCCGGCGACGCCGCCGTATTCATCGACGACGATCGCCATGTGGTTGTGGCTCAGGCGGAATTCCCGCAGCAACACGTTGAGCGGCTTGGACTCCGGGATGAACACCGCCGGACGCAGCATGTCGCGCAGTTTCACGGCGCCTCCGGCGAAATAGCGCAGCAGATCCTTGGCGAGCAGGATGCCCACCACGTCGTCCTTGTCGCCGCCGATCACCGGAAAGCGCGAGTGCGCCGTTTTTACCGCAAAGGCGGCAACGGTGTCCATCGAATCGTCGATGTGCAGCACATCCATTTGCGCGCGCGGCACCATGATGTCGCGCACGCGCATGTCGGTCATTTGCAGCGCGCCTTCGATGATCGAGAGCGCGTCGGCCTCGATCAGTTTGCGTTCGTGCGCGGCGCGCAGCAGCGCCACGAGCTCGTCACGATCTTCCGGCTCTGGCGCGAGCAGGGCCGACAGGCGTTCCAGCAGGGTCGGTTTGTCGGAGGAAGAACTACTGTCCATCGCCATCTTGGTAAGGGTCATCGAAGCCGAGTGTACGCAAAATCCCGCGTTCGTGCGCTTCCATATTCTCGGCTTCGGCCTGCGTTTCGTGGTCGAACCCTTGCAGATGCAACATGCCGTGTATGAGCAGATGTGCGTAATGCGCCTCCAGCGCCTTGCCTTGCTCCGCGGCCTCGCGCGCCACCACTGGCGCGCACAGCACGATGTCCCCGGCCAGCGGCGCGGCGCTAAACGAAGCATCCTCGCCATAGACGAAGGTCAGCACGTTGGTTGCGGCGTCCTTGCCGCGAAAGCTGTGGTTGAGCGCGCGGCCTTCGTGCTCTCCGACCAACCGCACAGTGAGCGTGACATCACGCAACAACACCGCCCGCGCCCAGCGCAGGAGTTGCGCGCGCAACGGAGCGCCGCCGCGATCCGCGCCCGCGAGCGCCCGTTGCACCGTGAGTGTGAGCATGGGCCGCCGGGCGGACTTTTTTTTATCCGTTGCCATGCGCGTCGCCATTGTCGTAAGCCTCGACGATGCGCGCCACCAGCGGGTGACGCACCACGTCCTCTTTGCCGAATTCGGTAAACGCCAGCCCGCGCACCTGCCGCAGCAATTCTCGCGCCTGCGCCAAGCCGCTTTTCGTGCCGCGCGGCAGATCGGCCTGCGTGAGATCGCCAGTGACCACCACCTTTGCGCCAAAGCCGATCCTGGTCAAAAACATCTTCATCTGCTCGGGCGAGGTGTTCTGCGCTTCGTCGAGAATGATAAAAGCATTGTTGAGTGTGCGCCCGCGCATGAAAGCGAGCGGCGCGACCTCGATGGCGCCGCGCTCGAAGAGCTTTCCGACGCGCTCGAAGCCGAGCAGGTCGTAAAGCGCATCGTAGAGCGGCCGCAAATAAGGATCGACCTTCTGCGCCAGATCGCCGGGCAGGAAGCCGAGCCGCTCGCCCGCCTCCACCGCCGGGCGGGTCAGGATGATGCGCTCGACCAGATTGCGCTCGAAGGCGTCGATGGCGCTTGCCACCGCAAGGTAAGTCTTGCCCGTCCCCGCCGGGCCGATGCCGAAGGTGATGTCGTGATCCTGGATGTTGCGGAGGTATTCGAGCTGGCGCGGTGTGCGCCCGTGCAGATCAGCGCGGCGGGTGACGAGAACCGGCGCGTCAGCGGGCGTTTCCTCCTGCTTCGCCAGTTCGACGAGATCGAGCTGTACGTCCTCGCGCAGCAAGTCGTGGTCGGCCTGTGCATAGAGACGACGCAACGCCGCTTCACCCCGCCTGGCATCACGCCCCTGCACACTGAAAAACGCGCCGCGTCGGGCGATAGCGACATCGAAAGCATTCTCGATCTGGCGCAGGTTCTCGTCGAGCGGCCCGCACAGCCGCGCCAGCCGCGCGTTATCGACCGGCTCCAGCGAAAATGCCAGCGCTGTCGTCACGCGCGTTCCTCCTTCAGTGCGAGTTTGCCGCGCAGACTGTGTGGCATCGCGGTCACGATCTCGACGTCGACAAACTGGCCGATGAGCCGTGCATGCGCATGTGGCGGCGCGGGGAAATTCACCACGCGGTTGTTGGCCGTGCGTCCGCTCAGTTCCGCCTCGTTCTTCTTTGCCGGGCCTTCGACGAGCACGCGCTCGATGCCGCCGACCATCGCCCGCGAGATCTCCTGCGCCTGCTCGTCGATGCGCGTTTGCAGGCGCGCGAGCCACGCCAGTTTCGTCTCCTGCGGCAGCGGGTCTTCCATGTCGGCGGCGGGCGTGCCGGGGCGGGCGCTATAAACGAAACTGAACGCGCCATCGAAGCCGACCTCGTCGATCAGCTGCATCGTCTTTTCGAAATCCGCCTCGCTTTCGCCCGGAAAGCCGACGATGAAATCCGTGCTCAGGGACAGACCGGGCCGCGCCGCGCGTAGCCGCCGCACGACGGACTTGTATTCCAGCACCGTGTAGCCGCGCTTCATCGCCGCCAGCACGCGCCCGGAGCCGGATTGCACCGGCAGATGCAATTGTGGCGCGAGCTTTGGCAGGCGCGCGAAAGCCTCGATCAGCCGGGGCGTCATCTCACGCGGATGCGAGCTCGTGAAGCGGATGCGTTCGATGCCCGCCACGGCCTGCACACATTCGAGCAAAAACGCGAAATCGCCGACCTCGCCGCCACCGTCTTTCTCCAGCGCGCCACGCCACGCATTGACGTTTTGCCCAAGCAGCGTCACTTCCCGCACCCCGCGCGCGGCCAGCGCCGAGATTTCCGCGAGCACATCCTCGAGCGGGCGCGAGATTTCTTCGCCGCGCGTGAAAGGCACGACACAATACGTGCAGTACTTGGAGCATCCCTCCATGATCGACACGAAGGCCGCCGCCCCGTCCTCGCGCGCGCTTGGCAGGGCGTCGAACTTCTCGTCCGCCGGGAACGACACATCCACCTGCGGCCTGCCGCTCTCCTTGCGCCGTGCGATCAGCTGCGGCAGCCGGTGCAGCGTCTGCGGCCCGAACACCACGTCCACATACGGCGCGCGTTTCACGATGGCCTCGCCTTCCTGGCTCGCCACGCAGCCGCCCACGCCGACGATGATCTCCGGGCGCGCCGCCTTGAGCGCGCGCACGCGCCCCAGGTCGTGAAACACCCGCTCCTGCGCCTTCTCGCGCACCGAACAGGTATTGAACAAAATAACGTCCGCCTCCTCGGGCCTGTCCGTGCGCTGATACGCCTCGCACGCACCGAGCACGTCGGCCATCTTGCCGGAGTCGTACTCGTTCATCTGGCAGCCGAAAGTGCGGATATAGAGCTTCTTCATGCCACCCGGAATCCAACGCGGAAAGCGGCATAGGGTACTACAGCTTTCCTTGACGCCCCAAGGCCCGATGCCTAAAATCCCCGGTTCTTCGCAGTCGCGGTGATGTAGCTCAGTCGGTTAGAGCGAGGGATTCATAACCCCTAGGTCGGCAGTTCGATTCTGCCCATCACCACCATCCACCCCTGCGCGCGGGTGTCGTATAACGGCCATTACCTCAGCTTCCCAAGCTGATGACGAGGGTTCGACTCCCTTCACCCGCTCCAATCCACTCGATTGGCTTTGGCGATTGGCCTCGCGATGGCGTGTCGTATGGGGCTGCACGATGTCACGGAGCGGACTATGCCGATCATCCATGAGCAGGCCACCGTCACGGCGACGGGGTGACTCACGCTTCTGCGGTCGATCCGGCTCAGTCTATGGATGTACGAAACTCCGTGTGGGCCGAGAAGCCCCCCGCCGTCAGGTTGATGTCGGCGCCATCCGGATCAAGTGCGAAAGCCCGAGGGTCGTTCAGTCAGCCGCGGTCGTAGTGGAAGCGGATCTGGCCGCGGTCATGCGCCAGTGTGCCGACCTGGCATGCTGGGCTGAGGTCGCTGTCGAGCCACACTTCCAGCACGTTGTCCAGCGGGCTCATGACGAAGGCTTCGTGTCGGGCGGTGGGGCTGAACCGGTACGCTTGCCGGTAACGCGCGGCCGCCGCGCTGGCGGTGCCAAGGCCAGGTCCTGTAGTTTCCGTCCGACGTTGAAAAGGACGCGGCCCGCGAGATAACGGGCCGCGTTTTGCTGCGGGTCATGCCTTTCAACACTTGAGGATGTTGCAGCGGCGAGCATCTGCTCATGCCCGTCACGATTAAAGTGTAGACGCTGCTCACTTTAGGTTTCGCCCGAAACGAGGCCCAGCGTGAATATTGCCGCATCGCAGGGAAGGTTGCGGGGCTCGCTCGTGTTCCAAAAGCGGCGCTTTCCTCACGCTTTTCCTCCGTCCCTCCGCCTCTTCGTCTCTTCGTCTCCTCATCCCCCCTCGTCCCGCCGGGCAATTCGCTCATCCGCCACGCGCGGCGGTGTCGCGGAGGCTTTCGGAGCGCTTCGTTTTCTGGGGGATGGGCATGCCTTCGTCAAAGTCTGGAGCCGCCGATTTCCGGTTCATTTTGTTCCGCCTGCCGCCTTGCGTGTCCGCCAGCGCCACCACCGCGTCGGCGCGCAGTTCTGGGCTCAGGAACGGCGTGAGTCCGCGCGGCTGGCGGGGGTGTGGCGCGAATTCGCGGCGCTCGGCCTCGAAGCGGGCTTTGTTGGCGCTGAAATAGCGGTGCGCCTGAATGGTTTTCGGCAGATGGCGGATCAGATGCCACAAGCTCCAACGGTGCCCCCACAGGTTGTGCGCGAAGCGGCGGCGGTACGGCTTGCTGTTGTAGAAGCGCTGGATGTGCCAGTTGTAGAGCGCATCCATCTCCGCACGCGAGGCGAAGGCGGCGGGCTTGTAGACGAAGTTCATGCAGTTCATCAGCCGCCAGTCCTCGTCGAAATCCCCCTCGCGGCCCGCGACGCATTCATCCCATAGTGGCGCGCCGTAGAGCGGACAGAACTTGGTCATGTTCATGTCGTCGAGATCGAGTCCGAGGATGAAATCGCTCGTTTTTCTGAACGTCTCCGGCGTCTCGCCCGGCAGCCCGAAAATGAACAGCCCCTTGGCGCGCAGTCCGGCGGCGTGGATTTGCTCGACTGTCTCGCGCACGGCCTCGAGCGAGACGCCCGCCTTGTGCCGCTCCATCATCGCGGGGTCGGCCGATTCGACGCCCATCGACACCATCAGCGCGCCCGCGCGCTTGAGCAGCGCGAGCAATTCGGCATCGGTATGCCCCGTGCGGATGGCGCAGTTGAAATTCACGCCGAGCGGATGGGCGATCAGCAATTCGCACAATTCGCGTGTGCGCTTGGCGCTGGCGGTAAACAGGTCGTCGTAGATGTTGATGTGATGCACGCCGAAACGGTCGCGCAGGTAGCGGAAGTGCTCGAAGACGTATTGCGGCGAGTTGTACTTGTAGAGGCGCTCGAACACGGTGCGGTCGCAGAACGAGCAGGTGTAGGGGCAGCCGCGCGAGGTAATCATCGTCGCGCCCCAGCGTTTTTCGTACGAGAACAGCGGCAGGTGGTAGCCGTGCGGGAAGCCGGCGAGTTTTTCGTAGGCCGGGAACGGCAGTTCGTCGAGATCGAGGATGCGCGCGCGCCGCGGATTGATGTGCACGCCTCCCGCCTCGTCGCGGTAGATGAGATTCGGTACCTCGCGCGGTGCGGCGCCGTTGGCAAGATCGAGTATCGCGCCTTCGCCCTCTCCGATGCACAGGCAGTCGATTTCCGGGAAAAGATCGAGAATCGGTGCGCCGATGGCGGTCACATGCACGTTGCCGAAAACGATCCGCGCCTGCGGACGCTTGCGCCGGATGTAAGCGGCCATGTCGACGGCGTCCATGAAGTTCGACGTGGCGGCGGAAAAGCCGATCAGATCGGGCTCGGTGGCGAGCACTGCCTCGGCGTTGGCTGCGATGCCGCGCGGCGCGAATGGGCCGAGGCAATCGTGCACGTGCGCGGTATGGCCGTGTTTCTCCAGCCATGCCGCCAGTTGCAGGATGCCGATCGGGGCCATGCGGTTGGCGAGCACGGTGAAATCGGCTTGACCGGGCACGAAGTTGAAACCGGCAGGTTGGACGAAGGTCACGCGCATGGGGGCGGCTCGCAGGATGAAATGCCAATCAGGATGAAACGCCAATTGTACGGACGAAGGCTCACTCTGGCAGGAAAACCGCCCTGCCCTCGATTTCGAACCGCCGCAAGGGGTGGCCGAAGGCGTGGCTCAGGCGTTGCGGGGTGAGCACCCCGGCGGTCGGGCCGACGGTGACGCCGCCATCGCCATCGAGCAGGACGATGGTGTCGGCGTAGCGGGCGGCGAGTTCGAGGTCGTGCAGCACCATCGCCACGCCGCGCCCGGAGGCGGCGAGGGCGGCGAGCAGTTCGAGCACGGCGATGCGGTGATGCAGATCGAGATGATTCAGCGGCTCATCGAGCAGGAACAGGCGCGGGGTTTGCGCAAGCAGCGCCGCCAGTGTGACGCGTTGCCGTTCGCCGCCGGAGAGGGTGCGCAGGTCGCGCTCGTCGAACCCCGCGAGGCCGACGGCGGCGAGGGCGGCGTGGGCGATGGCGGTGTCCGCGTCGCTCTCCCGCTCCCAACGGCCAAGATGGGGATGGCGGCCGACCAGCACCGTCTCCAGCACGTTGGCGGCGAAGGGCAGGGGCTGGCGTTGCGGCAGCAGGCCGCGAAAACGCGCCGCCTGCCGCGCTGGCCAATGGGCGGCCGGACGTTGGCCGAAGCGCACTTCGCCGGAGAGGGCGAGCGCGCTGCCTTCGCCGTGCAGTCCGGCGAGCGCGTGCAGCAGTGTCGTTTTGCCCGCGCCGTTGCGGCCGAGGATCGCCACGCATTGCCCGGCGCGCACATCAAGCTCGAAGGGGCAGCACAGTTCGCGCCCGCCGCGTTGCAGCGCCAGCCCGCGCGCGGTGAGCAGGGGGAGCGAAGCATCGTCCCACGGCGTCGGGCAGGCGAGTGCCGCGGGCAGGGCAAGGATGTTCATCTTTCGCCCGCGCGCGCCTGTCGTGCCAGCAAAAAGAGGAACACCGGCACGCCGATCAGCACCGTGAGCACGCCCACCGGCAACTGGCGCGGCGCGAGCACGGTGCGCGCCAGCGTATCCGCGATGCTCAGGAGCGCCCCGCCCGCTAGGACCGCCGCGGGCATCAGTATGCGCTGGTCGTTGCCGAGCACGAGGCGTACCAGATGCGGCACCACGAGCCCGACAAAGCCGACGGTGCCGAGCAGCGTGACCGCCACGGCGGTGAACAGCGAAGCCAGCACGTACAGGCCGCGCCGCAGCCGCCGCGTGTCGACGCCGAGCGCGCGGGCGCTCAACTGGCCGCGTGCCAGAACGTTGAGGTCGCGGCCAAACGGCAGCGCCGCGGCCAGCCCCACGGCCAGCACGGCCAGCGCGGGCCACGGATTGTTCGCGCCGCTGGCGTCGCCCATCAGCCAGAACAGCATCGACTGCACCTGCGCGGCGGGCGCGAGCGCCAGCATCAGGGTGATCGCCGCGCCGCATCCGGCGGCGACGATGACGCCGGTCAGCAACAGCCGCGTCTGCGTCCAGCTGCCGTCGCCGTGCGCGAGGCCGAACACCGTGAGCATCGCCGCCAGCGCTCCGGCGAGCGCCCCGGCCTCCATCCACGGCGAGGCCAGCCCGAGCACGATGGCCGCCAGCGCCCCCACCGCCGCGCCGCCGGAGACGCCGAGAATGTACGGATCGGCCAAGGGATTGCGCAGCAACACCTGCATCAGCGTCCCGGCCAGCGCCAGCAGCCCGCCGCAGGCAAAGCACGCCAGCGCCCGCGCCAGCCGCAACTCGCGTACCACCGTCGCACCCGTGCCGCCCTCGCTGCCGAAGAGCGCCACGATGATGTCGGCGGGCGACACCACGATGCTGCCCACTGAAAGCGCCAGCACCAATGCGGCGAGCGCCAGCAGCGCGAGCACGGCAAGCGGATGAGCGCGCAGGCGGCGAGTGTTTTTCATGATGCCTGCCCTGTGGCCTCGAATCTATCGGCCCTTGCGGAGGCCGGGAAAAAGCGCATCCCCAGGACGGCCACGGCCTGCATCCCCAAGGCGGCCACGGCCTGAATCCGGGTGGCGAACCTCCCCGCCGCGCATGCGGGCAAAAAAGCGGCGCAAGCCGGATTGCGCCCCATATCGGGCAGGGAACGGGGCAGCATCATGAAGCGCGGGCGGAGCAGGCCAAAAAGGTTGTAGCATGCGCGCTCAGTCTTCGGGAGCCTACCTTGAGCCGTTCCATTTCGTCCTCGACATACAAAGCTGGCATTCTATTCGCTCTGCTCGGCGCCGTCGGCTTTTCGTTCAAGGCGATCCTCGTCAAGCTCGTCTATCGCTACGGCGTCGATGCTGAAACCGTGCTTGGCATGCGCATGGCGTTGGCCTTGCCGTGCTATTTGCTGCTCGGCCTGTTCGCGCGGCAGGGGCAGCGCGGCGCGATGAGCGGGCGCGACTGGCTGTGGATGATCTGGCTCGGCTTTACCGGCTACTACCTGTCGAGCTACCTCGATTTTCTCGGACTCAACCATATTTCCGCCGGGCTGGAGCGGTTGATTTTGTTCCTCTATCCGACGATGGTCATCGTGATCTCCGCGCTGTTCCTCAAGAAGCCGCTTACCGCGAAAACGGTCGCGGCCCTGGCGCTGTGCTACGCGGGCATCGCGCTCGCCGTCGGACACGACTTCAGTGTGAGCGGCGAGGCCGGACACGAGGTGCTGCTTGGCAGCGCGCTGGTTTTTGCGGGTGCGATCGCTTATGCGCTCTATTTGATCGGCAACGGCATGGTGGTCGGGCGGCTCGGTGCGTTGAGGGTGACGGCGTGGGCGTCGTCGTTCGCGTGCCTTTTCAGCGTCGCGCAGTTCCTGGCGCTGCGGCCCGTCGATCTGCTCTACCAGCAGCCCTGGCAGGTGTGGGCGATCATTCTGGTGATGGTGGCGGTATCGACGGTCGCGCCGGTGTGGATGGTGTCGGAAGCCATCCGGCGCATCGGCGCGGGGCCGGTGTCGATGACCAGCACGATGGGGCCGGTCATCACGATTGCGCTCGGCTGGATGATCCTCGATGAGCCGTTTGGCTGGAATCAGTTCTGGGGGGCGGTCTTGGTGATTGGCGGTGTGTGGGTGGTGTCGCGCCAGAAAAAGAGGGGCTGAACGGGCCTGCCGTCAGGCTGCCTCGCTGTCCTGCGCGTTTTCCCCGGCGCGGAAATGATGCGGAAAAAGGCGCGTCATCTCGTTTTCGATCCATTCTTTCGAGCGCCGGTTGATTTCCTCGACCTTGATGCCTTTGACGCCGATGGCAGGGCCGATGCTGACCGTGATTTCGCCAGGGTATTTCAAAAAGGCTTGCCGCCGCCAGAATTCACCTGCGTTGTGCGCCACCGGCACCACCGGCACGCCCGCGCGCTTGGCGAGGAAGGCGCCGCCCGGCTTGTAGCGCCCGCGCGCGCCCGGCGGCGTGCGCGTGCCTTCCGGGAACACCGCGACCCACAGACCTTCTTTCAGGCGCTCGCGCCCCTGTTCGAGCACTTGCGAGAGCGCGTCCTTGCCTGCCTTGCGGTCGATAGCGATGGAGCGAATGCTCGCCAGCGCCCAGCCCAGGAAGGGAATCCACAGCAATTCGCGCTTGAGGATGAACGCCAGCGGCGGAAAGATCATCTGCAAACCGATGGTTTCCCACGCCGACTGGTGCTTGGAGACGATCACTGCCGGGCCGGGAGGAAGGTTCTCGCGCCCGATGACGCGGTACTCGATGTTGAGCAGATGCCGCACCGCCCACATCATCGCCGGCACCCAGCTGGTGACCCAGCGGTGGCGGGTGAGCGGTTTTGCGCCGATGCACAGGCTGCAGAGGCCCAGAATGCCGTAAAAACCCGTGATCAACGAGGCGGCGATGAGGAACATGAACGAGCGCACGTAAATCATGGCGGCATCAGGCGGTCAGCTGCGCCGCGACTGCGGCGAGATCGTCGCAAATCACCGTCTGCTTGGGCCGTTGCGGGTCGTCGCGTGTCTTTTGCCCTTTGCCGGTCAGCACCAGATACGGCAGCCCGCCGACGGCCACGCCCGCTTGCAGGTCGCGCAGGCTGTCTCCGACCACCGGCACGCCTTGCAGGTCGGCATTGAAGCGTTCGCCGATTTCGATGAGCATCCCCGGCTTGGGTTTGCGGCAATTGCAGGTGGAATCCGCCGGGTGCGGACAGAAGAAAATGGCATCGAGCCGTCCGCCCACTTGCGCCAAAGCTTTCACCATCTTGTCGTGGATGGCGTTCAGGGTGTCCATGTCGAACAGCCCGCGCCCGACGCCCGACTGGTTGGAGGCCACCACCACGCGCCAGCCCCAGCGGTTGAGCAGCGCGATGGCTTCGAGCGAGCCGGGAATCGGCCGCCATTCGTCGGGCGATTTGATGAACTGTTCGGAGTCGTAGTTGATGACGCCGTCGCGGTCGAGAATGATGAGGTTCATGGTTTTTTCGCCTCGATGTGCCGGGTCAACCCGATAGCTTCGAGAGGTCGGCAACGCGGTTCATTGCGCTGCGCAGGCGCTTTAGCAGCGCCAGCCGGTTGGCGCGCAGGGCCGCTTCCTCGGCGTTGACCATCACTTTGTCGAAGAATTCGTCGACCGGCGCGCGCAGGGCGGCCAGGGTTTTGAGCGAGGCGGTGTAGTCGCCCGCGCCAAATGCGGCATCGGCCCTGGGCGCAATGTCGTCGAGGGCGCGAGCAAGCGCCTGTTCAGCGTCTTCCCGCAACAGCGCGGCATCGATCACATCGCCCGCGTCGCCAGTGGTTTTCTTGAGGATATTGCCGACGCGCTTGTTCGCGGCGGCGAGCGCTTCGGCCTGCGGCAGCGCGGAGAAAGCGCGTACCGCGGCGAGGCGCCTGGGAATTTCATCGAGGTGTTGCGGCTGGAGGCTGACGACGGCATCGATTTCGTGCGCGGTGTAGCCCTGTTCGCGCAAGAGTCCCACCAGGCGCTCGTAGATGAAATCGCGCAATGGCACGCCCGCGGGCGTGAATCCGTCGATCGCCGTAAAAGCGGCGTTGGCGGCGGCGATGGCCTCGTCCAGCGCCAGATCCAGATCGCTTTCCATCAGCATGCGAATGACGCCGATTGCGTGCCGCCGCAGCGAGAACGGGTCTTTGTCGCCCGTGGGCGCTTGCCCGATGCCGAACATCCCGGCGAGCGTCTCCAGCTTGTCGGCCAGCGCCACCACGATGCCTGCCTTGCCGCGCGGCAGCGCGTCGCCCGCGAAACGCGGTTTGTAGTGATCTTCGATGGCATCAGCCACTTCCGGCGCCAAACCGTCGTTTAGCGCGTAGTAGCGCCCCATCGTGCCTTGCAGTTCGGGGAATTCGCCGACCATGTCGGTCAGGAGATCGGCTTTGGCGAGCCGCGCGGCGGATGCTGCCTGACGGGCCGATTCGCTGCCGCCGGGCTGCTCCGCAATGGCGCGGGCAATAGCGTTGACAATGGCGTTGACAATGGTCACCACCCGTTCGCTACGCTGGCCCTGGCTGCCGAGTTTGTTGTGATAAACCACTTTCGCCAGCAGCGGCAGGCGCGATTCCAGTGTTTTTTTGCGATCCTGGTCGAAAAAGAATTTGGCATCGGCCAGCCTTGGCCGCACCACGCGTTCGTTGCCCCCGATGATGGCGCTCGGGTCGCCCGGGGTGAGATTGCTGACCACGAGGAATCGATTCGCCAGCTTGCCGCCCGCATCCAGCAGCGGGAAATACTTCTGGTTCGCCTTCATCGTCAGAATCAGGCATTCCTGCGGCACGGCGAGGAATTCCGGCTCGAATTGGCCAATCAGCACATTGGGCCGCTCCACCAGCGCGGTCACTTCGTCCAGCAACGCTTCATCCTCGATCGGATGCAAATCCGCCCCGGCCTTTTGCGCGGCGGCGGCCAACTGACGCGCGATCTCGGTGCGGCGCTCGGCAAACGATGCGATCACCGCGCCCTGCTCGAACAAGGTTTTGGCGTACGCGTCGGCGTGCGCGATGAGAACAGGATCGGCGCTCGCCTCGAAGCGATGCCCGTGCGTCGCGTTGCCCGCCGTCAAGCCGAGCACGGCCACCGGCACCACTTGCGCGCCGTGCAGAGCAACGAGCGCGTGCGCCGGGCGCACGAAATGGACGCTCGTCCAGCCGTCGGCCAACTGGTAGCTCATCACTTTCGGAATCGGCAGTGCCGCGAGCGCCGCTTCCAGCGCCGTCTGTAGACCTGCCGCCAGCGTCGCGCCCCGGGCGATGCTGTCGAGATAGAGCGTTTCCGCCTTGCCCTCTCCCTCGCGCCGCAGTCCGGCGACCGCGCTGGCTTCCGCGCCCAGCGCGGCGAGTTTTTTCAACAGCGCGGGCGTGGCATTCCCCGCCGCGTCCAGCCCGACCGAAACGGGCATCAGCTTCTGCGTCACGGGCTTGTCGGCCGCGGCAGCGAGCACGTTCGTGACGTGTACCGCCAGGCGGCGCGGCGTGGCATAAGCGGTGACGAGGGCATCGGCGCCAGCCAGTCCGTCGCGCGCGAGCGAGGCGGCCAGTGCCGAGGCGAAGGCTTCACCCAGATTCTTCAACGCCCTGGGCGGCAGTTCTTCGACGAAAATTTCCAGCAGCAGGTTTTCAGAAGTCATGTTGAATAGTGTGAAAGGCTGGTCCGCATTTTATCGGTTCTGGCATCTACTGGTATTGCCCATTTCGTTGGCGATGCTCGAACGGGCGCTGAGCTGATCGCATCTGGCGCATCATGATGCGCGCCGCCTCGGCGGCGGCGCGCTTCGATGGCGGTCCGGTTTACGCCGCCTGCTTTGCCGCCCGTTGCGCCAGCACTTCTTGGGCGCGCTCCTTTTGCGCCATCGGGAATCCGAGGCGGGCGCGGGCATCGAGGTAGCTTTGCGCGACGCTGCGCGCAAGGTGGCGGATGCGGCCGATGTAGGCGGCGCGCTCGGTGACGGAGATTGCGCCGCGCGCATCGAGCAGGTTGAAGGTGTGCGCGGCTTTCAGCACCTGTTCGTAGGCGGGGAGCGCCAGTTGCGCGGCCATCAGGATTTTGGCCTCTTTCTCGAAGGCATCGAACGCTTTGAAAAGAAATTCGACGTCGGAATGCTCGAAGTTGTAGGCGGATTGCTCGACTTCGTTCTGGTGATAGACATCGCCGTAGGTGAGCCCGTCCGTCCACACGAGGTCATAGACGTTTTCCACGCCTTGCAGGTACATCGCCAGCCGTTCCAGTCCGTAGGTGATCTCGCCGGTGATCGGTTTGCAGTCGATGCCGCCGACTTGCTGAAAGTAGGTGAATTGCGTGACTTCCATGCCGTTCATCCACACTTCCCAACCCAGGCCCCACGCGCCGAGCGTGGGATTTTCCCAGTCGTCCTCGACGAAACGCACATCGTTTTTCTTGAGCTCGAAGCCGAGGGCTTCGAGCGAACCGAGGTACAGCTCAAGAATGTTGGCCGGGGCGGGTTTGAGCACCACCTGATATTGGTAGTAATGCTGCATCCGGTTGGGGTTCTCGCCGTAGCGCCCGTCCTTGGGGCGGCGTGACGGCTGCACGTAGGCGGCCTTCCACGGCTCCGGCCCGATGGCGCGCAGGAAGGTGGCGGTGTGGCTGGTGCCCGCGCCGACTTCCATGTCATAGGGTTGCAGCAGGGCGCAGCCCTGGCGGCTCCAGAACTGCTGGAGGGTGAGGATGATTTCCTGAAAGCTCGGTTTTGCGTTGGGCATGGTTGCGGGCGCGGGGTTGATCGAATGTGGGAAGCGCGGATTTTACCGGGTTGTGCCCGCCGGTTCGAGGGGCGGGCGGCAAATGTCGGATAAGGATGCCGAATCATTTACGCGGCCCGGCAGGCACGGGGGGGGCTCAGCCTCCCGGCCTCACCCGCGCAATTTTCACCACTTCCGGCACCACCCTGACCTTGCGCATCACTTTTGCCAGATGCAGGCGGTCGTGCACCTGCAAGGTCATGAGCAAATTGACGTAGGGTGCTTCGCCCTGATCCATCACGGCGCTCTGGATGTTGCAGTCGTCGGCGGCGATGGCGTTGGCGATGCGTACCAGCATGCCGTGGCCGGGTTTGCACTGGATGCGGATGGTGACATCGAACAGGCGTACTTCGTCCGGCTCCCAGTCCGCATCGACCCAGCGGCCGAGGTTGTTGCGCATGCGGGTGACGATGGAGCAATCCTGCAAGTGGATTTCCAGGCCGTGGCCGCGGCGGATGACGCCGACCACGGGATCGCCCGGAATCGGCTGGCAGCAGCGCGCAAGGTGCATGGCGCCACCCTCGCCGCCGTGGATTTTGAGGCGCGGCATCGTGGTGCCTTCATGCGCGCCGGTGAGTCCGCCCACGCGCTCTTGCGCGAGCAGGAGGCGGCGCGTCACCGCCACCGGCATGCGGTTGCCGAGCCCGATGTCGGCGTAGATGTCGCGGATGCTGGCGACGCCCCGGTCGCGCAGAAAACGTTCCCACGCGGCGGGCGCGATTTTATCGACGGTGTAGCCGTGCGGGCGCAGGGCGAGATTGAGCAGGCGCTCGCCAAGGCTCATGGCTTCGTCCTGCTGTTTGCTCTTGAGGAAATGGCGAATCCGCGCCCGCGCCCGCCCGGTGCGTACGTAGGAGAGCCATGCGGGATTGGGGCTCGGGTAGGCCGAGGTGATGATTTCCACCTGATCGCCGCTTTGCAGTTCGGTGTTGAGCGGCTGGTGGTCGGAATTGATGCGGCAGCCGACGCAGCGATGCCCGACGTCGGTGTGCACGGCGTAGGCGAAATCGACCGGCGTCGAGCCGTTGGGCAGGGTGAAGATGCGGCCCTTGGGCGAGATGACGAAGACTTCGCCGGGGAACAGATTCACCTTCACCTGTTCGAGAAATTCGGAGGCGCCGCCCGAGTTCATTTGCAGATCGAGCAGGGATTGCAGCCAGGCGTGGGTTTGCTGCTGCAATTCGTTGATGCTCTTGTCGTCGTCCTTGTAGAGCCAGTGCGCGGCGACGCCGGACTCTGCGATGCGGTGCATGTCGCGCGTGCGGATCTGCACTTCGGCCAGTACCCCGCCGGGGCCGATCAAGGTGGTGTGCAGGCTGCGGTAGCCGTTTTCGCGCGGGATGGCGATGTAATCCTTGAAGCGGCCCGGATAGGGCTGGTAGATCGAGTGCAGCGCGCCGAGCGCGAGGTAACAGGCGGACACGTCGGACACGATGAGGCGAAAGCCGTGGATGTCGTAGACGTGCGAGAAGGCGCGGCGCTTTTCACCCGTGGTGTAGGCGTTGTTGCGGTGCGCTTCGGCAAGACGTTCTTCCATCTTGCGATAGATGCTGTACAGGCGCTTTTCACGCCCCTGTACCTCGCACTCGACGCCCCATTGCGGCAGGCGTTGTTCGATGCCGTCCTGCAACTGCGCAAGCAGCTTCTTGCGGTTGCCGCGCTCGGCGGCGACGGCGCGGGCGAGCACGCGATGCCGCCAGGGGTATTTATTGACGAAGGAGAGGTCTTCCAGCTCCTGAAAGATGCCGTCCAGCCCGAGGCGGCGGGCGATGGGGGCATAAATCTCCAGCGTTTCGGCGGCGATGCGGCGGCGTTTGTCGGGGCGCATCACGAACAGCGTGCGCATGTTGTGCAGGCGATCCGCGAGTTTGATGAGGATGACGCGCAAATCGGCGCTCATCGCCAGCAGCATTTTGTAGAAATTGGCCGCCTGCGCTTCTTCGTGTGAGCGGAACTTGAGCTTGTCCAGCTTGGAGAGGCCGTCGACGAGATCGGCGGCGGCCTGGCCGAAGCGTTCCGCGATTTCGGCCTTGGAAATGTACGTGTCCTCGACGACATCGTGCAGCAGCGCCGCGCACAGCGCCTGCGAATCGAGATGCCAGTCCGCGACGATGGAGGCGACGGCGAGCGGATGGACGATATACAGTTCGCCGCTTTTGCGTGTCTGGCCGCCGTGTGCTTCGGCGGCGAAATGGTAGGCGGAGTCGACGCGGACGATTTCTTCGGCTTTGAGGTAGGCGGTGAGTTTCGCCTTCAGCAGCGTGAAAAGCGGGTCGGCGGGTTCGGAAGGCGCGCCGTCGTCGTCCTGGCGGGCGAGGAATTCCGGGGTTTCGGCGCTGCCGGACGCGCCGGGCGCTTCGCCGGGTGCTTCGCCAGATGCAGCGGCTACAGGGGCTGCGGCTTCAGGGGGGTGCGCATGGGCGGACTCCATGAGACATCCCCTTGCCGGCCTTTACGCCTGACCGCGATTGAGCATTTCCAGCCCGACCTTGCCCGCTTCGATTTCCTTGAGCGCGATGACGGTGGGCTTGTCGCGGTCGGTGGCGCCGACTTCGATCTGCGGCGTGCCGCCGATGGTGATCTGGCGGGCGCGATATGCACCGACCAGCGTCAATTGGAAACGGTTGGGAATTCTTTTCAGGCAGGCTTCGATGGTGACACGGGCCATGATGGATATGATCCTTTCAATGCTGGGCGAGGAACTCGAAATGACGGGGATGACGCTTGTGCTGGCTGGCGTAACGCAGGCGCGCCGCCCGCACGATCGCCGCGAGGTCATCGACCGCCGACGGCAAGTGTTCGTTGATTATAACGTAGGCGAAATCCGCGACATGCTGCATTTCGTTGCGCGCGGCGCGCAAGCGGGTGGCGATGACTGCCTCGCTGTCGGTGCCGCGTCCGCGCAGGCGGGATTCGAGCGCTTCCAGCGAGGGCGGCAGCACGAAAACGCTGATCGCTTCGGGAAACGCGGCCCGTACTTGCGCCGCGCCCTGCCAGTCGATTTCCAGCAGGGTGTCGCGGCCTTGCGCGAGTTGCTCGACAAGCCATGTGCGCGAGGTGCCGTAGCAGTTGCCGTGCACTTCGGCCCATTCCACGAATTCGCCCGCTTCGACGAGTTCGCGGAAGTGTTTGGCGGAAACGAAATGGTATTCGCGCCCGTTTTCTTCGCCCTGGCGCGGCGCGCGCGTGGCGTAGGACACCGACAGTTTCAGGCCGGGATCGCGTTCGAGCAGACGGTGTACCAGCGTGGTCTTGCCCGCGCCGGAGGGGGCGGAGACGGTGAAAAGCGTGCCGGACATGCGTGAGGAACCTCGTTCAACATTCTTGTAGCGCGTAAGTTTCTTCCGTTCCCTCGCAGTATTGCAACAATTGTGTGACCGTGGCGGCGGGAACGCCATCCGCGCTTTCGGGGTCGCCCTGCGCCGGCAGTTCGACGTGCGGCACGCCCGCCATCACGCGGCGCGTGGTGTTGTCGTGCGCCGCGCCGGTTGGCAGCAGCAGTACGTCGGCTCCGGCGAACACTTCCGCGTCGAGCTGGCCGTCGAGCACGAACAGGTCGCGCACCTCGCGCAGCAGCTTCAGGACGAGCGCGTCGTCGGCGCATAAATCATCGAGCCGTCCGCACCAGACAAAGCAGGCGCGGGTGTTGCGGCGGGTGACGATATCGGCCAGCGCGACGAAATTTTGCAGGGCGCGCGCGGGCAGATCGTCGCCGCCCCCGGCGATGACGATGGCGCTATCGGGCACGCCGATGGCCTCGCACAGCCAGTAACGCGCCGAGGCCCGCGAACGCAGGATCGGCGCGGGCATCGCGTTCGTACGCGGCGCAAGGCGCTGTTCGCCGCGGGCGCGGATGACGTGCGGCGGCATGTTTTCCACGATCGGCGCAAATTTGTGGCACACGTTGTCCCACAACCGTTCCAGCGCGCGCACGGGGGCGCTTGCTTTCCATGACGGCGAATGCAGGATGGCCGCGTGTTGCGCCGCCAGCGCGCCGACCATCGTTTCCAGCCGCCGCTGGTTGAGGGCGCGCGTCCGCGCTTCTTCGTCGCGCGTCCGCAATAAATCTTGCAGGCGGGCGATTTCGTCTTGTCCCTGCACGCGCTTGCCGAGTGTGGCGAGCAGGTTCTCCGGCGCGCCCCCGGCGGGGGCATCCAGTTCGGGCAGCAGGCGGCGGTAGTCGGCCACCATGTCGAAGGTCGTGCGCACCGGGCTGAAGCGCAGGATGTCGACCACGGTCGCGAGGCGCTCGCGGGCGTGGTCGAGGGCGTGCAGCATGTCGAGGATGGTTTTGGTTTCCGGTTCGACCAAAAAGCCGTTCCAGCCGCTGTCGATGCGTTCGACGTAGGAGCCGACCCTCGTGGCCACCACCGGCACCGCGAGTGCCTGCATTTCGGCCAGCGTGTAGGCGAAGCTCTCCGGCAACACCGCGAGCAGCAGGGCGCAATCGGGCTGCCAGCGCGCCACCTGCGCGGGCAGTTCGTCGACGGCGCATTCGGGGATGACTTCGATGCCGGTGTAGTTGGCGGACGGCAGGCCGAATTCACCGCAACCGAGCAGCAGCACGTCCGCGAAGGTGCGCAATTCGTCGCAAATCTCCCGCCACAGCCACAAGCCTTCGTGCGGCAGGAGACGACCGGGCAGCAGCACCCGCAGGCGGCGCGGTTCGTCGGCTTGCGCGGCTTGCACGGCGGCGTTGCTGAAATCGGGTTCGGGCAGCGATGGGCCGCGCGCGAACGCCGCGCTCAACCCGTGCGGAATGCACGTCCAGCGCCGTGCGGCGAGGCTCGGGAACAGCGCCGCGCAGCGGGCGTGCGCGTCTTCGTCCGGCGCGACGATGTGCACGTTGTCGGCCGCCAGCCGCGCCGCGAACGCTGTGCGCAAGGTTTGCCAGTAGCGCGGATCGTCCACATGCCAGAAAACGTTGTAGGGATTCTCGCGCAGGCAGCGTTTCAGTTCCTTCTCGCCGCAATGGGTGCAGGGCGAGCCGAAGGTCGCGGACAGCGCCGGGCAGAGCGGGTAGAGATCGTGCGCGATCAGTACCACGGAGGCATCGAGCTGTAGCAGATCGAGCGAATGGCCGATCAGCGACGACACCAGCACGGCGCGCACCTCGAAAGTGAGGCAAATCCAGCGCAGGATCGCGGCATATTCCGGATGTTCGATGGCCGTGGCGCGGATCGGGTTCTCCAGCGTCCATGTCAGGAGCGGCGCCGTGCCCAGTTCGGGGTCGATGAGCGCCAGCTCGGTGGAGGCTTCGTTGCGCGAGCCGCGCCCGTACAACACCAGATTGCGGCAATCGACATCGGCAGCGCAGTAGTCGTCCACCCAGCGGCGCGTGTCGTGCTTGCGATGCACGATATGCAGCACGACCGGGCGCGGCGGGTTCAGCGGCACACTCGTGGCGCTAGCGCGGGCGGCGCGCAGCTGCGCCCGCTCGTCCATCGCCGCCGCGAATTCGGAGCCGCCGAGCGCGGCGCGCGCCCGGTCGACCCGCGCCCGCAGCCCGGCCGCCGGGTCGCGTTGCGTGAATTCGTGTGTCACGGCTTCGTAATCGGGATACAGCGCCGCCAGCGTGCACGCGGCATCGTTCTGCGCTTCGAACAAGGCGGGGTCAGGCGGCGTTTCGTGGGCGCGATGCACGAATACGTTGGCGGCCAGCGCGTTGTGCCAGCCGACCGCGGCGGCGCGGCGGGAAAAATCCTGGTCCTCGCCGCAGCCCTGCCCGAAATGCCCGGCATCGAGGTAGCCGACCGCATCGAGGCAGGCGCGGCGGATCAGCATGCAGAATTTTTCCGCCGCGGGCAGCTCCAGCCATTGCCCGGCATTGACCCCGGCAAAGATTGCATCGAGCGCGGCCAGCCCCAGCGTGCCGGGCAGTCCGCTTGCCCAACCCGTGAACGGATAGGTGCATTGCGAGGCTTCGTCGCAAAACGGCGTCACCGTGCCGATATCGGCCTGGGCGTGCGCGCAGGCCACGAGGCGGTCGAGCCAGCCGTCCGCGACGATGATATCGGGCGCCAGCAACACGATGTCACGTTCGGGGTGCAAAGCCATGCCCCGGTTGGCCGAAGCGGCGAATCCCGTGCGTTCCGCGTTGCGCAGCAGCCGGATGCGCCGTGCATCGGCCTCGGCTTCGAGCCAGTGCGCCAGCATTGCGTCCTCTGTTGCGTCATCGACGACGACAATCTCGCGCGCCGTATGGCAGGAGGCCGCGTGCAGTGAGGCGAGGCAGCGTTGCGCGGCCTCGCACCCGCTACGAATGGGGATGACGACATCCACGACGGACGCATCCGTCCCTTCTTCCCGCCATGACGTCATTGATTGGAACTCCCTCTTATAGTCGCGAGAAAAGCAGCCATGCGCCCCGCGTCTCCTGATTTTAGGATGCAAGCGCGTGCGTGGCTGTCAGAATGTTCTCGTTTGACTTACGGTAAGAAGATTTGCAGCAGATCGTTGAGAAAGCGCCGCCCGCGTGCCGTCGGGCATAGCCGCAGGGGATCGGGATCGAGCAGGCCCGCCTCCACCGCCCGCGTCCGTTCGGCGCTGATCGTCGTGTCCGGCAGGCCGGTGCGTTCGGCGAACAGCGCCGCCGGCACGCCTGCGCGCAGGCGCAGCGCGTTCATCATGAATTCGAAGGGCAGCTCCGCCGCGCCCACCGTGCGCCGTTCCTGCACGAAATCGCCGCGCGCCGCGCCTTCCAGATAGCGCGCCGGGTGCTTGTGCCGCATCTCGCGCACTACGCCGTCCGCCGTCGTGATCTTGCCGTGCGCGCCCGGCCCCAGGCCGAGGTAATCCCCGAACGTCCAGTAGTTGAGGTTGTGCGCGCAGCATTGCCCGTCACGGGCGAAAGCGGAAACTTCGTAGTGCCCGAATCCGGCCTCCGCCAGCCGCGCGGCGATGGCGTCCTCCATGTCAGCGGCGGCATCTTCGTCCGGCCGCGCAGGCGGGTCGTGGGCGAACGGCGTGTTCGGCTCCAGCGTCAGCTGGTAGCAGGACAGATGCCCGCCGCCGAATCCGAGCGCTGTTTCCACGTCCGCCATCGCGATCGCCGTCGTCTGGCCGGGCAGCGCATAGATCAGATCGAGATTGACACGCTCGAACGTGGCGCTCGCCGCCGCGGCCGCCACCCGCGCCGCGCGCCCGTCGTGAATGCGCCCGATGCTTGCAAGCGCCCTGTCGTCGAAGCTTTGCACCCCCAGCGAGAGCCGATTCACCCCCGCCGCGTAAAACGCCCGAAACCGCGCCGCCTCCACCGTCCCCGGATTGGCCTCCAGCGTGATTTCCGCCCCCGGCACGAGCCGCAACCGCGCCCGCAGCGCATCGAGCAGTCGTTCCAATTCCCGCGCCGGAAGCAGGCTGGGCGTTCCGCCGCCGATGAATACACTCACGAGCCGCCGCCCCCAAACCTGCGGCAAACTCGCTTCGAGATCTCCCAGCACCGCATCCACCCACGCTGCGAATGGAATCTCCCCGCCGTGCGGCGCATGCGAATTGAAGTCGCAGTACGGACATTTGCGCACGCACCAGGGGAAATGCACGTAAAGCGCCAGCGGCGGCGGTTGAATGGACAGGCCGGGGCCGCCGCGCAGCGGCGCATTCCCATCATCGTGGCCACTAGAGTAAAGCGACGACGCTTGCATTGTTCCAGTCACGGGTGTGTGTCAGGGAGCACCGAATGCTTGCCCGCTTACAGGGGCTGTTTTTGCAGCCTCTCCAGCAACTTTTGCATTGCGATTCCGCGATGACTGATCGCGTTCTTGTCTGCTGCCGCCAATTCCGCGGCGCTTTGTTTCAGTTCCGGCAGCCAGAACAGCGGGTCGTAGCCGAAGCCGCCCGCGCCGCGTGGGGCGGTGAGGATCGCGCCGTGCCATTGCCCATCGGCGACGAGCGGGCAGGGGTCGGCGGGGTGGCGGACGAGGACGAGGCAGCAGTAGTACCAGGCGCCACGTTGGGATTCAGGCAGGTTCGCGAGTTTTTCGAGCAGGTACTGGTTGTTGCGCGCGTCGGATTTCGGCTCGCCGGCGAAGCGGGCGGAATGGACGCCGGGCGCGCCGCCGAGGGTGGCGACGCACAGGCCGGAGTCGTCCGCGATGGCGGGCAGGCCGGTGGCCTGGGCGGCGTGGCGCGCTTTGGCGAGGGCGTTTTCGATGAAGGTGAAAAACGGTTCGTCGGCCTCGCCCACGCCGAGTCTCGCTTGCGGGATCACCTCCAGGCCAAGCGGGGCGAGCAGGGTTTGCATCTCTTGGGCTTTTTTGGCGTTGTTGCTCGCCAGCACCAGCTGCTTTGTCATGTCAGGCTCCGGCGAGCGCGGCGCGCTGTATGGCGATGAGCTGCGCGATGCCCGCGCCGGCCAGATCGAGCAGCGCGGTGAGCGCCCGGCGCGAAAAAGGCGCGCCTTCCGCCGTGCCCTGCACTTCGACGATGCCGCCACCGGCAGTCATCACCACGTTCATGTCGGTGTCGCAGGCGGAATCTTCCGGGTAATCGAGATCGAGCACCGGCACGCCTCGCACGATGCCGACTGACACTGCCGCGACCAGCTCACGCATGGGGTGCGCCGCAAGCTTGCCGCCATCCACGAGCCGGGTGAGCGCATCGTGCACCGCGACGGTCGCGCCGTTGATGGAAGCGGTGCGGGTGCCGCCGTCGGCTTGCAGCACGTCGCAGTCGATGATGATCTGCCGCTCGCCCAATGCAGCGAGATCGACCACGGCGCGCAGGCTGCGCCCGATGAGGCGCTGGATTTCCTGCGTGCGTCCGCTCTGCCTGCCCTTGGCGGCTTCGCGCGCGCCGCGGGTGTGGGTGGCGCGCGGCAACATGCCGTATTCCGCCGTGAGCCAGCCTTCGCCGCGCCCTTTGAGAAAGCCGGGAACGCCGTCCTCGACGCTGGCGGTGACGAGCACCCTGGTTTCCCCGAATTCGACCAGCACCGAGCCTTCGGCGTGGCGCGTGTAGTGGCGGGCGATGCGCACGGGGCGCAGATCGGCGGGGGCGCGCCCGCTTGGGCGCTGGAAATCGGCTGAAAGCGTGGCGGCGGTCATTTGCTGAATTTCTGGATGGCGGCGTTGATTTCCTGAATGGCGAGCTCGATGTCGTCGTCGGAGAGCATCATGTCGCTGGCCGAGGGGCGTGTGTGCTTGTTGAAGGTGTCCATGCGCGTGGTGAAATCGCTCATCGCCATCGTCTGCGTCGACACCACATCGGGGATGTCGTCTTCCTCGCCCGCGCCTTCACGCCAGACCATTGCGATGAGCGAGAGATTGTCGCAAGTCGCGCCCGCGAGATCCTCGGCTTCGGTGAGGGTGCGCGGCACGGCGATCATCGGGCTGTCGGTGTTCAGGGCGCGCAGGATGCCTTCGCCGCCGAGCGGCCCCCACACGCCATCGGTGCACAGCGCGATCACATCGCCCGGTTGCAGCGGCGTGCGGCGCGAGAATTCGAGCTGCGGCAGATGCGTGCCGCCGAGACAGGAATAGACGCGGTTGCGGTTCGGGTGCGTGGCGGCGCTTTTCACGTCGAGCAAGCCCTGATCCATCATCAGCTGGACGCGCGAGTGGTCGTGCGTCTGGAGGTGGATGCGGTTGCCGCGCAGCAGGTACAGGCGCGAATCGCCCGCGTGCGCCCAGCAGGCGTGGCCGTCTTGCACCACGCAGGCCACCACCGTGGTGCGCGGCGCTTCGCGCAGACTTTTTTCCCGTGCGTAGTCGAGGATGGCGTGGTGCGCCAGCGACAGTTCGCGCGACAGGAACATGGCCGGGTCGGAGAGCTTGGGCTGTGCCTCGCGCTGAAAAACATGTGTCATGTACTGCACCGCGATTTGCGATGCGACTTCGCCGTGCAGGTGGCCGCCCATGCCATCGGCCAGCACCATCAGCAAAGAGTCGCGCGAATAGCAGTGTGCGATGCGGTCTTGATTGTTCTTGCGGCGTCCGATGCGGCTTTCCTGAAAAATGGTGAACTTCATGGCGGCGCCTCTTTGCTCTTGCCGACCGAGGACCTGAACATGGAAATCAGGCTGCCAAGCCGGCTGGGGGGAGTGGGCTCTTCCTCGATTTGAGGTTTCTGCCCGAGTTCTTTTTGGAGGGTGTAGACGCTTTGCGGGCGCTGCAATGGATCGAGCAGCAAGCACCAGTCGATCAGCTCGAGCAGCTGCGGAGAATATTTCCCGGTATAGCTTTTCGCCAGCGGGATGAAGGTGTCTTTTTTGACGCGCTCATCCGAGCGGGGCGGCGCGGTGCCCGCGATACAGGTGTGCATGCTCGCGCCCACGCTGTAGATGTCGCTCCACGGCCCCAGCCGTTCGCGGTTCGCGTAATGCTCCGGCGAGGCGAAACCGGGGGTATACATGGGTTTGAGCATCGGCTGTTCCTGCGCCAGCGTTTGCCGCGCGGCGCCGAAGTCGAGCAGCACCGGGGTGCCGTCGGCGCGCAGGTAGATGTTCGAGGGCTTGATGTCCAGATGCAGCAGCTTGTGGGCGTGCACTTCGCGCAGGCCGTTCAGCATGCGGATGAAAACATTGCGGATGAAGCGTTCCGAAACCTGCCCGCGATGGCGCTGGATGTAATCGTGCAACGTCCGTCCACGCTCGAACTGCATCACCATATACACCGTACTGTTGGCGCGGAAGAAATTGAGCACGCGCACCACGTTCGGATGTTGCAGGCGAGCAAGCGAGCGGCCTTCCTCGAAGAAGCACTTCATCCCGTAGCGGAAGGCGGGCATGTTGTCCGCGGGCACCTGCGGCTCGATCTGCCCGCTCTTGCGCAGGGCAAGCGAGTTGGGCAGATATTCTTTGATCGCCACCGGTGTGCCGTCGGTATCGTAGGCCAGATAGACGATGGAAAAGCCACCCAGCGAGAGCTGCCGCTCGACCCGGTAGCGGTCGAGCTGGAAGCCGGAGGGTAGCGCGCTGTTTGCTTGAGAGGCCATGAGAACGCTAGGATTGTCTCTTCGTGGGCATTGACGTGAAGGCGATGAGTTTAGCCGATCCCACACCGTTCCCGGGGCACCTTCGAGGTCATTTCCATGATTTACAGCATGACAGGTTTTGCAGCACAGAGCCTTGAGCTGGGTAATGCCAGCCTGCATCTTGAGCTGCGTAGCGTCAATTCACGCTATCTCGATCTCAATTTTCGCGTCATCGACGAGCTGCGCGCCGCCGAGCCACTGTTGCGTGAGCTCATCAGTGCGAAGCTCAAACGCGGCAAAGTCGAATGCCGCCTCAACCTGCAAACGATCGAAACCACGCCGCGCGACATCACGGTCAATGCCGCGCTGCTCGCGCGCCTGGACGCCGCCCAGCGTACCGTGCGCCAACAATTTTCCGACGCCAGACCGTTGTCCGTGGCCGATCTCCTGCGCTGGCCCGGCATGCTGGCCGACGACAGCCCCGGCTTCGAGCAGCTACAGCCGGCCATCGTCGAGCTGGGCTGCGCCGCGCTCGACGAACTCATCGCCACCCGCCAGCGCGAGGGCGAAAAACTCGCCGCCGTCATCCGCGAGCGCACCGCCCGCATGCGCGAACTCGTCGCCATCGCCGCGCCGCGCATGCCCGCCATCGTCGAAGAATACCGCGCCCGCCTCACCCAGCGTCTGCAAGAGGTCCTCAGCAGCGCCGACGAGGAGCGCATCGTGCAGGAAGTCGTCCTCTACGCCGCCCGCATCGACGTCGACGAAGAACTCTCCCGGCTCACCGCGCATCTCGGCGAAATCGACCGCATCCTCAAAACCGGCGGCGCCTCCGGCAAACGCCTCGATTTTCTGATGCAGGAACTGAACCGGGAAGCGAACACCCTCGCCTCGAAATCACCCGCCACCGACATGACTGGCGTGGCGATGGAACTGAAGGTGCAGATCGAGCAGATTCGAGAGCAGGTGCAAAATCTGGAGTAGGGGTTCCTGGCGGTCGGAGGCGTATCGCTTGAAAGCGAAATAGCCACGAATTCAACTTGTTATCGTCTTGCAACGGTTTACTGCGCATCACACGATTCCAACGTAGCGCATGCTTGGTGTGGGGGAATTTGTGGGGGAATTTTTCCTCCTGGCCCATTGGCTGAATTTCCCCCACAGATATGCCTATGACACTACAGGAATCGTTCCATGGCAAGGGTTATAACCGAGAAGACGCTACACGCTTGGTTGCGTGCAGCACCCACCGACCGAAGCATCGGCGACGGACTGACTTTTTATGCAACGGCTTCCAGTGCCGCGACTGGAAAAGCCTCGTGGATACTACGTTACCGCTTCCA
>JAIRXQ010000008.1 GCA_031268195.1 Azoarcus sp. | reverse complement strand
TCCCGCGCAAAGGCGGCATCAAGGTGCGACGACTCGTCGCCGCAACTTCCGATCTCTATCGCGCACACTTGTTCGGCATGGAGGTGTAGCGGCAAGCTGGGTTCGTGCGATTGCCCTGGCAATTGCCCTGCCCCTCCCTTATCAAGGAGGAGAGCAAGGTAGAATGATGCGCCACATTCGTGTGCCACATTCCAACGACCACAACAACAGGAGACACCATGACCGCCATCCGAGAAGAGGACTTCGTTCAGTCCATCGCTGACGCATTCCAGTTCATCAGCTACTACCATCCCGCCGATTTCGTGCACGCATTGGGCGAAGCGTGGGCGCGCGAGGAAAGCCCCGCTGCGAAGGAAGCCATCGCGCAAATCCTCAGCAACTCGCGCATGTGCGCCGAAGCCCGGCGGCCGATCTGTCAGGACACAGGCATCGCCGTCGTTTTTCTCAAGCTCGGCATGAACGTGCAATGGCAGAGCACCTGTAGCGTGCAGGAGATGGTCGACGAGGGCGTGCGCCGCGCCTACGCCAACCCGGACAACGTCCTGCGCAAATCCGTGCTGGCCGATCCGGCGGGCGCACGCCGCAACACCCAGGACAACACTCCGGCGGTCGTGCATGTCGAACTCGTCCTGGGCGACACGCTGGAAGTCATCTGTGCCGCCAAGGGAGGCGGCTCGGAAAACAAGGCCAAGATGGCGATGCTCAACCCGTCCGACGACATCGTCGACTGGGTGCTGAAAACCGTACCGCAGATGGGCGCGGGCTGGTGTCCGCCCGGTATCCTCGGCATCGGCATCGGCGGCACGCCTGAAAAGGCGGTGCTGCTCGCCAAAGAATCTCTGATGGCCCCGGTCGACATCCATTTGCTGCGCGAAAAAGCCGCACGCGGCGACCAGCTCACGCGCATCGAGCAATTGCGCCTTGAACTGATGGAGAAGGTCAACGCCCTGGGCATCGGCGCGCAAGGCTTGGGCGGACTCACCTGTGTGCTCGATGTGAAAGTGCTCGACTACCCGACACACGCCGCCTCCAAACCCGTGGCGATGATTCCCAACTGCGCCGCGACCCGGCACGTCCATTTCCGCCTCGACGGCTCCGGCCCCGCCAAGCTCACCCCGCCGCGCCTCCAGGACTGGCCGCAAGTCGCGTGGAAGCCCGACACGCAATCGGCGACGCGCGTCGATCTCGACACCCTCACCCGTGAACAGGTCGCGGCCTGGCAACCCGGTCAGGCGCTGCTCCTGAACGGCAAACTCCTCACCGGCCGCGACGCCGCCCACAAACGCATTCAAGACATGCTCGCCAAAGGCGAAAAGCTGCCGGTCGATTTCACCAACCGCGTCATCTACTATGTTGGCCCCGTCGACCCGGTGCGCGATGAAGTCGTCGGCCCTGCCGGCCCCACCACCGCCACCAGGATGGACAGATTCACCCGCATGATGCTGGAAAAAACCGGGCTGATCGCCATGGTCGGCAAATCCGAACGCGGCCCCACGGCGATCGAAGCCATCCGCGACAACCGATCCGCCTACCTCATGGCCGTCGGCGGCGCAGCCTACCTCGTCTCCACGGCGATCAAGGCATCCAGAGTGCTCGCCTTCGCGGATTTGGGCATGGAGGCGATCTACGAATTCACTGTCGAGGACATGCCAGTCACAGTCGCCGTGGATGCCAACGGCACGAGCGTGCACCAGACCGGCCCGAAACTGTGGCAAGCAAAGATCGGGAAGATTCCGGTGGTAGCGGGTTGAGCGGGCGGTTTTCCCGGCATGCGACACCCGGCCTGGCGCCGGGTTTTTTATGAGCCTGCCACCTTTTTTATGAACTTGCCACCCTTTTTGCCACCCTCTCGCCAGCCGGATTTCTGTTTCGCTCGAACCGTACGGCTCGCAGACCCGTGTATCGGTCTGGCGACCAAACCGCCCCGGCGGCCGCCCATGCCGCGCAATGAATTTGCTGCGGGATACGCGCAGCAGCCGCAAACATCCGCCCTGCTCAAGTCGCCCCTGGCCTGGCTTCTTCGATGACAGGTTCTTCCGCCGGCGGCTCCGGCACGGGCGGCGCGGCCGTGCCATCCATCACGACAACCCGGCCGCGGTCGCGCTCGATGCGGTAGCGGTTGAGCTTCGTGACCGCTGCCTGGGCGATCTCCCCGGCCTGATCCTCGAAACCGGGTGCGGCAACCCAGTCGCGCATCGCGGTGCCGTCGCCCGCCAGACGGACGGTGCCTTCGCCTTCGGTGCAGAACACATCGATGCTGTCGCGGCGGTCGCCGCGCGCGTGGTAGAGGCAGGCGGGCGTGGTGCGTTCGGGGTGCAGCATGTCGCGCAGGCCGCGCGGACTGCACACTTCGGCGGTCGTAGCGTTCCATTCGACGGTATCGAGGATGTCGGCCTGATGGAACGGCGCGGCGATTTCGCCCAATTGTTGCGTACCCGCACCCGCCCAGATCGCAGGGATGCGACTCATCGTGGCGCGGCCCCAGCGGGGCTGTTCGCCCGGACGCAGCGGCACCATCGCACGATGATCGCTGACGATGAGCAGGTTGCCACGTTCGAGGAAGCCGCGCGCTTTCAAGGCATCGTAGAAATCGCCCACGGTCTTGTCCA
>JAIRXQ010000086.1 GCA_031268195.1 Azoarcus sp. | reverse complement strand
TCTTAAGTTCAATCCTTACCTAAAGCACTCAAATCTCTTCGAGCACTCGTCATGCTTTGATTGGCCATCATAAATGACCAGCCTCGCCATACGAGCGCCCACACTTATCGGTCGTCCAGCTTGTTAAAGAACTTGCGCCCCGTCCAGGAGCGCAGAAGCGGAATTCTCTCAAAATCAGAGAAAAGCGTCAACCGGGGGAGCGCCGCAGGGCAGGGCAATCGGGCGAACAAATTTTTCCAACCTGTCGTTTTAGCGTTATTGGGCTTGCTGCGCGGTGGTGGACGCCAAGGAGCGGATGTTCAAGCATTTTGCTTGAGTTTTTTAGCGAAGCCATTGGGAGAGAGATAATCCAGAGCCGAATGAATTCGCATGGGGTTGTAGAAGCCCCGGCACAGCATCCTGATAGGGTAATGTGCGAATGACCCGCAGCGCGGTTGCAAAACCCCCGCCCGCCCGCTACATTGCTTGGCTTGCATCCCGAACGCCGTAGCCGTTCGGGAGATTCGGTGCGTGCCGCAGCGGACGCGCCCTACCCTGCCCGCCCGCACATGAACGGCCCTCATCGCCACGATCTCCCGCACAACGCCCCGAACATGCCGCCGCAAAGTCTGCTTGGCAGCGGCATCGTTGCGCGCCTCGGCATTGCCGCCGCCGCCTGCGTCGTGATCTGGCTCGCCGTCCTCTGGGCGCTCGCCTGAGATGACCGCCCCCGCGCTCCGTTTCGAGAATCTCACGCTCGGCTACGAGCGCCATCCCGCCGTACACCACTTGAGCGCGGACATCCCCGCCGGGGCGCTGGTGGCGGTGGCAGGGCCGAACGGCGCGGGCAAATCGACCCTCCTGAAAGGCATCGCCGGGGAGCTGCGCCCGCTCGCCGGCCATATCCGTCTGTCCGAGGGGAAAAGCGGCCAAATCGCCTACATGCCGCAACGCAGCGAACTCGATGCCAGCTTTCCCGTGACCGTGTTCGACATGGTGGCAATGGGCCTGTGGCGTGAAATCGGCGCGTTCGGGCGGCTCGACGCGGCGCGGCGCACGCGCGTGGCCGCCGCGCTGGAGACGTTGGCGTTGTCCGCATTCGCGGCGCGGCCCATCGGCTCGCTCTCCGGCGGGCAGTTGCAACGCGCCCGCTTCGCACGGCTGATCTTGCAAGACGCCCCCATCGTACTGCTGGACGAGCCTTTCGCCGCCATCGATGCGCGCACGGTCGAAGATTTGCTGCGCCTCATCCTGCAATGGCACGACGAGGGCCGCACCATCCTTGCCGTTTCACACGATATGGAGCAGGTGCGGCGGCATTTTCCCGATTGCCTCCTGCTCGCGCGCGAATTGGTGGCCTTCGGCTCCACCGGCGCAGTGCTGACCGAAGCATTGCTGGCGCGCGCGCGCCACCTGTCGGAAGCATTCGATGAGCACGCGCCCGAATGCGAGCGCCCGGAGGCGGTATGAGCACGCTGTACGGCTTGCTCGTCGCTCCTTTCGTCGATGTCGACTTCATGCGGCGCGCGCTCGCGGGCCTGCTCGCGCTCTCGCTGGGCGCAACACCGATGGGCGTTTTCCTGCTGCTGCGCCGGATGAGTTTGATGGGCGACGCGATGAGCCACGCCATTCTCCCCGGCGCGGCGCTCGGCTATCTCGCCAGCGGGCTGTCCCTGGGCGTGATGACGGCGGGCGGCATCGCCGCCGGTTTGCTGGTGGTGTTCGCCGCCGGTCTGGTGGCGCGCGCCTCGAATCTGGAGGAGGACGCGAGCCTGGCCGCTTTCTACCTGCTCTCGCTCGCCGCCGGGATCACCATCGTGTCGCTCTCCGGGCATGACGTCGATCTGATGCATGTCCTGTTCGGTTCGGTGATGACGCTCGGCGACGACGCGCTCCTGCTGATTGCGGCAATCTCCAGCCTGTCGCTCGCCGGCCTCGCGCTACTGTTCCGTCCGCTGGCGCTGGAGTGCTTCGATTCCGCCTTTTTGCGCGGCCACGGGCGCTATGCTTCGCCCGTCGCCTATTACGGATTCATGATCCTCGTGGTGTTCGATCTGGTAGCCGGTTTCCACTCGCTCGGCACTTTGATGGCGGTCGGGATCATGATCCTGCCCGCCGCCTCGGCGCGCCTGTGGACGCGCAACCTCGCCCCCATGCTGGCACTCGCGGCGGCACTGGCCTTCGTCTGCGGCGTCGCGGGACTACTGCTGTCCTATCACGCGGGCCACGGCGCGCTGGAGGTGGAACACGAACACGGCGCGAGCGAAATCGACCCCGCAGGCGCGGCCATCGTCCTGGTGTGCGGGCTGGTCTATTTCGCTTCGCTGCTGGCCGCGCCGGGCGGTTTGCTGGCGCAACGCTGGTTGGCGCGGCGCAAGCATCTGTCCTCGTAAACGTCCAATGAAGCGCCCGGATTCACCGGGAAAGACGATGTATTTGCCCCAAGCGTCTCGCAACACGTTTTCAATGTTTCCAATGAGTCATTCGAAAAGGACTCTCCGTGCCCGCCCTCTTACTCTCTTTGGCCCAACTCGATTTCACCATCGGCGACATGTCCGGCAATATCGCCCTGATGAGCGCCGCCGCCCGCCGTGCCGCTGCCGATGGCGCACGGCTCGTCGTCTTCTCCGAACTCGCCCTCACCGCCTACGCACCCGGCGACCTGCTCGATGAGCCGGATTTCCTCGCCCGCCTCGATGTTGCGCTGGAAAAGCTCATTGACGCCACGCGCGCAACGCCTGATCTCTATTGGGCCATCGGCGCGCCACTCAAACGCACCGCGCCGGGCAAGGCGCTGGCAAACGGGCTGCTGGTGGTGAAAAACGGCAAGATCGCCCTCGCCTACGCCAAGCAACTGCTGCCGACCTACGACATCTTCGATGAGCGGCGCCATTTCGAGCCGGGGCCGGACGTGGCGGCGACGCTGGAGATCGACGGCACAAAAATCGGCTTCCTCATCTGCGAGGACGCCTGGAACGACGCAGGCAAGGATTACCCGCTCAACCCCATTGCCCGTCTGGCGGCAGAGAAGCCCGATCTGCTCGTCACCCTCAACGGCAGCCCGTCGAACATCGGCAAACGCGAGCAACGCCACGCGCTCTTGGCCGCCGCCAGCCGCAATCACGACCTGCCGATGTTGTACGTCAATCAGGTCGGCGGCCACGACCAACTGATCTTCGATGGCGCCTCCTTTGCCGCCACGCCGCGCGGCGGCATCGTCTATGAGGCGGAGCGTTTCGAGGAGGTCGTCGCCACCCTGCAATTCCAGCAGGGCGAATTTTCGAGCGCCACGGGAAAAGCGCTCCCGCCCGTGCCCGCCGCCGGGCTGCCGGTGATGGCGTTCTACCGTCGCCAGATCCTGCTCGGCTTGCGCGACTATGCGCACCGCTGCGGGTTTAAAAAAGCGGTGCTCGGCGTATCGGGTGGCATCGACAGCGCGCTGGTCCTCGCCCTTGCCGCCGAGGCGCTGGGCGCGAAGAACGTCATCGGCGTCACCATGCCCTCGCGCTTCTCCAGCATCGGCAGCATCGGGGATTCGGCCACGCTCGCCCGCAACCTCGGCATCAAACTGTTCGAGCACCCGATCCGCGATCTCGTCTCCACTTATGAAGCCGGCTTCAACGCCGCCTTTGGCGAACCCATCCGGGGGGTGGCACTCGAAAACCTGCAAGCCCGTGTGCGCGGCGTCATCCTGATGGAATACTCCAACCAGTACGGCGCGCTGCTGCTCGCCACCGGCAACAAAAGTGAAATCTCCGTCGGCTACTGCACGCTCTACGGCGACACCAATGGCGGCCTTGGGCCGATTGGCGATCTCTACAAAACGGAAGTCTTCGCACTCTCCCGCCACATCAACGAAGCCGCGGGCCACGAACTGATCCCCGCCGCCATCCTCGACAAGCCGCCTTCCGCCGAACTCGCGCCCAATCAGAAGGACAGCGACAGTCTGCCACCCTATCCGGTGCTGGACACGATCCTGAAAATGCTCATCGAGGGCGAGCGCCTCTCCACCGACGAGCGCGAACGCGTCAAGGCCGATTACGCACAACTGGCGGCCACACCGGACGGCGCGGCGCTGATCGCCCAGGTGCGGCGCATGATCTGGAAAAATGAGTACAAACGCCGTCAGGCTCCCCCCATCCTGCGCCTGCGCCCACGCGCATTCGGCAGCGGACGGCAGATGCCGATCGCGGCAAAGTATGAGTGAGACGCTCGCCTCCATATTGAAAGGACACACACGATGCCAAGTCCGACGCTCGACGCCACCGCTACCGCCACCATCCTCATCGGCCGCTTCCAGCCCTTCCACAACGGCCACGCCGCCCTGTTGCGCGCCGCGCTCGCGCGGGCCGAACGCGCCGTCGCCGTCGTCGTCCTCGGTTCGTCCTGGCGTTCGCGCAACGCGCGCAATCCCTTCACGTGGGAGGAACGCGCCGGGATGATCGCCGCAAGCCTCACCGGGGACGAAGCGCAACGCACGCTGTTCGTGCCCGTGCGCGACTATTACGACGATGCGCGCTGGTCGGCGGCGACGGCAGCGGGCGTACGGGCGGCGCTGGCGAAAGCGGGCGTCGACACACCGCGTCTGGCGCTGATTGGCTTTCAGAAAGACGAATCCACCGCCTACCTCGGCCTGTTCCCGCAATGGGCGTTCGTCGCTTCCGAGAAGCAGGGCGACATCGACGCGGCCGCCGTGCGCAAGCTGTATTTCGGCGACGCCGACCACACCACGGCCATCGCCGCCCTCGTGCCGGGCGCCGTCGCGGATTTCCTGGCGCGCTGGCGCTCGGCGCCCGCCTTCGCCGCCATGCGCGAAGAATACGCGGCCATCGTCGCCTACCAGAAAGAATGGGGCAGCGGCCCCTTCGTCACGCTGGACGCCGTGGTAAGCGCCGCCGAACACGTCCTGCTCGTGCGGCGTGGCGCGCCACCCGGCAAGGGCTTGTGGGCCGTCCCCGGCGGCTTCCTCGAAGGCCGCGAGCGCCTGCTGCACGGCGCCATCCGCGAGCTACAAGAAGAAACCGGCATCGCCGTACCAGCGTCTGAGCTCGTCCACGCCCTGCGCGATGTCGCCGTGTTCGACCACCCCGACCGCAGCCTGCGCGGGCGCATCATCACGCACGCGCATTGGTTCGATTTACCGCTCGACACGCTGCCTGCCGTCGCGGGCGCGGACGACGCCGCGGACGCGCGCTGGTTTCCGATTGCCGGGTTGGCGGGAATGGAGGCGGACATGTTCGAGGATCATTTTGTGGTGCTCGAACGGTTTTTGAAGATCCCGCAGCAGAGATAGGGGCACAACAAGGGGCACGGCGCGCCGTGCCCCCGCGGCGATCACGCGCCGGTTGAATTTCTGATCAGATAATCGAACGCCGACAGGCTCGCTTTCGCGCCCTCGCCCATCGCAACGATGATCTGTTTGTACGGCACCGTCGTGCAGTCGCCCGCCGCGAAGATGCCGGGGGCGGAGGTCTGGCCGCGCACGTCGATGACGATTTCGCCCGTTTTGCTCACTTCCAGCGTTTCCTTGACGAAATCGGTGTTCGGCAACAGACCGATCTGCACAAAAATGCCTTCGAGGTCGATGCGCCGCGTCTCGCCCGAGGCGCGATCCCGATAGACGAGGCCATCCACCGTCCCCGTGCCGGTGACTTCCGTGGTCTGCGCCTGTTTGATGGTCACCACGTTGGGCAGGCTGAGCAACTTTTGTTGCAGCACGGCATCGGCGCGCAGCTGATCGCCAAATTCGAGCAGGGTCACGTGCGACACCACGCCCGCGAGGTCGATGGCCGCTTCCACGCCGGAATTGCCACCGCCGATCACCGCCACGCGCTTGCCCTTGAACAGCGGACCGTCGCAGTGCGGACAGTAGGCCACGCCCTTGGCGCGGAATTCCTTTTCGCCGGGCACGTTCATTTCGCGCCAGCGCGCGCCGGTGGCAAGGATGAGCGCCTTCGCCTTGAGCACGCCGCCGTTTTCCAGTTGAATTTCGGCAAGCTGCCCCGCTGCTGCCGCAGGCACGATGCGGACGACTTTTTGCAGGCTCATCACGTCGACGCCGTAATGGCGCACATGTTCTTCGAGCGCGGCGGCAAGTCTTGGGCCTTCGGTTTCCTTGACCGAGATGAAGTTTTCGATCGCCAACGTATCGAGCACCTGCCCGCCGAAGCGTTCCGCGACGATGCCGGTGCGGATGCCCTTGCGCGCGGCATAGATCGCCGCCGCCGAACCCGCTGGCCCCGCGCCGATCACGAGCACATCGAACGGCGCTTTGGCCGAAAGCTTCTTTGCATCGCGCGCCGCCGCGCCATGGTCGAGTCTGGCGAGAATTTCGCCCAGCTCCATGCGGCCCTGGTCGAACGGTTGACCGTTCAGGAAAACCGTGGGCACCGCCATGATCTGCCGCGCCTGCACCTCGTCCTGAAAAAGCGCGCCGTCGATCATCGTGTGCGTGACACCGGGATTGAGCACCGCCATCAGGTTCAATGCCTGCACCACGTCCGGGCAGTTGTGGCAGGAGAGCGAAACATAAGTCTCGAAATGAAATTCGCCTTCCAGCGCGCGAATTTGTTCGAGCGTCTCGGTGTCGGCCTTGGGCGGATGACCGCCGGTTTGCAGCAGCGCAAGGATCAGCGAGGTAAATTCGTGCCCGAGCGGCAGCCCGGCAAAATGGATGCGCGGCACCTCACCCACGCGGGCGATGCCGAAGGCGGGCCGGCGCGCATATTGGCCGTCGTCGCGGGCGCTCACCCGATCGGACAACGCCGCGATCTCATGCACCAGCTCACGCAGTTCGCGCGAGCCTTCGCTGTCGTCGAGCGAAGCCACCAGCTCGATGGGTTGGGTGATCTTTTCCAGATAGGCTTTCAGCTGGCCCTTGATGTTGTCGTCGAGCATGGGTTTCTCCAATGTGGTGGGGGCGTGCCCTGTCCCGCCCCTGACGAATGCGGGCGCACTGCGTGCGCCCGCGGGCTGCCCCCCGTCAAGGGCGGGTGAGGAAAAATCCTCAGATCTTGCCGACGAGGTCGATGGAGGGCGCCAGCGTCTTGTCGCCTTCCTTCCACTTGGCCGGGCAAACTTCGTTCGGGTGCGCGGCCACGTATTGCGCAGCCTTCACTTTGCGCAGCAGCTCCGTCGCGCTGCGGCCGATGTTGCCCGCGTTGATCTCGATGATCTGGATCTTGCCATTGGGATCGACCACGAAGGTGCCACGCTCATCCAGGCCCGCTTCCTCGATGTAGACGCCGAAGTTTTTGCTGATGACATGCGTCGGGTCGCCGAGCATCACGTATTCGATCTTCTTGATCGTCTCGGAGGTGTCGTGCCACGCCTTGTGGGTGAAATGGGTGTCGGTGGACACGGAGTAGATTTCCACGCCGAGCCGCTTGAATTCGGCATAGTTGTCGGCCAGATCGCCCAGTTCGGTCGGGCAAACGAAGGTGAAATCGGCAGGATAGAAGAAAAACACCGCCCACTTGCCCTTGAGGGTGGCTTCGGTGACTTCAAAGAACTTGCCGTTCTGAAGACCTTGGGCTTTGAAGGGGAGGACCTGCGTATTGATGAGAGTCGTGTTCATGCGTCTGGCTCCTGGGTATGAGAAGGGTATGAGGGTCGATTGCGCTGGAATGGCGCGGTATGTGCGCTGCCTGCGCAGCGATGGTGACACGCTGCCCGTGCAGCGATGAACGAATCATATCTTTCATCGCGCGCAGCGGCTAATTGTCATTCGGAATACAAGCGATTGATGGAGGCTATCACGATAAATTAATCAATTATGTTGATAAATTATATCAACGTGCCTCAGCCGCCGGCGTAAACACCATGACGCCCCCGGCCACCTCGAAGCGTCCGAGCGCGGGGCCGGGCGACTGGCCGGCGGGCTTTTGCCAATCCTGCACCTGGCACGTCTCGGTACTGGCCAGATACCACTGCTCGCCCTGACGCAAGGCGAACAGCAAATCGCCCGCCTCATAGACTTCGATGGGAACCGCCGCCTTCCTGCCCGGATGAATCTTCACCCGGCGCTGACAATGGGGCAGACGCGAGGCGATGAGGTATTGCGTCACCTCGTCCTTCCAGAACATGTTCTGCTCGCGCACGAGGATGAGGGCGTGATCCTTGCCGTCGATCAACATCGGCGTGGCGCTATTCTCGCAGGCGGCCAGAAACGGCAGCGCCGCCGCGAGCGCGAGGGCGCGAAAGCGGGCGCGAAAGCGGGCACGAGGGCGCGGCGGGATCATGACGGCTCCTTGGCGGCGGGTTCAGACGACTTTCCACGCGACGGCGGCACCCGCGCGCAATGGCATCAGTCTATCTCCGCAATATGCATAATGCTCGGGAACCTGCCAGCTTTCGCGCTCGAGTGTGATCTTCTCCGCATTGGGCGGCAGTCCGTAGAAAGCCGGGCCGTTCAGGCTGGCGAAGGCTTCGAGGCGATGCAGCTCGTCGGCCGCGTCGAACACTTCGGCATACAGGCCCAATGCCAGCGGCGCGGTGTAGCAGCCCGCGCAGCCACAGGCGGCTTCCTTGGCATGGACGGCGTGCGGCGCGGAATCGGTGCCGAGGAAAAAGCGCGGATTGCCACAGGTAACGGCGTGGATGAGCGCCTGACGGTGGACCTCGCGCTTGAGCACCGGCAAGCAATAATAGTGCGGCCGCAGCCCGCCCGCGAACAGGGCATTGCGATCATAGGCCAGATGATGCGCGGTGACGGTGGCGGCGACGTTGGCGCCGGCGGCGCGCACGAACTGCGCCGCCTCCGAGGTGGTGATGTGCTCGAACACGACTTTGAGGCCGGGGAAATGCCGCACCAGGGGCGAGAGCACCTTTTCCACGAAGACGTGCTCGCGGTCGAAAACATCGACATCGGCATCCGTGACCTCGCCGTGCACGCAGAGCACAAGGCCGAGCTTTTCCATGCGTTCGAGCACCGGATGAATGTGCTCGACGGCGCTCACCCCCCGATCCGAATGGGTGGTCGCCCCGGCCGGATAGAGCTTGGCGGCGATCACCTTGCCGCTCGCCACGGCTTGATCGATTTCATCGGGCGGCGTCTCGTCGGTGAGATAGAGGCTCATCAACGGTTCGAACTTCGTCTCGTCGGGCACGGCGGCGAGGATGCGTTCGCGGTAAGCGAGCGCCTGCGCGACGCTCGTCACCGGCGGTTGCAGATTGGGCATGACGAGCGCACGGCCAAAGCAGCGCGCCGAATGCGGCACCACGACGCCCAGCGCGTCACCATCGCGCACATGCAGATGCCAGTCGTCGGGGCGGATCAGGGTCAACGTGGCGCATTCTTCCGGGGCGGCGGGCGCCGGACGGAAAACCGGCGGACGCGTCGTATTACGCGTAATCATTTGTTTCTATATGCCTCTCGGGTTCAACCGCGCCATTATCTCATTGCCGTCGTGCCAGCGCGTGTGAGTAAAGTCCGTTGCGTCCCGCACCGGTGATGTCCGCCGCCAGCCGCACGGCGCGCTTGAGTGGCAGCTCGGCCAGCAGCAATTCGAGCACGCGCTGCGCCTCCGCGCTCAAGCCTTCGCTTTCACTTGCGCGGGCACCGTGGACGATCAGCACGAACTCGCCGCGCACGCGGTTGGGCTCGGCATCGAACCACGCCCCGGCCCCGGCAAGCGGCAGCGCCGCCAATTCCTCATGCAACTTGGTCAATTCACGCGCGATGAACACGACACGCTCGCCGCCGAACGCCGCCGCCATGTCGGCCACGCACGCGCGCACCCGATGCGGCGCTTCGTAGAACAGCAGCGCGTCGCGCGCCTGCGTCAGCGCCGCCAGCGCCGCGCGCCGCGCCGCCGCCCTGGCGGGCAGAAAGCCGACGAAGCGCCAGCCGCCTTCCGCGATGCCGGCCACCGAGAGCGCCGTCACCGCCGCGCACGCCCCCGGCAGCGGCACGACGGGATGCCCGGCCTCGCGCGCCCGCGCCACCAGACGCGCGCCGGGGTCGGAGATGGCGGGCGTGCCCGCATCGGTGATGAGCGCCACATGCCGGCCCGCTTCCAGCCAGCCGAGCACCTGCCCGGCGGCGGCCTGTTCGTTGTGCTGGTGTACGGCGACGAGCCGCGTGCGAATGCCAAAAGCATCGAGCAGGCGGCGGCTGTGGCGGGTGTCCTCGGCAGCAATGACATCGACGGCGGCCAGCGTGTCACGGGCGCGCGGCGTCAGGTCGGCAAGGTTTCCGAGCGGGGTTGCCACCACGTACAATGACGGCGTACTCGACAGCGGCGAGGGGGATTGCGAGATGGATTGCGAGGTGGACTCATTCATGGGCGATATCGCGGGCAGAAAACGGCAAAACGAACCAGCGGCGATTGTGGAAGCGTCCCGCCCCTCGGCGCAAGCGCGCGGACGTTTGGGCGAAGCGCGCGCCGCCGCATGGCTGGCGCAGCACGGCTTGCGCATCGTCGCCCGCAATGTGCGCTGCCGCGGCGGCGAGCTCGATCTCGTCTGCCTGGAGCGCGGCGCGCTGGTGTTCGTCGAAGTGCGCCTGCGCAGCAACGCCCGTTTCGGCGGCGCGGCGCAAAGTATCACCGCCGCCAAGCGGCAGCGCATCGTCCATGCCGCGCGCGTGTGGCTCGCATGGCAAGGCCGCGCCCACCAAAACCGCCCCTGCCGCTTCGATGTCGTGCTGTTCGACGACGCGGCGGCCTCGGACCCGCAGTGGATTCGGGGGGCATTTGAGTGGGCATGAGCTGCGTTTTCCACCGTGACGGCATCGCCGGGAAGCGTCTCTCCCTGCGGGATCAATGCTCAGGGCGTGCGGAGCAACGAGGTTGTGGATTCAGGATCAGTGCCGCGGGCAAGAGGAGGAGCACCCAGGAAGGGGTCGTGCGCATCAGGAAGTAACCGCCGCTGAAGGCCATCACGGTCAGCCCGGCAAGAAAAACCAAGCCCCAGGGATCGCGGTTGCGCAGGGCCTGAATCAGGGTGGTGCCAATGGCAAGGAGCAGGCAGGCGAGCCCGACGCCGCCGTTGAGCACCGCAAAGCTGAGGAAAAGGTTGTGCGGATGCATCAGGGGCCGATCTCTGAAGATCAGCGCGCTCTGGAATCGCGGCCCGCATCCGCTCCAAAGGCCGCAGCGTTGCCATTCCAGCAGATGCTTGCGCCACAATTCCGTGCGCCCCGATGAGCCGCGCGTCTCCAGGGAGTGAGTTCCCGGGACGAATAGCCACAAGAGGACGGCGAGCGCCACAAAGATGGCCAGGATGAGAACAAGCCGTTTCCCACAACAAGCGGAAAGCCGGAAAGCGATGATCACGCCCACGGCCAGCACGAGGGCGAGCGCAACCAGTGCGGAGCGTTGCTGGAAAATGAAGGACAGAATGAACAGGATGAGCACGAGCGCAAGAGTGAAGTGCCGCCAGTCGCCTGCTTTCAGCCAGCAGGGCATGGCCAGGGCGAAGAAGGCGACGAGCAGGGCGCCCGTAAAATAATTGGTGGCGGCAATCGTCCAGAACAGGGTGATGTGCATCGTTCGTGGCGGCTGATAACCGCCAGTCAGCCATTGCATGAGCGCGGCCAGCAGCACGTAAGCGGTGAGCAGCCAGAAGGCGCTGCGCGCAAACCGTTCCGAGCGAAAGTACGCGGGATCACACAGGGCGCTGGCGCAGAGCATGAACAGGAACGCCAGCGCCAGATGCTTCGCATATTGCCCCCCGCCCGGCGCGGCAGAAAACCAGGCGCCCTGGATCAGGCACCAGAAAAAAAGGAGCCCCCAGCACAGGCTTGCCGGCGTGCAGCGGGGCAAACGCGCATCTCCACGAACCAGGGCGAAAGCCCCCGGCAGCAGGAGAAAGACAATGCAGAGATTGGCGACCAGACGCAGGCTGGGCGAGAGGATGAAACCGGCCATGAAGGCCAGGAGCGCGAAGGCCATGTAGCGGCGCAGGGCCTGCGCGCCGAATGGAGAGGTCAGCGTGGCGCTCATGCCAGCAGCGCCGCAACGACGCCCAGGCCGCAGCCAGCAAGGAAGGCGGCAGCGATTTTTTGCCGCTGGCGGCGTTTGGCTTTTTGCTTGCGCGCCTGTTCGTGGGGAACACTGATGTGCCCACTCCAGCCGGTATGCAGCACAGCATCGTTTTCCAGAATCAGGGCATAGCGCCCTTCGCTGGCATAGCATTGCGAGAGCGCCTTTTCCCCGCCAAATTGCGCGTAAGGCGCGTGGCGCTGGTAATCCGCCAAGCGCCGCAAACCGGGATTGAAGGAAAATCCCTGCCAATCGGCCTTGGCAGAATGAATGCGGTAAAAGGGCAAGGCACCGAGTTGCTGGCGCTCCCCTAACGTGATATAGGGCGAATGCAGCGCGAGATCGTGCGCCGCGCTACGCAGCCAGACCTGCAAGGCTTGCGGGTCGGCTTCCAGCAGGGCGCGAGAATCCGCAATGAAGCCGGGGCGATAAAATGCCCAGTCATCTTCACAATGGAAAATCCAGGGTGTCTTGACCTCTCCATAGACTAGGTCGATAGAAGCCAGTTGCCCTAAGCGGGGACGGTTGACGAAGATGGTGGTGTGCGCCTGCCAATGTTCGGGCAGGCTATTGCGGACGGCATCATCGCCGGAGTCCTCGGTAAGGAAGACTTCCCGCAACGGCGTGTCATTGTAACGGTCAAAACTCGCAAACATGCGGGAAAGAAGGTCAAAGCGCCCGCAACTGGTCACGACCAAGGTCACGTCGCAGGTTTCGGAAAAGCAAGTTGCCATGAAATGAAGCCGCTCCTGTTCAAATCTTGTCGTTTGCCATGATGCTTTAGGGATTCCCTGAACACCCCGTACTCATTTGAACGGAGAGTCACAATGAGCCGTGAAAACCGCGGAATTGCGGCGAAACACTACCTTATGTCATGGAGTTGGGGATTTTTCCGCCCATTTCCCGTCTCACGGGCGCACCCCGACCATCCATATAGGCCAATCAGCCCGTCTCCGCCAGATTGATTCATTTCGGCTTCTTCAGCCAGTTTGCCTTTCTTCTCTGAGTACGCATATTGTCTCATGCTCAGTGATTGTTCAGGGAGTCCTTGGAGGCAGTCCTTTCAAGGTGTTTGTGAAGATGGCATTGTATAGTCCTGATTTTTCAGAAATTGGGAGTCTATGATGATCTGGCAAGCCGTCTTGGAGCGGTTCGAGCAACAAGCCCCGGCAAGTGTGATGACGCGATTGATTCTGGAGCAGGCGCTACCGGCCAGTTGGGTAGACGAGGTAT
>JAIRXQ010000077.1 GCA_031268195.1 Azoarcus sp. | reverse complement strand
GTCGGCCTTTCTGCCACGAATTGCCTGGGCAATGTTGGCCTGCGTGCCCATCGCATCGATCGTCACGATACATCCTTCGAGAGCGAGCGTTTGCAGCAGAGTCGGGATCGCCGTCTTTTCGTTGGACTTTTGCGCAGTAGCCGTCTGCCCCAGCACCAGCCCCGCACCGGCAGCAAAGGCACTGACCAAATGTAGGGCTGTCGCATCGAGTTTGCCCGAGCGCCGGCTACTTTTGCCGTCGATCGCAACCACGGACTGTGGCTCCAGCGCGGGCAGTACGCTGCTGACCCAGCGCCGGACAGCTGCCTCAAATTCGTGTGGGTCGATTAAACCGAACAGCCGCCCCAGCGTGTCATGCGAAGGGATGCCGTGTTCGAGCTTGAGGTAGCGCCTGAACCACGGCAGCTTCTCATTGGCCCACGCTTCAATTTCTACAAAGTTGTCCGCCCCGGCCAGCACTCCATTGACCGCAACCACCAGCGCATCGACCAGGTTGTGCCGCGTCTTGCTCGCTTGGCGCGGGTCGGTCAGCGAGACAAATACATCCGCCAGTCGTAGTCTGCTTGCCGTCTCCATGAATCGCTCCAAAAAGACAGAAAACTACATAAAACAAAAGGCTGTGAACAGTCCCCGGTGTAAGCCTTTGTGCGTAAACGAAAAAATGTCAGCGTGTACGAGGGCGGCATTCATGCGATTGCCCTGACTGCCCGGCGTATACCCGTCTCTGACGCGCCGCACAGCGTCTACCAGCTTTTCCCCAGTCCCAATCTATCCAGCACTTCGCGCCGCAAGGCGGTGAGTGTCGGGTCGTCACGGTGGCGGGGGTAGGGGCGCTCGATGCTGAGTTCGCCCACGATCTTCGCGGGGCGGGGACTGAAGATCACCACGCGCTGTGCGAGGAAAAGCGCCTCCTCCACGTCGTGCGTCACCAGCAGGACGGAGAAGCCGTTCTTGCGCCAGAGGGAGACGAGTTCGCTTTGCATCTCCAGTCTCGTGAGCGAATCGAGCTTGCCGAGCGGTTCGTCCAGGATCAGTACTTTGGGGTCGTTGACCAGCGCCCGCGCCAAGGCTGCGCGTTGCGCCATGCCGCCGGAGAGTTGATGTGGATAGGATTTGGCGAAGCCTTCCAGTCCCACTTTGCACAGGGCGGCCTCGACGCTCGCTTTGTTTGCTTTCAGGCGGCCTTGCGCTTGCGGGCCGAGGGCAACGTTGTCCCAGACCGTGCGCCACGGGAAAAGCGTCGGGTCCTGGAATGCCACGATGCGCGAGGGATCGGGGCGGGTGATGGTCGTGCCGTCTTGTGTGATCGTGCCTTGCGTGGCGGGCTCCAAACCGGCCACGAGGCGCAGCAGCGTCGATTTGCCGCAGCCGCTCGGGCCGAGCAGGGCGACGAATTCGCCGGGGGCGATCTCAAGGCTCACGTCCTCCAGCACGGGCAAGAATTCGCCCGCGGGACTCTCGAAGCCGTGGCTGACGTGCTCGATGTGAATGTGCGAGGCGTGGTTCGTCGCGGGCACGGAGTGCGGCGGCGGAACCGTGCGCAAGGCGGCGGCTACCATTTGACGATCCCTTTCTGCCATACGAGGACGCGGTCGCGCACGGCGAACAGCAGCGAAATCAGGCTGGAGAAAATGACGGTCATCACGATCAGCGCGCCGTACATATTGGTGTAGGAGGCGTAGCCCTGCGCCCAGGTGAGATACCAGCCGAGGCCGGACTTGACGCCCATCATTTCGGCCACGATCAGCACCACGAAGGAGCTGCCAAGCCCCATGAACAGGCCGACGAACACTTGCGGCAGCGCGGCGGGGATGGCGACGCGGAAGATCAGGAACCAGTCGGAGGCGCCCATCGTGCGCGCCACGTCGTAGTACGCCTTGTTGACGCTGGCGATGCCCGACCAGGTGAGGATTGCCACCGGGAAGCCGGTCGCCAGTGCGATCAGGAACACCGAGGCGGCGTGGCTCGACGGGAAGAAGAAGAACGCAATCGGCAGCAGCGCTGTGGGCGGTAGCGGGCCGAGAAAGCGCAGGATCGGATGAATCCAATAGTTCATCGCGCGCGACCAGCCGATGGCGACGCCGATGCTGAAACCGATGAACGTGCCCCAGGCTACGCCTTCGAGCAGGAGTCTGACGGAGTTGAAGGTGCTGTCCGCCAGCCGCGCGTAGTCGCTCACGTAGACGTCGATCATGCTCGATGGCGGCGCGAAAAAAGGCGGCGGCAGCCTGCCGGTTTTGGCGGTGAGAATCTCCCATGCGGCGAAGATCAGTCCGGTGGCCACGATCCACGGCGCGGTGTGGCGGAAGGCGGCGACGGGGCGGGCGAGGAAGGTGTCATGCGCCGCGGGAACGCTTGCCGCTAGCGTGAGCAGCGCCCACGCGGCGGCGAACACGGCGGTGGCGATGCCGAATTCTGTCGTGTAGGCCCAATCTTCGAACCCGGCGGGCGCATTCGGCCACGCGAGTGTGACCGCGGCCAGCGCGACCCAGGCCAGGGTGGCGAGCAGCCCCTGCCAGTGCGGACTGAAGGCCGGATGTACACCGGCGGCGGCCTGCGGCGCGGGCGCGGCGGGGGGGTGGGCGGATTCGACCGGGGGAGAGCGATCGAAGGCGGGCACGGATTTCACCACAGAGGCGCTCGAACTCATGATGGCGCGCTGATTCCTTTCAAAGCACTTTTTTGAAGACGTGATCGGCGTACTTCACCGGATCGGTGCTCGGCTTGAGCACGCCGATTCCCTTGAAGTCCTGTGCGAAAGCGGCGATTTCATCGTGCAGGTCGGTGCTGACCGGGTGATGGTGCAGGTTCAAGGTGCCATAGAGCGCCTGCAATTCTTCGAAAGTGATGTTGGTCGTGTATTTCAGGAAAATGCGCGCCGACTCGTCGATGTGGCTGGAGGTCCAGTCGTAGGCTTCTACCAGCGAGCGTGCCAGCGCCGCGACGACCGGGCGCTTCTCGCGCACGAGCTTGCCGCCCACGCCGACCACGCAGCACGAACGGTTGTGGTATTCGCCGCTGATGTTGCTTGCCAGTTCGGTGAAACCGCCCTTGGAATCGCGTTCGATCTTGAACAGCAGCGGGTCGGTATCCGCGATGGCTTGAATTTCGCCCTTCTCGGCGGCCACTCCCAGCAGGTCGCGCTGGTAGACACGCCATTCGATTTCCTTTTCCGGATCGATGCCGTTTTTGTGGAGATACACCTTGAAGAAATGCGTCGACGGCGCGCCGAGATCGGGAATGCCGATGGTCTTGCCGCGCAGTTGTTCGATTTTCGTGATCCCCGTGGGTTTGTACGCCGACAGCCGCATGCAGCCGCCGTGCAGTCCCGCCACCACTTTGACGTCGAACCCGGCTTCGAGCGGTTTCAACCAACGGAAGATCATGCCCACCGCCGCATCGGATTTGCCAGTGGCGATGGCCTCCAGCAGTTGATCGGTGGAGCCGGAGTAATTGACGAGACTCACGTCCAGCCCGTTCTTCTCGAAGATGCCCGCTTCCTTGGCAACCGCGACCGGCGTCAGGCAGAAGGAAGTCTGGTTCCACGCAAACGAGAGCGGGGTGAGTTTCTTCGGCGGCGTGAGCGCACGCGCGAACCCGGCTGCGCCGAGCAATGGCGCAGCCAGCGCAGCGGAACCGGCGGCAGCAAGGAGGGCGCGGCGCTTGGCGGCGTGCGCGCCGAAAGGCTTTTCGTGGGACATGGTTTGAGCTCCGAAGCGACAGAGGCAGTCAGTCTAGCGAGTCGCTATAGCAGCAATAAGAATAAAAAAGCATGTCCTTATCGCGGTTTATTCGTATAAGAAAAACCGCAAAGCAATCCGTTTTTTCAGCTATTGATGCGCTTTTGCCGCGTTCGCTGCGTGATGCTGGTAGAGGCTGAAAGTGCCGTCCGCGCGGACGAGCAGGGTGTCGAAATCCTGCGGCGTGGGCGTTTCCATCCCCGGCGAGCCGAGCGGCATCCCCGGCGCGGCCACGCCGATGACACCGGCGTGCGCGGTCGCGGGGTTGGCCTGTTCCGCGAGCAGGCGTTTGATGTCGGTGGCGGGCACGTGGCCTTCGACCAGAAGGTCGCCAATCTTCGCCGTATGGCAGGATGCGAACGCCTCCGGCATCCCCATCGCCTGCCGCATGGCGGCCAGATCGTCGGTGTCCTTGCGCGCCACCGTGAATCCGGCATCTTCCAGATGCTCCGCCCATTTGCCGCAGCAATCGCAGGCGGGGCTTTTGTACAGGGTGACGGTGGGCAGCTGCTCGCGTTTTGCCGTGCAAGCCAGCAAGGGCGCGGCCAGCAGCAGGGCGGGCAGCAGACGACGCAAGGCGAGGCGGGCGGTGGGGTTCATGGCGACTCCTTCATCCAAAGAGGTGCGGCGCATTGTCGGGGCATTTACATTCCCGCCACCCACACCGCCTTGATTTCGAGATATTCCTCGATGCCGTGGCGCGAGCCTTCGCGTCCGATGCCGGAGGCCTTGACGCCGCCAAAGGGGGCGCATTCGGAGGAGACGAAGGGGACGTTGACGCCGATCATGCCATATTGCAGGGCTTCCGCGACGCGGAAAAGCCGCCCGAGCTCGCGTGTGTAGAAGTAGGAGGCGAGGCCGTATTCGGTGGCGTTGGCCAGCCGGAGCGCCTCGGCTTCGTCGCGAAAGGAGGTGACGGTGACGAGCGGGCCAAAGATTTCTTCGCGCCAGATGCGCGCCTCGGGGCCCGCGCCGGTGACGACGGTCGGCTCGAAGAACAGACCGCCCAGTTTGTGCGACTTGCCGCCGGTGATGATTTTTGCGCCGCGCGTTTCAGCATCTTCGAGCAGTGCGCGGATGCGTTGCAGGGCGGCTTCGTTGATGAGCGGGCCGACTTGTACGTCAGGATCGAGTCCGTGGCCGACTTTGAGCGCGGCGGCGCGGGCGGCGAAACGCTCGGTGAAGCGGGCAAAGAGCGACTCATGGACGAAGATGCGGTTGACGGCCACGCACACTTGTCCGGCGTTACGGAATTTGGCAGCGATGGCGCCATCGATGGCGGCGTCGAAATCGGCGTCCTCGAATACGATGAACGGGGCGTTGCCGCCCAGCTCCAGCGTGACTTTCTGGATTTGTTCCGCCGCTTGCGCCAGCAATATCCGCCCGGTGCGGGTGGAGCCGGTGAAGGAGAGTTTGCGCACGGCGGGGTGTGCCGAGAATACTTTGCCGATGGCAGGCGGCTCGCCCAGCACGACGTTGAATACGCCTGCCGGAAGCGCGGCGCGGTGCGCGAGTTCGGCGAGCGCCAGTGCTGAAAATGGTGTCGTTTCCGCTGGTTTCAGGACGAGGGTGCAGCCGGCGGCGAGCGCGGGCGCGCTTTTGCGCACGATCATCGCGCTGGGAAAGTTCCACGGCGTGATCGCGGCGCAGACGCCGATGGCTTCGCGCAGCACGAGCACGCGGCGGTCGCGGGCGGGCGTGGGGACGATTTCGCCGTAGGCGCGCACCGCTTCCTCGGCGAACCATTTGGCGAAAGAGGCGCCGTAGGCGATTTCGCCGCGCGCTTCGGCCAGCGGCTTGCCTTGCTCCAGCGTCATGATGCGGGCGAGATCGTCGAGGTGTTCGAGGATGAGTTCCTGCCAGCGTTCCAGCCGCGCCGCACGCTCTCTGGCGGGCAGTGCCTTCCATGCGGGCAATGCGGCTTCGGCGGCGGAGATGGCGCGCGCGACCGCTTGCGCCGAGAGCGTTTCCACCTCGCCCAGACGGGTGCCGGTGGCCGGGTTGATCACGGCAAGCGCGGGGCCGTCGCCCGTTTGCCATTGCCCATCGATATAGGGCTGGCGGCGCAGGAGGCTGGAATCTTGCAGGGCGAAGGGGTCGTCAGTGGCGGTCATGTTCGTGCCTCGTTCAGAATCGGGTTGGCGGTCTTTTCACCGATCATGATCGTCGGCGCGTTGGTGTTGCCGGGTGAGTGCTGCCGGAAATGGGCGTTGGCATGATCGAGGCATCCACTGCGCGGGACATCCGCAAACCATGCTCCTTGAGTGTGCTATTTACCACGGCGAAGGGGGTGTTGCCCATCTCGCAGGCATCGATCGGGTGACAAAGCATCTTACTGGCGCAGCATGCGAAGCCGGGCAATGCGGCATCGTCTTCGAGCGCCGTGCCGGGCTGAAGTTCGCCCATCGGCGGTTTTTTCGGAGATACTCCAAGCTTCACGCATCGCGCAAACGGCCATGAGAAAACAGCAGGCCATGAGAAAACAGCGGGCCATGACAAAACAGCAGGCCATGAAAAAACAGCAATCCGGCGCGCCGCTCACGGGCGCGCCCAAGCTCACCGGGCGGCTGGAAGTCGACACCGAGCGTGGCACCTTTCTGGGCGATACCCGTATCCGGCTGCTGGAGGCCATCGCCGCACAGGGTTCCATTTCCCGGGCGGCCAAATTCGTGCCGCTCTCATACAAAGCGGCATGGGATGCCGTGGATGCCATGAACAATCTGGCCGAAAAGCCGCTGGTGACGCGCGCCACCGGTGGCAAGAACGGCGGCGGCACGCAATTGACCGACTACGGGCGCAAGGTGATCGAGCTTTACCGCGCGCTGGAGGGCGAATATCAGTTGGCACTGGAACGGCTGGCCGCAAGCATGAACGAGGGGGAGGCGGGCACCTTGCAGGAATTCCGGCGGCTGCTGCAACGCATGGCGATCAAGACCAGCGCGCGTAACCAGTTCGCGGGCCGGATCGTCGGCATCAAGGCGGAAGAAGTGGATTTCGAGGTGCGGCTGAAGCTGGACGACGCCAATGAGTTGACCGCCACCGTCACCCACGAGTCGGCCGAAAATCTGGGCCTGAAAATCGGCATGGAAGTCTGGGCGCTGGCAAAAGCGCCTGCTGTGCGCCTGCTCGTCGTAGACGAGACGCCCGCCGCGGGCTGGAACGTCCTCACCGGCGTGCTCGACCGCATCCATCGCGGCGCGGCCCATAGCGAAATCACCGTCACGTTGCCCGGTGGCAAGTGCCTCTGCTCGGTGGTGGCGAACCGGCGCATCCCGGAGGCGCTCGCTCCCGGCGATAGCGTGCGCATGGCGATTGCGGCGACTTCGATCGTTCTCTGCGTGCCCGCGTGAGCGGGGCGGGCGGTGGGGGCAGGGCGCGAAGCCTGCGCGCCACGCATCGTGTCTGGCCTTGAACGGCACGCAGTGCGGTATGGCAGGCCCGTCGTGCATTGCGAAGAATCAATCGCAATAGACGTTTTGTTTTTGCCCATGTCGTTATGTTTGTGACACCATCACGGCGGGCATCAGCCGCTACGCACCCTCGCTTACCGTCTCGAAAGGAGTGACATCATGCAAGGCTTCAAGTCGTTGTTCGCCGCCGCTGTTGTGCTGACCCTGGCGGCAGTGTTGCCAGCAGGCGCGTGGGCGGGCGAGGTGTCCGTCGCCGTCGCCGCCAATTTCACCGCCCCGCTCCAGGCCATCGCCGCCGGGTTCGAGAAAGATACCGGCCACAAGGTGGTGGCCTCCTCCGGTTCCACCGGGCAGTTATATACGCAGGTCAAAAACGGCGCGCCGTTCGAGGTTTTCCTTGCCGCTGACGACGAACGCCCCGCCCAGCTCGAAACAGAAGGCGACGCTGTCGCCGGATCGCGCTTTACCTATGCCATCGGCACGCTCGTGTTGTGGAGCGCCAGGGAAGGCTACGTCGACGGCAAAGGCGACGTGCTGAAGAAAAACGATTATGCGCATCTGTCGATCGCCGATCCCGCGAAAGCGCCTTATGGCGCGGCGGCAGTCGAAACGCTGAAGAAACTGGGGCTTTATCACATGCTCTCCGGCACGGAAAAGCTCGTCACCGGCAACAACATCGCGCAGGCACATCAGTTCGTCTCCACCGGCAACGCTGAACTCGGGTTCGTCGCGCTCTCGCAGGTCTACAAGGAGGGCAAGCTGACGAGCGGTTCCGGCTGGATCGTCCCCGCCGAGTATTACGCTCCGATCCGCCAGGACGCCGCGCTGCTGGTCAAAGGCAAGGACAACCCCGCCGCCACGGCGTTCGTGGACTACCTGAAAGGCAAGAAGGCTGCTGCCGTCATTGAGAGTTTCGGGTATCAACTGAACAAGTGATTCGGTCGCGTGGGCGGGCGCGACACGTCCGTCCCCAACCGAAAGTTCGACGATGGACAGCTCCAGCCTCGCCGCCATCTGGCTCACGCTCAAACTGGCGACGCTCGTCACCATATTGTTGCTCGTGGTCGCCACGCCGCTCGCGTGGTGGCTGGCGAACACGCGTTCGCGCCTGAAAGGGCCGGTGGGCGCGGTGGTGGCGTTGCCGCTGGTGCTGCCGCCCACGGTGCTCGGTTTTTACCTGCTGGTCGTGTTCGGGCCGCACGGTTTCATCGGGCAGGCGATGGGCGCGCTGAATTTGCACCGGCTGCCGTTTACCTTCGCCGGTCTGGTCGTGGCCTCCGTCATCTATTCGTTGCCTTTCGTGGTGCAGCCGCTCCAGAACGCGTTCGAGGCCATCGGCCGGCGTCCGCTGGAGGCGGCGGCGAGCCTGCGCGCCTCGCCGTGGGATGCCTTTTTTAGCGTCGCCGTGCCGCTTGCGCGGCCGGGATTCGTGACCGCCGCCATTCTCGGTTTCGCGCACACGGTGGGCGAATTCGGCGTCGTGCTGATGATGGGCGGCAATATCCCCGGCAAGACGCAGGTGCTGTCGGTGAAGATCTACGACTTCGTCGAAAACGGCGACTACACGCAGGCGCATTGGCTTGCGGGCGGCATGGTGTGCTTCTGCTTTGTCGTGCTGCTGTTGCTCTACGGTGGGCGCAAACGCGGTTCGTGGAGCCGTTGATGCAAGCGCGTTTCAGGCTCGATTACCCCGGCTTCACCCTCGATGTCGATCTCACGTTGCCGGACAAGGGCATCACCGCGCTGTTCGGCCCCTCCGGTTCCGGCAAGACCACGGTGCTGCGTTGCGTCGCCGGGCTGGAGCACGCGGTGGGCGGCTATCTCTCGGTTGGGGAGCATGTGCTGCAAGACGACGCGCGCGGCCTGTTCCTGCCCACCCACAAGCGCCCGTTGGGGGTGGTGTTTCAGGAAGCGAGCCTGTTTGCGCACCTCTCGGTGCGCAAGAACCTCGAATATGGCATGAAGCGCGCGGGTAACGCACGCGGCGAAGGGTTCGAGGCCATGCTCGATCTCATGGGCATTCGCGCCCTGCTGGAACGCGACCCGGAGCGTCTCTCCGGCGGCGAGCGCCAGCGCGTTGCCATCGCTCGTGCGCTGCTCACCCGGCCGCGCCTGCTCCTGATGGACGAGCCGCTGGCGGCGCTGGATGTCAGGCGCAAGCGTGAAATCCTGCCCTATCTGGAAGCGCTGCGGGAAGAACTGGACATTCCCGTGCTCTACGTCAGCCATGCGCCCGACGAAGTGGCGGGGCTGGCAGATCACCTCGTGTTGATCGACGGCGGCCGCGTCACGGCGAGCGGCCCGCTCGTGGAGACGCTGGCGAGGCTCGACCTCGGCCCCGCCTTCGCGGACGACGCCGGGGCGGTGCTGGAGACGACGCTGGCCGCAATCGAAGCGGACGGGCTCGCGCGCCTCGAATTCCCCGGCGGCCAGCTCTTTGTTGCCGCGCGCGCCAGGCTCGTCGGCAGCCGTCTGCGCTGCCGCATTCACGCCAGGGATGTCAGCCTCGCTCTTGCCGCGCACGGCGACAGCAGCATCCTCAATGTTCTGCCCGCGCAAGTCGTCGCGCTCGCGGAGGCCGAAACGCCGGGACACGTGCTCGTGCAACTGCGCCTCGTCCCCGACGGCCCCTCCGATGGCCCCCCCGACGGCCCTTTGCTGCTTGCTCGCATCACCGAGCGCTCGCGTCAGGCGTTGGGCATCGCGCCGGGGCTGAACGTGGTGGCGCAGGTGAAATCGGTGGCTTTGCTCTGAGGCTGCCTCAGACGATTTGGCGATCCGGGCATCGGCGATCACTTCCCGCAGCTGCTTCTCCGAGGGACGCAGGCAGGCGGATCATGAAGGGCCGAATCATGAAGGGTTTGTGGCCGGTGTGAAAAAAATGGGGGGGAGCCGCTGCTCCCCCCAGGTACGGCGGTCGTCAGTTTTTCGACTGATCCACCAGTTTGTTCTTCTTGATCCACGGCATCATGTCGCGCAATTGCGCGCCAACTTTTTCCACCGGATGCTCGGCGATGAGTCGGCGGCGGGCGGTCATGGACGGGTAGCCGGTACGGCCTTCGAGGATGAAATCCCTGGCATAGTCGCCGTTCTGGATACGCTGAAGCGCTTCGCGCATGGCTTCGCGCGAGGAGGCGTTGACCACTTTCGGGCCGGTGGCGTATTCGCCGTATTCGGCATTGTTCGAGATCGAGTAGTTCATGTTGGCGATGCCGCCTTCGTAGATCAGATCCACGATGAGCTTGACTTCGTGCAGGCACTCGAAATAGGCCATTTCGGGGGCGTAGCCCGCTTCGGTCAGGGTTTCGAAACCGGTCTTGATGAGTTCGACCAGCCCGCCGCAGAGCACGCACTGTTCACCGAAAAGGTCGGTTTCGGTTTCTTCGCGGAAGGTGGTTTCGATGACGCCGCCCTTGGTGCCGCCGTTGGCCGCCGCGTAAGAGAGCGCGAGATCGCGCGCCTTGCCGGATTTGTCCTGGTAGACGGCGATCAGCGATGGCACGCCGCCGCCCTTGAGGTATTCGGAGCGCACCGTGTGGCCGGGGCCCTTGGGCGCGATCATGATGACATCGACGTCTTCGCCGGGCGCGACCTGGTTGTAGTGGATGTTGAAGCCGTGCGCAAAGCCGAGCGCCGCGCCTTTCTTGAGGTTCGGCTCGACCGCGTCGCGGTAGACCTGCGGGATGACTTCGTCGGGGACGAGCATCATCACCACGTCGGCGCCTTTGACCGCGCTGGCGATTTCATCGACCTTGAGACCAGCGGCCTTGGCCTTCTTCCAGGAATCGCTGTCCTTGAGTACGCCAACCGTCACCTTGACCCCGGAATCGTTCAGATTCTGGGCATGGGCATGGCCTTGCGAGCCGTAGCCGACGATGGTGACTTTCTTGCCTTTGATGAGGGAGAGGTCGGCGTCTTTGTCGTAATAGACTTTCATGGTGGTCCTTTCAGGGATGAGTCAAAGTTTGAGTACGCGCTCTCCGCGGCCGATGCCGCAGGTGCCGGAGCGCACGGTTTCGACGAGCAGGGCCGGGTCGATGGCGGCGATGAAGGCATCGAGCTTGCGGTCGTTGCCGGTCAGCTCGATCACGTAGGAGGTGTCGGTGACATCGATGATGCGGGCGCGGAAGATGTCGGACATGCGCTTCATCTCCTCGCGCGCCGCGCCTGTGGCGCGCACCTTGACGAGCAGCAGTTCGCGCTCGATGTTCGGGGCTTCCGACAGGTCGATGATCTTGATGACATCGACGAGTTTGTTCAGTTGCTTGGTGATCTGCTCGATGATCTCGTTCGAGCCGGAAGTGACGAGGGTCATGCGCGACATCGATTCGTCCTCGGTCGGGGCGACGGTGAGCGATTCGATGTTGTAGCCGCGCGCGGAAAAGAGTCCGGACACTCTCGACAGGGCGCCGGATTCGTTCTCGATCAGCAGGGAAATGACGTGACGCATGGTGCGCTCCAGGAGTTCAGCGGGTCGGGTGCGGGCGGGCGCGGCTCATCCCAGGTCTTCGTCGACGGGCAGCACCATTTCGGTGAGTCCCTTGCCGCCAGGAATCATGGGATAGACGTTCTCCGAGCGATCGATCTGGAAGTCGAGGAAGACGAGCTCGTTCTTGTGCGTGGTAAACGCCTCGCGCAGCGCGCCTTCCACGTCGCCCGGCTTTTCGACCCGGATGCCGATGTGGCCGTAGGATTCGGCCAGCTTCACGAAATCGGGCAGCGAATCCATGTAGGAGCCGGAATAACGCTGGCCGTGGAACATTTGCTGCCACTGCCGCACCATGCCGAGATAGCGGTTGTTGAGCAGGCAAATCTTGAGCGGCAGGCGGAACTGGCGGCACGTGGACAGCTCCTGGATGTTCATCTGGATGGAGCCTTCGCCGGTGATGCAGGCCACCGTCGCCTTCGGGTTTGCAAGTTGCGCGCCCATCGCGTAGGGCAGGCCGACGCCCATCGTGCCGAGTCCGCCGGAATTGAGCCAGCGGCGCGGCTTCTCGAAGCGGTAGTACTGCGCCGCCCACATCTGGTGCTGGCCCACGTCGGAGGCGACGATGGCTTCGCCCCGGGTGATTTCCCACAGCTTCTGGATGACGAACTGCGGCTTGATGAGCGTTTCCGAGAGCTTGTATTCGAGGCACTTCTTCGCGCGCCATTTCTCGATGTCCGCCCACCAGTCGGCGGTTTTCGCCGGGTCGGGCTGCGTGCCGCCCTCGATCTGGCGCAGCAGTTGTTCGAGCACGTCGCGTACGTTGCCGACGATGGGGATGTCCACCTTGACGCGCTTGGAGATCGATGCCGGGTCGATGTCGACGTGGATGATCTTGCGCGGTTCGGCGGCGAAGTGATCGACGTTGCCGATCACGCGGTCATCGAACCGGGTGCCGATGGAGAGCAGCACATCGGAGTGATGCAGCGCCATGTTCGCTTCATAGGTGCCGTGCATCCCCGGCATGCCGAGGTATTGGCGATCGCTGGCCGGGTAGCCGCCGAGTCCCATCAGGGTGGTGGTGAGCGGCGCATTCAGGAGGCGCGCGAAGCGGGTGAGTTCGTCCGCCGCGTTGGAGAGGATCACGCCGCCGCCCGCGTAGATCATCGGGCGCCTGGCGCTGAGCAGCAGTTGCGCCGCTTTTTTGATCTGTCCCTGGTGTCCACGCATCACCGGGTTGTACGAGCGCATCGAAATTTCTTTCGGATACGCGAATTCGCAGGCCATGTTCGATACATCTTTCGGAATGTCGACCACCACGGGCCCCGGACGCCCGGTGCGCGCGAGATAGAAGGCTTTCTTCAGCGTGATGGCGAGCTCATTGACGTCGCGTACGAGGAAGTTATGCTTCACGCAGGGACGGGTGACGCCGACGGTATCGACTTCCTGAAAGGCGTCCTGTCCGATGAAGGCCGTTGCCACTTGGCCGGAAATGACCACCAGCGGGACGGAATCGTAATAAGCGGTGGCGATGCCAGTGACGGCATTGGTCGCGCCCGGCCCGGAGGTGACCAGCGCCACGCCCACCTGGCCGCTGCTGCGCGCGTAGCCGTCCGCCGCATGCACGGCGGCCTGCTCATGGCGCACCAGCACATGCCGGATGTCGTCCTGTTGGAAAAGTGCGTCATAGAGGAAAAGCACCGCGCCGCCCGGATACCCGAACACGTAGTTGACCTTTTCCTCCTGCAAACACCTGACTAGAATCTCCGCCCCTGTCAGCACCATCTTGACCGCCCTGAATATGTCACGTTTGACGAAACCGAAAACGTTACCGCCCGCACGAACATTGGTCAAGGCGGCGCACCATTGGATTTTTCGTATGCCGAGAGACAAGTACCCCCAAAATCCCGCGCCCGGAGCGCCCGTCGTGGTCGAACTCGCCACCACGCGCCGCCGTCTGGCGGGACTGCTCTACGAGTCGCTGCTGCTGCTCGGCGTGCTCGGCCTGACGTTCATGCTGCCTTACATCATCATGGGCTTTCTATGGCACTTCACCCCGCCGGGGTGGTTTCTGCGCCTGCATGTCCTGGCCGTGTGTGGCGTGTATTTCGTCTGGTTCTGGCATCAGCGCGGACAAACGCTGGCGATGCGAACCTGGGGGCTGCAAGTGGTGTGCGCCGCAGACGGGCGCAATCCTTCCTGGCAACGGGCTTGTTTGCGCTACGCGCTGGCCTGGCCCTCGCTCATGTGCGGCGGCATTGGCCTGTTCTGGGCGCTGATCGATCTCGACAGCCTGTTTTTGCACGACCGGCTGGCCGGGACGCGTGTGGTGTCCTTGCCACCGCAAAACCGGTGATCGTGCTTCCTTGCGCTACTTCGCCCGGCGCTTGCGCTACGCTTGGGGGAGTGGAGAAGGTGGAGAAGGGGCCGGTTCGAAGCGGATTTTGGATCAACTGCAACTGCAACATAAACATAAAAGAAGATCGACATGCGTACATCGAAAGATTTTGTGCTCCGCCTGGAGCGATTGAAGGTCAGTCTGGGCGTCTCCGACGATCAGGCCGTCGCAGGGGCGCTCGGCATGTCGCTTTCGGCCCTGTCGGGGCGCAAAACGCGCGGTGTGTGGCCGGAAAGCGAGGTGCGGCTGTTGGCGCACAAGCACCCGGAGTTGAACATCGACGTCGAATGGGTTTCCAGCGGCGAGAGCCCCGAAGCATGGAAGGCCATGTTTACCACCTCGCAGCAGGTGGCGGAAAAATCCACCACCGCCCCCGGCAAAAGCGCCGCGGTGGCGGAGAGCGTGGTATCCGTTGGCGAGCTGAGCGATGACGAGCAATGCCTTGTCGCCCGCTTCCGCCGTTGCAACGAGGAATCGCGCGCGATGCTGCTGCAATACTGTGAGCTGCTGACGAAAGAGTAGTCACAGGCGGGCGAGCAGCGCCCGCCGCACCGCATCGGTCACGTCCGCGCAGAGGCAGTCGATTTCCACCCAGTCCGGCCAGCTTTCCCGGAACTGGCGCTGCCATGTCGCTTGCCGTTTCGCCAGTTGCCGCGTGGCGGCGATGCCCGTCTCGCGCAAGCCATTGCCGTCGATCTCGCCATCCAGATAGCGCCATGCCTGCCGATAGCCGACAGCGCGCATCGACGGCAGATCGGGCGTGAGTCGGTAGCGTTGGCGCAGCCCGGCCAGCTCGTCGACCAGCCCGGCGGCGAGCATGGCATCGAAGCGCGCCGCGATCCGCATATGCAGCGCGCCGCGATCCGGGGCCGCAAGCGCCACCGTGATGAGGCGGCAGGGCAGGGCGGGCACCGGGCGCCGTGCCTGCGCCTCGGCCAGCGGCTTGCCGCCGACGAGGACGATTTCCAGCGCGCGCTGGATGCGTTGCGCGTCGTGCGGCTTCAAACGCGCGGCGGCCTCGGGGTCAAGGCGGGACAATGCGGCATGCAGCGCGGGCCAGCCTTCCGCGGCGGCGCGGCGGTCGATTTCGGCGCGCAAACTCGCGTCGGCGCGCGGCAATTCCGACAAGCCTTCGCGCAGCGCCTTGAAGTACAGCATGGTGCCGCCCACGAAGAGCGGCATGCGCCCGCGCGCGACGATCTCCGTCATCAGCCGTCGCGCGTCGGCGCAGAAGCGGGCGGCGGAATAGCGCTCTTCCGGGCTGACGATGTCGATCAGATGATGCGGGCAGCAGGCGCGCTCGGCGGCGTCCGGCTTGGCCGTGCCGATGTCCATGCCGCGGTAGACGAGCGCCGAATCCACGCTGATGATCTCCACCGGCAGCTCGCGCGCCAGCGCCAGCGCGCACGCGGTCTTGCCGCTGGCGGTGGGCCCCAGGAGGACGAGGGCGGGCGGGCGGGATGCGCGAGATGTGTCTTCCGCTTTGCGTTCGTGTTTCAAGACCTGCGGAAATCCTTGTTGTCTTTCCTGCCGCTGGCAGGAACCGGAAGCGTGCGCCGGGTCGGCTACAACTGCGGATTCAGTCTCTCGCTGCTCATGTGCAGTTTGTTGAGCGCGTTCAGATAAGCCTTGGCCGAGGCGACGATGATGTCGGTATCGGCCCCTTGTCCGTTGGCGATGCGCCCGTCACGCGACAGGCGCACGGTGACTTCGCCCTGGGCGTCGGTGCCGGTGGTAATGGCATTGACCGAGTAGAGCAACAGCGTCGCGCCGCTGGCGACCCGGGTTTCGATTGCCTTGAAGGCGGCATCGACGGGGCCGGAGCCTGTTGCGGAGGAGCGGGTTTCCTCGTCGCCGATGGCAAGCATGATTTCGGCTTGCGGCGTTTCGCCGGTTTCGGAATGAAAGCGCGTGGAGAGCAGGCGGTAATATTCCTGCGCGGGGGCGGCGGCCTCGTCGCTCATCAGGGCATGAAGATCCTCGTCGAAGATTTCGTGCTTCTTGTCGGCCAGCTCCTTGAAGCGGGCGAAAGCGGCGTTGAGCCGCGCCTCGGAGCCGATCTCGATGCCGATTTCCTGCAAACGGGCACGGAAGGCGGTGCGGCCCGAGTGTTTGCCGAGCACGAGCTTGTTCGCGCCCCAGCCGACATCCTCGGCGCGCATGATTTCGTAGGTTTCGCGGCTCTTGAGCACGCCGTCCTGATGAATGCCCGCTTCGTGTGCGAAGGCGTTGGCGCCGACGATGGCCTTGTTGGGCTGCACGGGATAACCGGTGATCTGCGACACCAGCCGCGAGGCGGGCACGATCTGGGTCGTGTCGATGTGCGTCTGCACCGGGAACACGTCGGCGCGCGTGCGCACGGCCATGACGATTTCTTCGAGCGACGCGTTGCCGGCGCGCTCGCCCAAGCCATTGATCGTGCATTCGACCTGCCGCGCGCCGGCGACGACCGCCGCGAGCGAGTTGGCCACCGCCAGGCCGAGGTCGTTGTGGCAATGCACCGACCAGATTGCCTTGTCGGCATCGGGCACGCGCTCGATCAGCGTGCGCAGGGTGCTCGCGTATTGTTCGGGGATGTTGTAGCCCACGGTGTCGGGGACGTTGATCGTGGTTGCGCCCGCGCGGATGGCCGCATCGAACACACGCACGAGGAAGTCGATTTCGGAGCGGCCCGCATCCTCGGCGGAGAACTCCACATCGTCCGTGTATTGCCGCGCCCAACCGATGGCCTTCACCGCCTGCTCGATGACCTGATCGGGGGTCATGCGCAGCTTTTTCTCCATGTGGATGGGGCTGGTGGCGATGAAAGTGTGGACGCGGCGGCGTGCGGCAGGGGCGACGGCTTCGCCCGCACAGGCGATGTCCTTTTCGTTGGCGCGGGCAAGTCCACAGACCGTCGACGCCCTGATGGCCCCGGCGATGGCGCGTACGGCTTCAAAATCGCCGGGCGAGGCGGCGGGAAAGCCCGCCTCGATCACATCTACCCGCATGCGCTCCAGTTGGCGGGCGATGCGCAGCTTCTCTTCCTGTGTCATCGACGCGCCGGGGCTTTGCTCGCCGTCGCGCAGGGTAGTGTCGAAAACGACCAGAGCGTCTTTCATGGGCATCGAATCCTGTGAAACGGAAATGGACGGGCGCGGGCAGGATCAGGCGGCAGGTTTTTCGTCGGTTTCGGCTTCGGTTTCGTCACCGTCGCCATCGCCGTCGGACGCCTCGTCGCTGTCGGATGCCTCATCGGCGTCCTCGTCGTCATCCTCATCATCGTCGCCGGAATCGTCGTCTGCCATTTTGGCGCTGGCGTCCTCCGCTGGCTCGTTCGCCTTGCGCTCGGCGGCTTCTTTTCTCTTTTTCTGCCGCCAGACCCATAACGCATAGACGTAGCCGGATACGGCATAAGAGACGAACAGGCCGAAGAACACGCCCGGCGGGTAAGTCGCGCCGAGCGCGAAGCCGAGCACCAGCGCGATGATGACGATGAACGGCACACTTTTGCGCAGGTTGATGGTTTTGCCGCTCCAGAATGGGATGTTGCTCACCATCGAGATGCCGGCGAACAGCGTCACCAGACACGCCACGATGCGCAGCCAGATCGGCATCACCAGATTGTTTTCCGGGTCATCGTAGGGCAGCCCGTTGTCGATGCTGACCCACACCAGCCCGGCGACCAGCGCGGCGGCGGCAGGGCTTGGCAGGCCCTGGAAGAAACGTTTGTCGATCACTTCGATGTTGGTGTTGAAGCGCGCCAGGCGCAACGCCGCGCTGGCGCAGTAGATGAACGAAATGATCCAGCTGAGCTTGTTGTTGCTGAGGCCGGCGAGCGCCCATTCAAAGGCCACCAGCGCGGGGGCGGCGCCGAAGCACACCATATCGGAGAGCGAATCGTATTGCGCGCCGAATTCGCTTTGCGTGTTGGTGAGGCGCGCGATGCGCCCATCGAGTCCGTCGAAAACCATGCCCACGAAGATGGCGATGGCGGCCGCCACGTAATTGTGGGTCATCGCCTGAACGATGGAGTAGAAGCCGCAGAACAGTGCTGCCGTAGTGAAAAGATTCGGCAGAATGTATATGCCGCGTCGGCGTGGGTGCGGAAAAGTGGGCAGGTTCATATATCGTCGGGCGACATCCGGTACGTGACACGGAAGGCGATTCTAGCGCATTGCAGGGCGGCGAAGACGTTGCCGCGCGATGAGAGTGTTCGCTGCCCGCGACATTGTGCCCGCGGGCGGACGTCTTTTCCGGTCCCTGCGCTTCCGCCCGCTTCATCGGTGACGGCGCGATATAATGCGCCGCCGGTATAGCCGCTTCATAAAACAACCCCGAGGAGACAAAACCATGACCAGACAACAAACGATCATCTACACCATCACCGATGAGGCGCCGATGTTGGCGAGCGCCGCGCTCCTTCCCGTGGTGCGCGCTTTCGCGGCGCAGGCGGGCGTCAACGTGGTCGAATCGGATATTTCGCTGGGCGCGCGCATCCTCGCTGAATTCCCCGATTATCTCGACAGGGCGCAGCAGGTGCCCGATATGCTCGCCGAGCTGGGGCAGCTGACCCTGCGCCCCGAGGCCAACATCATCAAACTGCCCAACATCAGCGCATCGGTGCCGCAACTGGTGAACGCGATCCGTGAGTTGCAGGGCAAGGGTTACAAGCTTCCCGATTACCCCGCCGACCCGAAAACGGAAAAAGAAGCGTCCATCAAGGCGCGTTATGCCCGTTGTCTGGGCTCCGCCGTCAATCCCGTCCTGCGCGAAGGCAATTCCGACCGGCGCGCGCCCGCCGCGGTGAAGCACTACGCTCGCAGGCATCCGCATTCGATGGGCATCTGGAAACAGGCTTCCCGCACCCATGCCTCGTTCATGAAGCAGGGGGATTTTTATCATGGCGAGAAGTCGATGACGCTCGATCATGCCCGCGACGTGAAAATGGAGCTCATCACCCGCAGCGGGAAAAGCATCGTGCTCAAGCCCAAGGTTTCGCTGCTGGCGGGCGAGATCATCGACTCGATGTTTATGAGCAAGAAGGCGTTGTGCGCGTTCTATGAGGAGCAGATGGATGATGCGCGCGAGGCGGGCGTCCTGTTCTCGCTGCACGTCAAGGCGACGATGATGAAGGTGTCGCACCCCATCGTGTTCGGGCATTGCGTGAAGATCTACTATAAAGATGCTTTCGCCAAACATGCCGCGCTGTTCGATGAGCTGGGCGTCAACGTCAATAACGGCATGGCCGATCTCTACGAGAAAATCGCGGCCTTGCCCGGATCGAAGCACGACGAAATCGTCCGCGATCTCCACGCCTGCCACGAGCATCGCCCCGAGCTGACGATGGTCGATTCCGCCAAGGGCATCACGAATTTCCATTCGCCCAACGATGTGATCGTCGATGCCTCGATGCCGGCGATGATTCGCGGCGGCGGCAAGATGTGGGGCGCGGACGGCAAGCAGAAGGAAGTCAAGGCGGTGATGCCGGAATCCACGTTTGCCCGTATCTATCAGGAGATGATCAACTTCTGCAAGACCAACGGCAATTTCGATCCCGCCACCATGGGCACGGTGCCCAATGTCGGGCTGATGGCGCAGCAGGCGGAAGAATACGGCTCGCACGACAAAACTTTCGAGATTCAGGAAGATGGCGTCGCCAACATCGTCGATCTCAAGACCGGCGAAGTGCTGTTGTCGCAGAATGTCGAGCAAGGCGACATCTGGCGCATGTGTCAGGCCAAGGATGCCGCGATCCGCGATTGGGTGAAACTTGCCGTCACCCGCGCCCGGCAGTCTGGCATGACGGCGGTGTTCTGGCTCGACCGCTACCGTCCGCACGAGGCCGAGATCATCAAAAAGGTGCAAGCCTACCTTCAGGAATACGACACCACCGGGCTGAATATCCGCATCATGTCGCAGGTCAGGGCCATGCGTTACACGCTGGAGCGCGTTGTGCGCGGCATCGACACCATCGCCGTCACCGGCAATATCCTGCGCGACTACCTCACCGACCTGTTCCCGATCATGGAACTCGGCACCAGCGCCAAGATGCTCTCCATCGTGCCGCTGATGGCCGGCGGCGGCATGTACGAAACCGGCGCGGGCGGCTCCGCGCCCAAGCACGTACAGCAGTTGGTCGAGGAAAACCATTTGCGTTGGGATTCGCTCGGCGAATTTCTCGCCTTGCAGGCTTCGCTGGAGGAGCTTGGCGCCAAAACCGGCAACGCGGGCGCCTCGGTGCTCGCCGGGACACTCGACGAAGCCGTCGGCAAACTGCTCGACAACGATAAATCGCCTTCGCGCCGTACCGGAGAACTCGACAATCGCGGCAGTCAGTTCTATCTCGCGCTCTACTGGGCGCAGGCGCTTGCCGCGCAAAAGACGGACAAGGCGCTCGCCTCCCGCTTCGCGCCGCTGGCGAAGGCATTGGCAAGCGGCGAGCACAACATCGTTGCCGAATTCAAGGCCGTGCAGGGCAAACGGGCCGATCTGGGCGGCTATTACCGCGTCGATCCGGTCAAATGCGCCGCCATCATGCGTCCGAGCACCACGTTCAACGCCGCGCTGAAGTTATTGAACGCCTGAATACGCGCCGCGGACAGGGATAAAAGAAGCCGGAACCCCCGCAAGGAGGTTCCGGCTTTTCAGCACCCGTCGACGGGTTTGCGGCGTTGCGGCGCGTTACGGCATCTCCTCGTACAGCGGCAAAGTCAGAAACTCCGGGAAATCTGGCGTCAACGACATTTTTGCGAAGATTTTCGCCGCCTGCTCGTAGGTGGTATCGGGTTCGCCCTGGGCCGCGACGGTTTGTCGCACCTTCCCCAGTTCCTCGCCGATCACCCTCAACACCATGTCGGCGGTGATCTGCTGCCCGTTGTCCAGGATGCCCTTGGGCGAAACCACCCATTGCCAGACTTGCGAGCGCGCGATTTCGGCGGTGGCGGCATCTTCCATCAGGTTGTGGATGGGGACGCAGCCGTTGCCCCCGAGCCATGAGCCGAGGTAATGAATGCCGACGTTGATGTTGTTGCGCAAACCCGCTTCGGTAATCGGCTGGCTGGGCCGGAAGTCCAGCCAGTCTTTGGGGCCGAACGTGCCCGCGACCTGTTTTTCCCACTGGTTTGGCTTGTCACCCAGGACCTTGACGAACTCATCTTTGGCGATGTCGACCAATCCCGGATGCGCGACCCAGCCGCCGTCGAAGCCGTCGCCCGCGTCGCGCCGCTTGTCGTGACGGATGCCGGCCAAGGCTTTTTCGTTGGCAACAGGGTCGTTCTTGATCGGGATCAGCGCGCTCATGCCGCCGATGGCGGGTGCGCCGCGCTTGTGACACGCCTGTACCAGCGCGAGCGCGTAGGCGCGCATGAACGGCGCTTCCATCGTGATCGCGCCACGGTCGGCAAGACAGAAGTCCTCGTTTTTTCTGAACTTCTTGATGCAGGAAAAGATGTAGTCCCATCTCCCGGCATTGAGCCCCGCCGAATGCTCGCGCAGTTCGTAGAGGATTTCCTCCATCTCGAAGGTCGCCAGGACGGTTTCGATGAGCACGGTGGCCTTGATCGTACCGCGCGCCATGCCGATCTTGTCCTGCGCCATGCAGAAGATGTCGTTCCACAGCCGCGCTTCGAGGTGGCCTTCGATCTTCGGCAGATAGTAGAAAGGCCCGGCGCCGCGCGCGACCTGTTCCCTGGCGTTATGGAAGAAGGCGAGGGCGAAATCGAAAATGCCCCCCGAGACTCTTTCGCCATCCACCGTGACGTGCTTCTCGTCCAGATGCCAGCCGCGCGGGCGGATTTGCAACGTGGCAACCTCGTCGTTCAGCCGGTATTGCTTGCCCGCTTCGTTGTGAAAGGACAGCTCGTGCCGGATCGCCTTGTACAGGTTGTGCTGGCCCTGAAGCTGGTTCTCCCATTTCGGGCTGTTGGAGTCCTCGAAGTCGGCCATATACGAATCCGCCCCGGAGTTGAAGGCGTTGATGATCATCTTGGCTTCGACCGGGCCGGTGATCTCGACGCGTCTGCGTCGCAAGGCTTCCGGCAGCGGTGCGACTTTCCAGTCGCCCGCCCGGATGGCGGCGGTTTCGGGCAGGAAATCGGGCATGTCGCCCGCGTTGAAATACACCTGCCGTTCGGTGCGCCGCCGCAGGAGTTCCTGGCGGCGGTGCTCGAAGGCGCGGTGCAGTGCGGCGAGGAATTCGAGCGCCTCGGGCGTCAGGATTTCCTCGTAACCCGGATGGATGGGGGCGGTGATCGCCACCCCTTTGGGCAGTGTCAGGCTCATGTCGCGTCTCCCGGGGTGGTCATCAGTGGAACTGCGCTTCCTCGGTCGAACCGGCGAGCGCCTTGACCGATGAAGAGCCGCCTTGAATCACCGTGGTCACGTCGTCGAAATAACCGGCGCCCACTTCCTGCTGGTGAGACACGAAAGTGTAGCCGAGCTCGCGCGCGGCAAATTCCGGCTCCTGCACCATGTCGACGTAATGGCGCATGCCCTCGCCGCGCGCGTAGGCGTGCGCGAAACGGAACGTGTTGTACCAATTGATGTGGATGCCGGCCAGCGTGATGAACTGGTATTTGTAGCCCATGTTGGCCAGTTCTTCCTGAAAGCGGGCGATGGTCTTGTCGTCGAGGTTCTTTTTCCAGTTGAAGGAAGGCGAACAATTGTAGGCAAGCAAACGTCCCGGGCAGGCGTCCTGCACGGCTTTGGCGAATTCGCGCGCAAAACCAAGGTCGGGCGTCCCCGTTTCGCACCAGACCAGATCCGCGTAGGGCGCGTAGGCCACGCCGCGTGAAATGGCCTGTTCCAGACCATTTCGCACGCGGAAAAAGCCTTCCGGCGTGCGTTCGCCGGAGAGGAAGGGACGGTCGTTGTCGTCGCAATCGGAGGTCAGGAGATTGGCGGCCTCCGCGTCGGTGCGCGCCAGAATCAGCGTCGGCACGTCCATGACGTCGGCGGCGAGCCGCGCCGCGTTCAGCTTGTCGATGGCCTCGCGCGTTGGCACCAGCACTTTGCCGCCCATGTGGCCGCATTTTTTCACCGCCGCGAGTTGATCCTCGAAGTGCACCCCCGCCGCGCCCGCGGCGATCATGTTCTTCATCAGTTCGAAGGCGTTGAGTACGCCCCCGAATCCGGCTTCCGCATCGGCCACGATGGGCAAAAAGTAGTCGACGAACGCTTCATCGCCCGGATCGATGCCGCGCGCATGCTGGATTTCGTCGGCGCGCTTGAATGTATTGTTGATGCGCCGAACCATCGTGGGCACGGAATCGTAGGCATACAACGACTGGTCAGGATACATGGTTTCGGATGTGTTGCCGTCGGCGGCGACCTGCCAGCCCGAAAGATAGACGGCTTCCAGCCCGGCTTTGGCCTGTTGCATGGCCTGCCCGGCGGTGACGGCGCCGAAAGCGTTGACGTAACCTTTTTTCGCTTCGCCGTGCAGCTTTTTCCAAAGCTTTTCCGCGCCTGCTTTCGCCAGCGTGTATTCAATCCGCATCGAACCGCGCAGGCGCACGACGTCCTGGGGAGTGTAGTTGCGGCGGATGCCTTGCCAGCGCCAGCGAGGACTCGTTGCCCATTCATGTGCCAGGGCCAAGCTTTCTGCTTCTCGGGACATAAAAACCTCCTTGGGTTCAATTGGGAAGTACTGTGAGGAAGGACTGCGAGCGGACGAACAGCGCCCAAGGACAGGACACAGCGCGAAGCGGTGGGCGCCTGAGATAACTTGCGGGCGGTGTCTTATATAAAACATGTCTTATATAAAACAAAACTATCCTATCACACCTGTTTTGCAACGCAACAGGCAGATCGATAGGGGTATACGCCTACTGCGGCAAGGGAAAGCGCCGACGCGCGCCCTTGAACCTCCTGGCGAGGTTCGAGGGAGTTTTTGAGCGACTGCGGAGGGGATTAGGGGGAGTGGGGCGGGGGGTCAGCGACCGCGACCTGCCGGTTTTTGCCCGAACCAGTGCTTGCGCTTTTCTTCTGGTTTTTTCTTGGCCGCGGCTCTGGCGAGCGCGGCGCGGCGGGCGGCTGCCGCAAAAGCGGCGGCAGATTTGCCCGTGGCAGATTTGGCGATGGCGGGTTTCTCGGTGATGGGCCTGGAGACTTCCTTACGCGGCCGCCAGACGATGAGGATGTTGCCGATGCGTTGGACGGGCGCCGCGTCCAGTTTGTCGCAGAGTTCGATCAACAAGGCTTCGCGCTCGGCGCGCTCGATGCCTTGCGTGCGCACCTTGATGAGTTCGTGTGCTTGCAGCGAACGTTCGATTTCCGCGAGCACGGTGGGCGCAAGGCCGTTGCCGGCGACGGTGACGACGGGATCGATGGCATGGGCGCGGGCGCGCAGGTCGCGGCGCTCGGCAGGGGAGAGTTCGATCTTGGACATGGTTTTCGCCTCGGCAAGGGCGCGCATTCTACCCCGCTTTGCGCGGCGAACGTTCGATAAAGGGCGATTGCCCAGGGCAATCGCACGAACCCTTCTTGCCGCTACACCGCCATACCGAACAGGTGTTCTCGATAGAGATCGGAAGTTGCGGCGATGAGTCGTCGCACCTTGATGCCGCCTTTGTGCGGGATGGGGTCGAGACAACAGCCCCTGTGTAAGCCTTTGTGCGTAAACGAAAAAATGTCAGCGTGCACGATAGCGGCATTCATGCGATTGCCCTAGTTTGGCAATCGCAAGTTTCCACCGCCGTCTTCCAATGTCCATTCGCGTCTCACTGAACCACAAGGTGGTACGGCATTGGTGCGATGAATTGGGCGCGGGTACCTGCTTCATCGGCAGTTTTGAGCGCTGCTCTGAGGGTTGAGCAGCGAAAACGCTGTCATCTATAATGTCGTATTCATGAAAGAGTGGCGGCGTCAACAGCATGCCACCGTTTTGTTGAAACCCTTTGAGCCTTTTGCCTTTTGGGGGTAGTTCATTTCCCCTTGACCCCATTCCCTTGGCCCTTTCCTTTCTTTTGGCACTTTGGTTTTCGATACATCGGTCATTGGATGAATCGGCGGGCGGATGTTCTGCGACGCGGCATTTGAGATCAATTGGCTCAAACACCACACGCCGATGGCGTTCAGCCCGGGTACGCGATCACTGTCGCCACGCCCAGCAGCAACAGGCCGCCGCTGTTGGTAAACCGCAGCCAGTTCCCACGCGATGCTGTCGTCGTTGGTTTCGTCGCGCTCGAACTGGTAGTGGCTGTCTTCGCCACATGTGAGGATTTGCAGGAGACCGGCCTCGTTCATATGGGCACCGCTTTCTAAAAAAAAGGTGGTACGGATACCCTATCTTTCGTGATTGCGTGATTGACGGCGCATGTTTTCTACTGCGGCAGCCAGATTGACCTCCGCCTTGGGTTTGGCCCAGCGTGCCCAAAACGGGATCGTCGCGCTACGCGGCTCGTATTTGGGTTTCGACATCTTGATTCGGGTCGGCAGCAAAGTGGCATCGCCCACCACAACGGCTTCGCCCACATCCAGCGTCGGCAGTACTTCCATCAGCCCTTCCAAACTTTCCGGCAAGAGTTGCTTCACGACGGATTGGTCGGTCTTGTTGGCAAGACGCAAACTGATGATGTTGCTGCACTGGCTGAGAATGGTCGTGCTGACATCTGATGGGCGCTGGCTGACCACCATCAGGCCAACGCCGTATTTGCGCCCTTCTTTGGCGATGCGCTCGTAATTCTCTAGGGCACGCTTTTCCAGCGGGCCGGTAGATGTCGCACTACTGGGCAGGTACAGGTGGGCCTCGTCGCAAACGATCACGATGGGGTGTCGTGCATCGCCGTCTTCACCCGGACTGCTCCAGAACTGAATCTGGTAGATCAATCGCCCGACCAAACCCACCACCACCGGCAGAATATCGGAAGGCACCTCGGAGAAGTCGATGATCTTGATGCCGGGATTGACGTTGTCCTTGACGTTACCCGTGCCGAGCAGCTTATTCGCCAGCACGTGCAATGCTTCGTAAGCCTCGTATTCTTCTGGCGCCTGATACATGAACGCGTAGCGACGGTCGTTCATCTTGGTCTTCAAACGAATGAGAAAGCGCGAGAGCTTTCCGTTTAACGGGCCTTTCTCGGTTTTGGGTTGTCCCCTGCGAGGGCCGCTCGCATACGTTTCCCCGGTATCGATCGCTTCGTCGTTCTTGTTGTCCAGCGATTGGACAAGGCCGTCAAGCCGATAAGGCACGGGCGTGTCGACCGTAAACCCTTCCAGTAGCTCCGGCTTGCCAAGCGCGGAAATAGCGGCGTGCTTCATTTCAATAACCGAATCCATCAGCGCAAGCGCCTGATTGGGGGCGTTGTCACCCGAACGATCCACAAACACCGACTGCATCTCGTCGTAGGTTAGCAACCAGAAGGGCAGGAAGATTGCGCCGTCGTTCTTGGTTTTGATGTCACTGATGCCAGCGATGCGGTAATGCGAAGCGAATTTCATGCTCGAATATTCTCCATGCAGGTCGAGCACAACAATGTTCGCATGAGGCAACTGCGCGGACTGTTCCAGAATGGAGGCCACGGCGAAGGATTTTCCCGACCCCGTGCTGCCCAGCAGCGCCGCGTGCCTCTGGAAGAGCTTGTCTCCGTCGATGTAGGCGCTGGCCTTGCCGTCCAGCGTGTAGGTTCCGACTTTGAGCGGGGCCACCGCATCCGTCTTGGAAGACGTACTCAAGATGCCCATAAAGTTTTCGAGGGACGTTTCCTCGATGGGAAATACTGGCCGGTTGATTTCGGGCAGGATGAAAACGGCGCGAGTGAAGGCGTCCTTGCGTTGTCCGTCACGAGCGCGATAGGTACCGACCAAGCTGATCGAAATACCGTTTTCTTCTTGCGACATGCCAGACAGATCGGGGGGCGTATCACCCTCTGAAAAGGTCGGCAGTTCGACCGGGTGACGCCAAACGCGTTCGATGATGCCGATCAGCCATTCATCTCCCATCGACTGGATGGCGACCAAGCGACCGACGCGCGCCTTTTGCAGGCGTTGCCCGTCGGTTACTCGCACCGTGATTCGTGAGGTTTCGACGCTGCGAACTTCGCCCAAGGATTGTTCTTCGGTGAAATTGAAAATGCTCATCGTTGTCTTACTCCAAGAATTTTTTCAGAAAATCATCAAGCTGCCAGAGAGGCTCTGAGGATTGCAGCGTGTTCCCGTTCCAGCGACAAACCGCCCCTTCACCCAATTTGAACAAGGCAATCACATGGGGGTAATCGCGGAGCAGTTGCTCAATATTCGGGGTCGCACTGCGCGTGATGATGATGACAGGCATTCCTCCCGCCAGACGGTGCTTGATGACGCCCTGCAAATGCTCATCATTGAATCCGAAGCCAATGCACAACAAGGCTCCAGCATTGGTGAGCACCGTATTCATCTCGGTACGCATTGCATCGAACAGCGTGTTGACAAGTTCGTCTTTATACTTTGATGGGCCGGGCACGACAATGGCTCGCCCTGCGGCAGAAACGTCGTTGAGGACTTCCACTACTTGTCCCTCATCGGTTGTTAGCCAATTGATCGAGCCATGAGGCTTGTACAGGCGAACGGTTTTGCAGGGGCGGTGATCGACCTGGTACTGGCGTTTTTCGGTCACCAGAACACGACTGTATTGCGTCTGAAAAAGCGGGCGGGATCGCGGCTTGCGCCGACGGAACCCTGTGAATCCTGTGTCCAGAGGAAGTTCCGCCAGATCGCAGAACAACTCCAGCAGCGTATCGTAGTTGGTCGTAATGACGTGGATGCTTTCCGCGTTCTGCGGCGAGCCATCGAACAATCGCTTCAGGAGACGTGACGGCGCATGACTACCTGCTACTTTTTCACCAAGAATCTTCGCTTCTGCGGTGATGGTACTGTCAAGAATCAGCTTTGCGGTTTCTCCACGTATGGCCGATACGATCTCGTCCCATTCCGGCGTGTTAACCGGAATACCATTCAGGCCAGCCTCCAGATTTGCCTTTATCGCATCGACTGATTGCGCCCAAGCATCCCTTGCTCCATCGGTAGCCAGCACATCACGGACAGCGGTTGCCAAGTGCTCCGCCAAGCCTCCCATGCTTGGAAGGCCATAGCCGCAGGAGAAGCCAGACCCAATGAGCAGCACCGGGGTTTTTCTAAAAACCTCTTGGATGTCTGCGAATAAATCGTCTGGCAATTCGTCGGCTGGCATATCTGTTCAGTAGCCTCCAGCAAACACCCGCTCCAGCGTCGCGGGCAACAGGGCGGTGTTGGCGGTACGGATGGCGGCATGTTGGGCCTTGAGTGCGGCGACTTCGGCTTGCAGGTGATCGAAGGATTGCTGGGCAGCAAGAGACGGGACAGGAACCTCAATCGCCATCAACGCGGTGGCCGTCATCGTTCGGTTGCGGGCAGCAGTACCGGGCGATGCGGCGTAAATCTTGTCGAAACCATCTGGCGTGGTGAAGTAGTACCAGAGATAACCCGGAACAACACAATCGGCCTTTGCTTCGCAGGTCAGCATCCGGTGATTGCCCACGCATGCATCATCTTCGGGCTTGGCGATGGCAACGGCTTGTTCCCACGCCATGATGTTACTGAACACCAGATCGCCACTTTTGACTCGGTACAGGTTTTGCCACGAATAGTCCGTCCCCGGCACAGTGCGCCGGTGGAAAGTGCCCTTATAAAAGCTACGGACACCCAACTCCGTGTAAATCGCTTCGGGGTCTATGCTGACATCGCGCCGCACCAACGGCGCGACTTCCGCCATCGGACGCAAGGGCGCATCAGCGATAGCCTCATGAAAGCGAAGGGCCAGCAGATGTTCGGCGTCGCGTTCTGAGGCGTCCAGATGCGCTTCGACCTGCCGGGTTTTCTCTGCCAGCGCGTCGAGGCGGGCGACGATGGCTTGTTGCTCGGGGAGCGGTGGGAGTGGAATTTTGATGGAAAGGAATTGGCTCGGCTTTATTCGGTTCTTGCCGCTCGTGCCTTGTGCTTTTTCATCGCAAGCCGACCAGAAGCCTTGCCATTTGGTAACAAGCTGCATCCAGCGCGGGTCTATGTGTCCGTGGTCGAGAACAAATGTCGGGAACTCAGTACTGACGTAGGTACCAGCCTGCTCTTGCGTTGCGACAGCGACTGCGCCATTGCGTGCCCAAATTTTGTTGACAACGAGGTCGTCAGTGGCGATGCAGTTGAAATTGGCATATTTTGTATCAGCCCCGTCAATCTTCTCGCGTTCATACGCACCCTTACCCCAGAGACGCACGCCCAACTGACGGTAGATTTCTCCGGGTGTCGGCGTCGTATAGCGTTCCGCAGAAACGCAAATATCACCGAGCGCTACCTTGGGCCACGCCTTCACGTTTCCTCCCGGTCTTTGGCTTTCACCAAACGCATATTAAACCCCTCGTCATTCCCGCGAAGGCGGGAATCCAGTGCGTTCACTTCAGCCCAAAGGGCTGCAAAATAAAGAAATGCGGCGCTGCGCACCGGGAAATACGTTTCTGGATTCCCGCCTTCGCGGGAATGACGAGGGGAAATGTCTGCGCGGGAATGACGACAAGAGAAACCGTTGTAAAAACAAATGCGGCGGAAAGATTTCAGTTTGCCGTATCTGCACCAATAATTTCTCCCCATAAATCTCGCCATTGCGGGTTGCGTTCCTCGATCAACCGGATTTTCCAAGCCCGATTCCATTTTTTGATCTGCTTTTCGCGCGTGATGGCTTCCTCCATCGAAACATGCTGCTCGTAGTATGCCAATAAATGAACGCCGTATTTTCGGCTGAATCCGTCGGTTACATCGTTCCTGTGTTCCCAGATTCGTTTCA
>JAIRXQ010000005.1 GCA_031268195.1 Azoarcus sp. | reverse complement strand
TCAGTAGCCGCGCGATCCAGCGCATCCAGCGCGGCGGGAGAAAGCCGGGGGCGCTGCGTGTCTCTGATGCGAGGTGCGGCGCAGATGCGGGGCGGTTATTCAAATGGAATGCGGGGGGGGTAGACTATCTGGATATCCTGAAAGCATTGTATGTGCTTGTTTCATAAGTCACCCGTCATGTATTCGGGACGTTTGGATAGAGGTCAAAATTGGTTGGCATCGTACTACTTTGGAGATGGGGGGTGCAATGGTTTTTTTGAGGGGGGTTGTGTGGGGGGCAATCAGGTGATCGTTGCTTGACGGGTCCGTGGCTTATGAAGAGATGAGGCGTCTCGCAGCGGATGAAAGGGGCTGCAAGCATGATGGGGATAACGCTAAAACGACAGGTTGGAAAAATTTGTTCGCCCGATTGCCCTGGGCTTCTTCCGAATTTGCGACCCATAACCCATTGATTCTTCGTTGTGTGATTGGGCAGGGATCGAGCAGGACTGGAATAAATCAGGGATTCCCTAAACTTTTCGCGGACGAGTGATCCCCAAAATCTCCCATCTACGCCGCAAACCCAACAAATTCGCGATTTTATGGTGCCGGAGGACGGACTCGAACTGTCGACCTTCGCATTACGAATGCGCTGCTCTACCAACTGAGCTACACCGGCGAGGGGCCGAACTATACCCGAGCGTGCCTTTCCCGGCAATGCGCGCGGATGCCCTCATCCCGTCCAGCGCCCGCCGGAGACGCGCTCGATGCCCGCCATATCCCGCCATGAGGCAATGTCCGCGAAGCCGGCGTCGGTCAGGAGTCCGCGCACGGCAGCGGCCTGGTCGTAGCCGTGCTCCATGAAGATGCGCCCGCCGGTTTCGAGATGGCCTCCGGCATCGGCGATGATGCTCGCCAGCTCGGAGAGCCCGCCCCGGCTCGCGGCCAGTCCGCGGCGCGGCTCGAAACGCAGATCGCCCATGACCAGATGCGGATCGTCCTCCGCGACATAGGGCGGGTTGGCGACGATGAGGTCGAATTGCTCGCGCCCCAGACCGACGAACCAGTTGCCGCACAGAAACGAGACGTTCGCCGCCAGCCGCACCGCGTTGGCGGCCGCCACCTCCAGCGCCTCGCGCGAGCAGTCGACGGCGACGATGCGCGGGCGGGCGAGCTCCAGCGCCAGTGTGATCGCCAGCACACCGGAGCCCGTGCCGAGGTCGAGCGCCTTCACCCCCGGCGCGGCGGCGTAATGGGCGAGCGCCAGTTCGACGAGCAGTTCGGTTTCGGGACGCGGAATCAGCACTTTCGGGCTGACCTTGAACACACGTCCGTAGAATTCGCGCTCGCCCGTCAGGTAAGCCACCGGCTCCCCGGCCGCGCGACGCTCGACCAAGGCGCGGAAAGCGTTCCACGCCGCGGTTGGCAAGACTTCTTCCGGCCAGGCGGCCAGATGCGCGGCGGGCTGGTGGCAGACGTGGCGCAGGAGCAGCCGCGCTTCCGAAGGCGGAATGCGCTTTCTCGCCCACGCCAGCGCGCCGCCGATGTCGGTGGCGGGGGGGGCGTTCATGCGCATGCGTCCTCTGCCAGCGCCGCCAGTTGTTCGGCCTGATGCTCGAAGGCGAGCGCGGCGAGGATTTCGTCGAGATCGCCGTCCATGACCGCGTCGAGCCGGTGCAGCGTGAGATTGATCCGGTGATCCGTCACCCGCCCCTGCGGGAAGTTGTAGGTGCGGATGCGCTCGGAGCGATCGCCGCTGCCGATGAGGCCGCGCCGTGTCGCGGCCTCCGTCGCCTGCCGTTCGCGCAGGCGCGCATTGAACAGGCGCGCGGCCAGCACCGCGAGCGCGCGCGCCTTGTTGCTGTGCTGGCTGCGCTCGGCCTGACATTCGACCACCAGGCCCGTCGGCAAGTGGGTGATGCGCACGGCGGAATCGGTCTTGTTGATGTGCTGCCCACCCGCGCCGGAGGCGCGAAAGGTGTCGATGCGCAGTTCGGCGGGGTTGATTTCCTGTGCTTCCAGTTCATCTGCTTCCGGCATCACCGCCACGGTGCAGGCGGACGTGTGGATGCGCCCCTGCGTTTCCGTTACCGGCACGCGCTGCACGCGATGGCCGCCGGACTCGAATTTGAGCCGCGACCACGCCCCCGCCCCCAGCACGCGCACGATGGCTTCGCGGTAGCCGCCAAGATCGGATTCGTTGGCGGAGACGATTTCCACCCCCCAGCGCTGGCGCTCGGCGTAGCGCGTATACATGCGCAGCAAATCGGCGGCGAACAGCGCCGCTTCTTCGCCACCCGTGCCGGCGCGGATTTCGAGGAACAGATTGCGCCCGTCACTCGGGTCGCGCGGCAGCAGCGCCCGTTGCAATTCGTCTTCGAGTTCGGCGCAGCGCTGCCGCCCTGCCGCGAGTTCCGCCTCGCCCAATTCGGCCATCTCCGGCTCGTCGAGCAATTCCTTCGCCGTGGCGCAATCGGCCTCGCGTTCGAGCAATTCGCGGTAGAGCGCCGTCACTGGTTCGATCTCGGCGCGTTCGCGGGAAAGATCACGGAAACGGTTCATGTCCCGGGCCGCCGCCTCGCCGCCCAGTTCGCGGTCGAGTTCTTCGAGGCGGTCGATGAGCCGGTCGAGTTTGTCGCGGAGACTTTGTTTCATTGTTCGGGCAGGTTGAACAGCCGCCGCACGATGTGCGCGGCGTCATGATGCGCTTCGCATTCGTCCTGATTGAGATAGCGTGTCGGGCCGTGCATCAGTTTGTTGGTGAGCCCGTGCGAGAGGGCTTCGAGCACCTTGCCCGGCGCATCACCGCGCGCGAGTTGTTTGAGGGCGCGGCCGAGTTCCGCTTCGCGCACCATCTCGGCGTGTTCGCGCAGCGCACGGATGGCGGGCACCGCGTCGCGCGTGCGCATCCAGTGCAGGAAGCCGTCGACGCGAGCGTCGATGATGCCTTCGGCCTCCACCACCGCCTGCTGGCGCGATTCCAGCCCGGCTTCGACCACCTGCGCAAGATCGTCGACCGAATAGAGGAACACATCGTCGAGCGCGGAGACTTCCGCTTCGATGTCGCGCGGCACGGCGAGATCGACCATCACCATCGGGCGATGCCGCCGCGCCTTCACCGCGCGCTCGACCATGCCCAAACCGACGATGGGCAAGGGCGAGGCGGTACAGGACACCACGATATCGAAGCGCGGCAACGCCTCGGCCAGCGCCTCCATTTTCAGCGTGCCCGCGCCGAAGTGTCCGGCCAGCGCCGAGGCGCGCGCCTCGGTGCGGTTGGCGATGGCGATGGATTTCGGCTTCGCGCCCGCGAAGTGCGCCGCACACAGTTCGATCATTTCGCCCGCCCCGATGAACAGGACGTGCTGTTCGTCGATGCGCTCGAAAATCCGTTCCGCCAGATGCACGGCGGCGGCCGCCATCGACACGATGTTCGCGCCGATAGCGGTGCTCGAACGCACTTCCTTGGCGACCGCGAACGTGTTCTGGAACAGCTTGTGCAGCAGCGTGCCGAGCGTGCCCGCTTCCTCGGCATGGCGCACGGCCTCCTTGACCTGCCCAAGAATCTGCGGCTCTCCGAGCACCATCGAATCCAGCCCGCTCGCCACCCGGAATACGTGCCGCACTGCCTCGCGTTCGGGGTGCGAATAGAGATAGGGCGCGACCTCGCCCGGCGGCAAGCGATGGAACTGCGCCAGCCAGTCGGCGGCGTACTGCGGCGCATCGGCGGCGAAATACAGTTCGGTGCGATTACAGGTCGACAGAATCGCCGCCTCCCGCACCACCCGTCCGCTCGTCAGATCGCGCAAGGCCCGATCCAGTCCACCCGCCCCGAACGCCACCCGCTCGCGAATGGCGAGCGGTGCGGTGTGATGGTTGAGTCCCAGCGCGTAGAGCTGCATACAGGAAGGCATGGACGGAAACAAAACCGGGCAGCCCAAAGGCTCGCCCGGCGCGGGAGGGGGAACCGGGATTTTAGCATGGCACGACAACGGCAGCTTTTGCGCGCGCCGCGCGTGCTCATCAGGGCAATCGCATGAACACCCCTTGCCGCGACATCGCCATACCGCACATGCCGTCTCGGCCTGTCCCGGCGAAAGCATCCCCCGCTGCCCCGCGCCCTTCACGGCAAATCACTGCACATCGTTTGTCCGGCCCGCCCGGTCGCCGCCTTCCCTGGCGTCCGCCGTTTTCTCCCGCCGGCCTTCGCGGAACGAGAACGTGTAATACACGTCCAGCGCGTTGTCGGTGCCGCCGCGGGCGACGAAGGAGAGACGGCGGCTCAGCCGGTAAGTGAGCTTGACCAAAGAATCCGCCCCGCCGAGGCTTTGTTCGAAAGAGAGCGACAGGTCGTTGGTCAGGCGTTTGCCGACGGCAACCACATCGTCGGCGGTGGCCGGGCCGGCGCTGATGGTGGAGCCGCCGCCCACGACTTTGCTGGTGGCGCTGCGGCGGCTGCTGTTGAGATCGCCCTGCCCGACGCTGATGCTATCGAAGCCGAGGCCGCGCGCGAGCTCGTCGGTCATGCCGCCGCCGGTACTGCCAAACAGCGCCTGCGCGGCGGGCACGAGCAGGCCGAGGTCGGCCCCGGCGGCGTCGGGCGCGCGGCCGAGTACGAGCCAGGAGAGCTTTTCCGGATCGGGCACGTTCGGTTCGGACACCAGTTTCACGATCGGATGTTCGACATCGCCCGTGATCGACACCCCGGCGTCGATCTCCATGCCGCGCCGCATGGCGACGATATTGAGGCCCGGATTGGCGGGATCGCCCTGAAAAGTGAGCGTGCCGCGTTCGATGGCCAATCGTTGCCCGTAGCCGCGCCAGGCGCCATCGACGGTGCGGATGGCGCCGAGGGCGCGCGGCGGCTGCGGCGCGTGCAACTGCACGTCCATGCTGCCCGCGAGCCTCGCATCGACGCCGAACGCATCGAGATAGAACGCTTGCCCAAGTTCGAGCGCGATCTTGCCGGACATGGCGAGCGCGCCGCCCGCGTCGCCCGCATCGCTCGCATTGGCGGTAGCAGCCTCCGGCGTCTCGCCCAAGCGTTGTTTACGATGCACCACCACATCGTCGCCCAGACTGGGCGCGGGCGTATCGTCGATGGCGATATAACCGGCGTCGGCTTGCAGCCGGGCGTCGACCTCCAGCGCCTTGCCTTCCAGCACGGCTTCGCCCTGCCCGGAGACGATCAACCAGCGATCCGGGCGCTGCAACAAGGGCAGCCGCTCGGCGGTGTAGGCGAACTGGCCGCGTTGCGTCACACCGGCCTCCAGCGCGCCGAGCGCGACATCGCCCGTCACCCGCAGACGGCCCGGCGTAGCCGTGAGTTCGGCATAGGGGACGCGCTTGTCGTTGGGCTTCACACGATTGGCGGACTCGAAGGCAAGCCGCCCCAGATGCAGATTCTGCCGTCCATCATGATGCGTGAATCCCGCCTCGAGCTCGCCGCCCGCGAGGATCAAGCCTTGATCGACGAGGGCGATCTTCAGGTTGTGACCGGCGATGTTGCCGCGCAAATCCGGCGCGGCGGGCGTGCCGACGGCGCTGATGTCCGCCGTGAGCGCGCCGTCGATATCAGCGTTTTCGCGCAGCAGGCGGCCCAGCCACGCGAGCGATGGCATATCGAGATGCGCCGCGCCGGTGAGCGGCGCATGCGGCGCGAGCCGCCAGCCCGCGCCAGCGCGTTCGATACCGGCCTCCAGCGACAGGCCGATTTCGCCCACCTCACTGCCGCGCGCGGCCAGCGCCAGCGTCACGCGCCGGTTGTGCGCATAAAGGTGGCCTTCGAGCATGCTCAGCCCGAGCCGGGTGGCGATTTCGCCGCGCACGGTCACATCGCCCGCTTCGCGCTGCACCGTGGCGCGGCCCTCGATGCTCTCGCCCAACCGCAAATCCCACTCCGCGCCCAAGACGAGCGGATCGCGCCGCCCCTGCGCCAGCCCCGGCACCATCGACAGCGCCACCCCCTCAAGCTTGCCGCGCAGCACGGCGGCGCCAGGGCTCCAACGCGTCTCGGCCAGTTCGAGGCGGCCTTTTTCACCGACCTCGAACGTCGCGCCCTGCAACACGAATTTGTCCCCCACCTTCGCGTCCCCCACCTTCGCGTCGCCCACTGCCGCACCGCCCACCTCCAACACGGCGGGCGCGACCAGACGCACGGGCCAGCGCCCGCGACTCGCCAATGTGAGCACGCGCCCGCGCCAGCGTCCGGCTTTGATGCCGCCTTGCGCCGTCGCATCGATCCCGGCGGCGTTGCCGCCGAATCCGCCATCGGCGGCGAGAGCGATATGCTGATTGTCCCGCTGCCCGTCGGCCGTCAGGCGCACGGACGTCACCCGCGCCTCGCCCGCGACGATGCCCGCGCCGTTCAGGGCGAGCGCGAGCGCCCCGGATTCCCCGGCGGCGAGGCGAATATCCCCGGCAAGCGAAACGATGGACACATTGCCGGGCAACCGCAGCCTTTCACCTTCAACATGCACGGTGCCCGCCGGGGCATCCAGCCCGCCGCCGAGATCGCCCGCCGCGCGCAGCCGCCCGTCCAACCCGAAACCGGCCAAGGCCAGACGCGGCGCGTCGATCTCGAACGTGAGCCGGTCGGCAGCCCTGCCCCATGCGCCCGCGAGCTTCACGAGATTGCCCGCGAAATCGAACGACACATCGGCATCGCGCACATGCGCGCCGTCCCACGTCAAGCGTCCGCCGCCCGCAAGCGGTCGTCCTTCGAGGCGGCTTTCAGCAAATTCGGCCCGCACCGTCGCCGTGGGCCGCGCGGCGAAGCTGCCGCTCGCCGCGGCGTGCAGATTGATCGTGGCGCGCGGCGCAGCGGCGTAAATCACCCGCGGGTCGAGCGCGTGCAGCGCCGCCTCCAGCGCGAAAGCGGGCGCCGCCGCATTGTTGTCCTGATCCCCGCCCTCCCCTTCGCGCGCCGCACGCCATTGCAGCGTGCCGGTGAGCGTGCCCTTGCCGGTGTCGAGCGCGATGTCATCGAGCCGCACTTCGTCCAGCCTGGCATCGAGCCGCAGCGCGAGGCTTTTCAGCGGCAGCCCGCCCGCATCGAGCGTGGACGGACGGGCGTTGGCAACAGAAACCGGCCCGCGCAGCCCGGGCCTGTCCGTATCGCCCGCAGCGGCAAGCGCCGCATGCAGCCGCAACCCCGCGCGCGGCAAGCCGGGGAACACGGCAGCAGGGTCGAACTCGTCGACATCGATGTCCACCCCTTGCAGCGGCACGGCCGCAAACGGCGTCGCCGTCACCTTGACCACGCCCCGCAGCGCCCGCCCCTGTGCGCGCAAATGCAGTACAGCTTCGGCCAGACTGCCCTCGCCCTCGCCTTCCAGCGTGTAATCCTGCGCCGCGAATTTGGCCGCGAGCCGCAGCGCGCAAGGCTTGACCGCACCCAGTTCGCCCGTGGCTTCCAGCTTGCCTGTGGGCAGCGCGGCCGCAAGCTGACGCAGCTCGAAGCGTTCGTTGTCGGCGCGCAGGGAAACCATCCCGTCGCGCAACGAAAACTGCGGCGATGCCTCCTCCCCGCCTGCATGCGGCGGCGCGCCATACACAGCCAGCCGGCCGACTTCCAGCGCCGCAAGATCGAACGCCAGCGGCGTACGCAAAGTCTCCAGCGCGGCACGCGGCGCGTCGCCGGACGACGGTTTGAGGAAAACCGCCACGGACTCGGCGCGCAGCCTGGCCACTTCGAGCCGCCCCGACCACAGCGCCGCCAAGCGCCAATCGAGCCTCACGCCGGCGAGTTCGATCTTCGCTCCCGCCAAATCGAGATGTAGCCGCGCCACGGCGATTGGCCCGCGCAGCGGGCCGCTGACACCTTCGGCATGAAATGCCCCGCCGCCGAAGGCTTCGGCCATGCCCAGCAACGCACGCAGGCCGGATGGCGTCGTGGCAAGCCAGAGCGCGCCCAACCCGGCGATCAGGCCAACGCCGGCAAACACGCACGCAAGACGCCGCAAGCGTCCGCGAGCGAAAAAAGATGGCACAGGCTCGGGATTCGGCTCGAAATTCATTACGTTAAGGAGGAACGTCGGGGAGAACGTCGGGGAAGACGCCGGGGAGGACGCGATGGGGTGCCTGTGAGCATACACCACGAGGAAATGGAATTCCGCCAGCAAATCCCCCCCCAGCTGCCGGTTTTTGAACGAAGTTTATGAACGAGGTTTTGAACAACCTCCCGCCCGGCTCGCTGCCCGCGCGTCGTTTGACGGCGCGGAGAACTCCCGGTAGAGTGCGCGCTTCTCGGGGTGTAGCGCAGTCCGGTAGCGCGCTTGCTTTGGGAGCAAGATGTCGGGGGTTCGAATCCCTCCACCCCGACCAGCTCGCCCCGGACTGTCCGCGGGGATCGCTGCCCGTAGCTCAACTGGATAGAGCACCGGCCTTCTAAGCCGGGGGTTGCAGGTTCGAGCCCTGCCGGGCAGGCCAGAGAACGGTTTTTCGGCCTTGCATCGGCAAGGCCGCCACGGCGGCGGCATTAGCTCAGTTGGTAGAGCATCGGATTGTGGATCCGAGGGTCAGCGGTTCAAACCCGCTATGTCGCCCCAAACAACATCGCCCCAACAACAAAGTCCGGCGAACAAAGCCCGGCGGGCCTCATAGGCCTCATGGGCCTCATTTTTGCGCCTCCCCGCGCGCGGCATCCCCCTTGCAGAGCGCCTTGGCCTCGTCCAGCAAGGCTTCCCGCTCGTGTGCGCCCAATGCCCCGAAGCGCTGGATCAGTTCCGCCAGACCATCGTCTACAGCATAAAAAAAAGCCACGGGCACTTTCAGGGACGAGGCCAGCCGCCGCGCCGTGCCGAAATCCGGCCAATGCTTGCCGCGCTCGTACTGGTTGATGCGCGCGCTGGCCGAATACTCATCGATCTGCGCCGCCACACCCAGCTGCATCTGCGTATACCCCGCCAACAAACGCGCCTGCCTCAAGCGGATAGCGAAGATAGTGGCGTCCGACATGACCCCGGTTACGCATCAAAAAAACTAAGAGGGTCTGAGTTTTTCGATAATCGGAAACTAAGGAATCCTTAATAACAAGAAGCTGCAAGGAATTCTTAATATCTACTTTCATGTCATCGAGGATCCGCTATTTGCGCATCATGTCCGACAGCCAACTCCCCAAAAGACGCGCAAAATCATGGATATTCGCAAAATTGCCTCCTTCGCCAACGCCTTCGCCCAAAACAACCGCCTCATCAAACTCCGTCTGGGCGACGGACGCCGTCACGCGCGGCAACTACTGCCGCAAACCCTCATTGGCAAAGAAGCCCTCTCCGCCCCCTACCACCATGAAGTCATCTGCCTCTCCACCCATGCCGCGCTGGAACCCGAATCCTTCCTGGGCCTGCCCGCGCAAATCGGCATCCTGACCGCCCATGCGGACGGACTGGACATCGGCGAACAGGAAACAGAAATCATCCGCTGCGGCATCGTCACCGGCATCGACACCCTGCCCTCGGATGGCGACTTTACAAAATACAAACTCAGCATCGAACCGCCCTTCGCGCTCCTGCGCCACCGCCACACCAGCCGCGTCTTTCAGGACATCAGCGTCCCTGGCATCGTCAAGACCATTCTCGACGAACACCTTGCCACCAACCCCGCCTTTACCAAGACCTTCGCGCACCGCTTCGAACTGACCCAAACCTACCCTGAACGCCCCTACTGCCTGCAATACTGCGAAACCGACCTCGCCTTCGTCGAGCGTTTGCTGGCCGAAGAAGGCATTGCCTACCGTTTTGAGCACACCGGCGGCCCGACCGACGCAAGCAAACGCCCGAATCGCTACGAAGACAATGCCGAAGAAAAAGCCGAGACCCTGATCCCGCTCGTCACCTTCGTGGCCTTCGACGACCCCTACAGCCTGCCGCAGGCCACCCAAGGCAAAATCCACTTTCACCACGCCGACGCCACCGAAGAAGCGGACAGCCTCACCGGCTGGCAGGGCATGCGGCGGCTTGGCGTGCGGCAAAGCGCCCTCGTCAGCCTTGACGACAAAACCGTCATCACCCACATCGGCACGGACGAAAACCTGCACAGCCACGGCAGCTACGCCTTCGCACCTTCGGAAAGCCGCGCCGCTAAAGCCGAAAGCACGCTGGAAGACGACGACCTCCAAACCCTCTACTACGGCACGGACGGCGGTGAGCTCACCCGCACCGCCCGCCTGCGTCAGGCGGTGCGCGACCGGCAAAAGAGCGTGCTCCACGGCGAAGGCAACGTCCGCCAGATCAAAGCAGGCGAATGGTTCGAGTTGACCGGACATCCCGCAGACGACGGCAACGGTAGGCAACAAAAAGACAAGAACAAAAAATTCGCCGTCCTCAGCCTAAAATTCACCGCCCACGACAGCCTGCCCGGCGACCTCTCGCGCTTCCTCGACCCGAAAGCAGAATCCGCCCCGCCGCCGCCCTACCGCATGCAGATCGAAGCCCAGCCTCGCGGCGTCTCGCTCTCCCCCGCCTTCAGCCACACCCGGCACGCCAAACCCACCTCGCAGGGCATACAAACAGCGACAGTTGTCGGCCCGGAAGGAAAAGATGTCTTCACCGACGCAATGGGCCGCATCAAAATCCAGTTCCACTGGCCAAGACCCAAAGAGCATCCCGCACATTCGGACATCGGCGGCGTGGCCTTCGACGAGCGCTCCTCCTGCTGGATGCGCGCCGTCTACCCGGGCGCGGGCAGGGGGTACCAGTTCATTCCACGTATCGGCCAAAAAGTCCTCATCGACTTTCTCGAAGGCGACATCGACCGCCCCATCGTCACTCACGTCATATACGACGGCGCGCACCCGCCGCCCTGCTTCTCGAGCACGGGCCAGCTTTCGGCCAACAAGACGCTCTCCGGCATCAAGACCAAGGAGTATCCCGGCGACCAGGACAACGAACTCCTCTTCGATGCCACGCAAAACGAAGTCCGCACGAAGCGCAGCGCCGAACACGGCAAGGCCCAGCTCAACCAGGGCTTTCTCACCCATCCGAGGCAAGACGGCGCAGCCGAACCACGCGGCGAGGAGTTCGAACTGCGCACCGACCGGCACGGCGCGCTACACGCCGACGAAGGCTTGCTCATCAACGCCGATCCCCAGCCCTGGGCGCAAGGCAAACAGCCGAGCTCGACGCCGCCAGACACCGCACCGAAGAACTCTCGGACACCGCGCAGCGCCAAAAGGCCGACCCTGCCGAAATCGGTCCGGAGATAAGCCGGAAATCGACGCCACGCTGCCAGGGGTGGTGAAAGTGCGCTATACGGGGGCCAAGCCTTACGGGGTCGACCGAATCGAGATTGCCTGGGCGATTTCGGAGACGCCCATCGATACGCCGGAGCTGCTCTCCAGCCGGGAAAGTTTCTCCCATAATCCGTGGTGCCGTAGGCGGGAGGGGAATGCTTCGCTATTCGCTCCCCCGCGAATTCCCCTCTCCCGCTTGCAGGAGAGGGGGCTGTTCCAAACGGAGCGAAGCAACGCTGATAAGTTGTCTTTCGCCCTCCGAATGCGGCAGATTACGGCTACGCCCACCCTACGCGATACGGACTACGCTTACTAATCCAAGAAACAATCTTTTTCAAGATAATAGATGACGGCTTCCAGCAGATCATCAAGAGATGCGTCTGGATGATGTGTCAACTTATTGTCGACAATATCTTCAAAAATTTGGGTTTCAAGCCACATTTCTAAAGTGTTTTCACATTCCTCGTCTTCGTCTTCATTTTCTGGCACATAAAAAATACCATTCAAAATATCTTCCCTAGAGTTATTAACGAACTCTAATTTGGTATGTATTCCTGACACACCAAGGACTTGGTAAGCCTTTAGCAACTCATTAAACCCGTGAAACACTTTCATTGCATCCTCCTTTGTTAACAAGCACGGCGATGACTGGTGCCACCACCCCATTTGTTTCTGCCGCCAGTACCGTCAGGGTGATATATTTTAGAAAAAATTTTGTGATCGCGGCGGTCCACCAATTGTAAGGAACCAAGGCGATCACCATGATGCCACGTCAAATTACCTGGCGCGTACCTGCTAAACACCCCTTTTGCATTCGGCTGAACATGCGCGGCAACAGCCGGATACTTTGTGTTCATCTCACGCCTGAATGCCGGGTCTGTTTGCATCCTTTCGTAGACTGTTTGATTTGCCCGTCTAAAATGCTCTGCATCCGACATCTTGTACTCGGATGGATCGAGCGTGTGCTCATGGAAAACATGGTATTTGCCTAATCCGCGTTCTCCTTCACCTGCATACCACCCCCACGGATCCACCCACCCATCCGTATTGGGCGCAAACGCATAAAGATTCTCCCCACCCCACAACCCAATCGGGTCTTCGCTGATGAACCGCCCGATGTCCGGATCGTAGTACCGGAACGTGTTGTAGCACAACCCCGTTCCCACTTCCATGTACTGCCCCTGCATCCGCAGCGGTTGCGGCGAGACCACCGCCTCGCGGCCCGGCTCGGGCAGGAAATTCTCCGCCACCCGTTGCAGCGCGAGGTTTCCCCACGTCTCGTATCTTCCCTGCCAGACGATTTGCCCCGCTTCGTCGGTGAGTTCCTCCGGCGCGCCGTTGATGTGGTTGTGGAAGTGGTAGATCCGCGCCGCTTTGCCGGGGGCTTTGTAGCATTCGTCCTC
>JAIRXQ010000051.1 GCA_031268195.1 Azoarcus sp. | reverse complement strand
TCGTGCTGCGCAACCCCGCCAACCTGAAAGCTGAACACCCGGACTGGCTGGACGTGAAGGAAGCCTTGCAGGAAAGCGCCCTGCCCATCTTGGTGGATGCGCACGACTGGGCGCAGCTGCCGGAGAGTTTTCATCGCAATATTGAACGGGAGTATGTGGTGGTGCAGGAAAGCCCGGTGGAGGCGCGTTATGGCGGGTGATTTGATGCGAACAAGTCAATCCGGCCAATGTAGGGTCGGGTTTGAAACCCGCCCCTACGAATCCGATGGGGGTGGATATGATAGGTGATTTGAGGCGAACAAATCATCGTCGTTCGATACGGCTGAAAGGCTACGACTATGCGCGGGCTGGGGCTTATTTCATCACTGCCTGCACGCAAGGCCGCGCCTGCCTGTTCGGTGATATTGCCGGCGAGGAAATGCGGTTGAATGATGCAGGGTGCATCGTTGTTGCCGCATGGAACGATCTCCCCGCGCACTATGCCGGAATCGTCCTGGATGAATTCGTAGTCATGCCTAACCATATCCACGGCATTGTCACAATCGTTGCCAACACCGTAGGGGCGGGTTTGAAACCCGCCCCTACACCATGCGAATCCGCCCCGGCGAGGTCGCCGCGTCTGTCGGAAATCGTCCGTGCGTTCAAAACATTTTCGGCTCGCCGCATCAACGCATCACGCGGCGCGGCGGGTACGCCCGTCTGGCAACGCAATTATTACGAACACATCATCCGGGACGACGAATCCCTGAACTGCATTCGCCAGTACATCATCGACAACCCGGCGCAATGGGCCATGGATCACGAAAACCCGGCCAATGTGGGGGCGGACGGTAATTACGACCGCATCACAGGGGCAAATTCGGGCGATGTAGGGGCGGGTTTGAAACCCGCCCCTACGAATCCGGCGGGGGGGAGTCATGGCGGGTGAGTGGCGCGAAACGACGCTTGGAGACGTAATCGAACTCAAGCGCGGTTACGATTTGCCGCAAAAGGAACGAAAGCCCGGTAATGTGCCGCTGGTTTCGTCGTCTGGCGTTTCGGACAGGCACGCGGTTGCGATGGTGAAAGGCCCCGGTGTGGTGACGGGGCGGTACGGCACGATTGGCAAAGTATTCTTCATCAAGGATGATTTCTGGCCATTGAACACAACGTTATACGTCAAGGATTTCAAGGGCAACGCCCCGCAGTTTGTTAGCTATTTTTTGCGCAGCATCAACTTTCACGCATACACCGACAAAGCGGCAGTTCCCGGCGTGAATCGCAACGACCTGCATCTTGCGGAAGTCGTTTTCCCGAATGATGTCGAAGAACAACGCGCCATCGTCCGCATCCTTGGCGCGCTGGACGACAAGATCGAACTCAACCGCCGCATCAACGAAACCCTGGAAGCGATGGCCCGCGCGCTGTTCAAATCGTGGTTCGTGGATTTCGACGGGGTGGCGGGTTGCGCGCGTCACGGATTTCTTGACGCTTGCCTACGGAAAATCATTGCCTGCAAGGAGTCGCAAACACGGCGAGACTCCGGTCTACGGCTCAGGTGGCATCAACGGATTCCACGATACGGCATTGGTCAAGGGAGAAGCCATCATCGTTGGGCGTAAGGGTCAGCGCGGCAGTGCGTGTGCTGAAGCTGGGCGAGAACCAGAACAACAAATTCCTCAAACTGGTATCGCAGCACCACAAGCTGACGGCGGCCTTGGGCGACTTGCGGAATGAATCCGGCCCAGCCAGCCACGGACGGGATGGATTCCTCGCCAAGCTGTCCGTGCATCATCGGCGCTCGGCCGTGTTGTCAGCAGATGCGCTGGTGACGTTTCTGCATCAAGCCTATTTGGAGGCGCAGCGTGATCCCGTCAATTCCCGCGAACCGTGGGAACGGTTCGCGGCGCTCAATCAACTGATTGACACAAATGTTGGACTGGAACTGGTGACAGACGACGATGGCAATCCCGAACTTCGGATTCTGCTGCCCGGCGGGGATGACCTTTTCCTTAATATTCCCGTCAGCCGCTTGCTCTACCAGCTCGACCGGGATGCCTACATCGAAGCATTGAATGCTGCGCGCGGCGTGCCGGCTCCAATTGTGGCGCCAAGCGAAGAACAAGGGGAAGCCTGATGCCCTTTCTCTCCGAAGCCGACATCGAAACCGCCCTGCTCACGCGACTGAGCGGCTTGGGCTACGCCACGGTTCACGACAAAGTCATCGGCCCGGACGGCAGCGCGCCGGAACGCGACAGCCATGACGTGGTGCTGCTGCAAAAGCGGCTGGAAGATGCGGTATCGCGGCTCAATCCATCTTTGCCGCCGGAGGCGCGAGCCGATGCTATCGCCAAGCTGACTCAATCCGTATTCCCCGCCCTGCTGGAAGAAAACCGCCGCATCCACACCCTGCTGACCGAAGGCGTGGACGTCGAATACTATGGCGAGGATGGCGTACTTACGGCGGGCAAGGTGGCGCTGCTCGACTTCGATACGCCCGAACGCAACGACTGGCTGGCGGTGCAGCAGTTCGTGGTCATCCACGGGCAAGAGAAGCGCCGCCCGGACGTAGTGCTGTTCATCAATGGCCTGCCGCTGGCAGTGATCGAACTCAAAGCCCCCGGCAGAGGAGGCACAAACCTCGCCGACGCGTTCAACCAGTTGCAAACCTACAAGCAGCAGATTGCCGCGCTGTTCCACAGCAATGCATTGTTGGTCACGAGTGACGGCATTACGGCGCGCGTGGGTTCGCTGTCCGCCGACCTGGAACGCTTCATGCCGTGGCGCACCACGGACGGCAGCACGATTGCGCCCAAGGGGTCGCCGGAACTGGAAACGCTGATCGAGGGCGTATTTCAACCGCAACGCTTTCTAGACCTGTTGCGGTATTTCACCGTGTTCGGCGAGACCGGCTCGGGCCTTATGAAGATCGTGGCGGGCTATCACCAGTTTCACGCCGTCAATCGCGCCGTCGAATCCACCATTCGCGCCTCGGACGAGTGGCAGGGCGTGCGCGAAGAGTCGACGGCTTATGGCCTGCCTGACGTGGCGGCGCAGGCCAGGGGTGACCGGCGCGCGGGCGTAATCTGGCACACGCAGGGTTCCGGCAAAAGCCTGCTGATGGCCTTCTACGCCGGACGGCTGGTGAAGCATTCGGCGATGGAAAACCCGACGCTGGTGCTGCTGACCGACCGCAACGACCTGGACGACCAGTTGTTCGCCACCTTCTCGATGTGCCACGGCCTGATCCGGCAAACGCCGGTGCAGGCCGAAAGCCGCGAGCATCTGCAACAACTGCTGGCGCGGGCCTCGGGCGGCGTGATCTTCACCACCTTGCAGAAGTTCGGCGAAGTAGCGGAACCGCTGACCACGCGCCGCAACGTGGTAGTGATCGCGGACGAGGCGCACCGTTCGCAATATGGGTTCCGCGCGAAGGTGGATGCCAGAACCGGCGAGATATCCTACGGCTTCGCCAAATATCTGCGTGATGCATTGCCGAACGCCTCGTTCATTGGCTTCACCGGCACGCCCATCGAGAAGGCGGACGTGAACACCCCGGCGGTGTTTGGCGACTACATCGACGTGTACGACATCAGCCGCGCGGTGGAAGATGGCGCGACAGTGCCGATCTATTACGAATCGCGGCTGGCGCGCATCGAACTGGACGAGGATGAAAAGTCCAGCCTGGATGCCGAAGTCGAGGCCCTGACCGAAGACGCGCCGCAAGCCGAGCAGGAAAAGCTCAAAGCGCGATGGACGACCATCGAGGCGCTGGTCGGCAGCGAAAAGCGCCTTGCGCTGGTGGCAAAAGACTTGGTGACGCACTTCGAGGATCGCGTTGTCGCGCTGGACGGCAAGGCGATGGCGGTGTGCATGAGCCGCCGCATCGCCGTGGCGCTGTACGACGAAATCGTCAAGCTGCGCCCGGACTGGCACAGCGCCGACGACAATGCCGGGGCGGTCAAGATCGTGATGACCGGCGCAGCCAGCGACCCGCCCGCATGGCAGCGACACATTGGCAACAAAGCGCGGCGCGACCTTCTCGCCAAGCGTGCGCGCGATGCGAAAGACCCGCTGAAACTGGTCATCGTGCGCGACATGTGGCTGACCGGCTTCGATGCGCCGTGCATGCACACAATGTATGTGGACAAACCGATGCAAGGCCACGGCCTGATGCAGGCCATCGCCCGCGTGAACCGCGTGTTCCGCGACAAGCCCGCGGGCTTGATCGTGGATTACATCGGCATTGCGCAGAGCCTGAAATCCGCGCTGGCGCAATATTCGGCGGATGATCGCGAGAACACCGGCGTGGACGAAGCGCAGGCCGTGGCGGTGCTGCTGGAAAAGTACGGGGTGGTGCGCGACATGTACCACGGCTTCGACTACGCCACCGCTTTGAACGGCACGCCGCAGCAACGGCTGGCGATGATGGCCGCGGCCATCGAATGGATACTCGACGGGCAGCAGCAATGGGCCGCTGCGGAAAGCAGCGCGGAGGGCAAGAAAAATGCCCAGCGGCGCTACCAGGATGCGGTGCTGGCCTTGTCCAAGGCGTATGCGCTGGCGTCGGCCTCGGACGAAGCGCGGAGAATTCGGGAGGAAGTAGGCTTCTTTCAGGCCATCTGTACCGCGCTGGTCAAGAGCGCCACGGGTTCTGGCGGCACCTCGCAGGAGCGCGATTTCGCCATTCGGCAGATCGTGAGCCGCGCGGTGGTTTCGACCGAGATCGTGGACATCCTCAAGGCTGCGGGCATCCAGTCGCCGGACATTTCCATTCTGTCCGATGAATTTCTCGCCGAAGTGCAGCAGATGCAGAAGAAGAACCTTGCGCTGGAAGCGTTACGCAAGCTCATCAACGACGGCATCCGTTCGCGCAGCAAGGCCAACATCGTGCAGACGCGCGCCTTCTCGGAGCGGTTGGAAGATGCGGTTGCGCGTTACCACGCCAATGCGATCACCACTGCCGAAGTGCTGGCCGAATTGATCCGCTTGGCGAAGGACATTCGCGCGGCGCGGCAGCGTGGCGAAGAATCCGGCCTGTCCGACGAGGAAATCGCCTTCTACGACGCACTGGCCGAGAATGATTCGGCGGTGCAGGCGATGGGCGACGACAAGCTCAAGCTCATCGCCCACGAACTGCTGGTGAGCCTGAAGGGCAACGTCTCGGTAGATTGGGCGCACCGCGATTCGGCGCGCGCCCGGATGCGGGTGCTGGTCAAGCGCATCCTGCGCAAGTACGGCTACCCGCCGGATTTACAGGACACGGCGGTGCAGACCGTGTTGCAGCAGGCCGAAGCGCTCTCGGCTGGATGGATTTAGGGGTTATACGGTTCGCAGGCGCGAATGCGCCGCTAGATTCCCGCCCCCAAATCCGCCGTCAGGCTGGCGGCGATGTGCTCTTCAGTAAGCTCCGGTGAGCACAGCTCGATGAAACGATAGGCGAAGCCGCGCAGGTATTGCCCGCGCCGGACGGCGATGCGGGAGACGCTTTCCGGAAAAAGGCGGTCGCTCTCCAGCAGCGCGATGTCCTTGTCGCGCACGAGGTCGAACGCCATCGAAGCGACGATGCCAATGCCGATGCCAAGCGCGACGTAAGCCTTGATGACATCGGCGTCAAGAGCGGACATGACGATTTCCGGCTCGACGCCGGCGACAGCGAAGGCTTCGTCGATGTGAGGACGGCCGGTGAAGCCTTCCTGATAGGTGATGATCGGGTATTCCGCCACGTCCGCGAGCGTCAGCGGCTTTTTGTCCGCGAGCGGATGGCCGACGGGAACGATGACTGCGTGCCGCCATGTGTAATAGGGAAAGGTGGCCAGCTCCGGCGCGCAGGCGAGCGCCTCGGTCGCCACGCCGATGTCGGCTTCGCCATCGACCAACAGCTGCGCGATTTCGGCGGGGCTGCCCTGGTGCAGCTTGAGATGCACTTTGGGATAGTCGCGCTTGAAGGCGGTGACCACTGGCGGCAGGATGTAGCGCGCCTGTGTGTGCGTGGTGGCGACGGTGAGTTGCCCGGCGTCGATGCTGGCGTATTGCTCGGCGAGGCGCTTGATGTTGGCGGCGTCGATCAACATGCGCTCGACCATCGTCAGCACCTCCCGCCCCGGCTCGGTGAGTCCGAGCAGGCGCTTGCCCCGGCGCACGAACAGCTCGATGCCGATTTCATCTTCCAGGTCCTTGATGTGCTTGGAGACGCCGGATTGCGACGTAAACAGCGCGTTGCCGACCGCCGTGAGGTTGAAGCCCCGGCGTGCGGTTTCGCGGATGATGCGCAATTGCTGGAAGTTCATGCATCGCTCCTTACGGCTTCAGATGCCCGCGCCTTCTTCGTATTCGAATACCCGCAAATTCGAGGGCGTGAGCCGCACCGCCTGACCCACCGCCAGCCCCAGCCCGGCGGCGCGCTCGCGGGTGAGTTCGACCTCGAACGGCCGCCCGCCCTCGCCTTCGAGTTCCACCCGCGTGCTCACGCCAAAGGAGAGCACCCGGCTCACCCTGGCGGCCATGCCACTCGCCCCCTCGCCCTCGGGCAGGATGTCGATTTCGTAGGGGCGCGCGAAAGCGAGCACTTTCGCGCCTTCGGCGGGCGCATCCACACCGCCGTCGTGCGGCAACAGCTCGTCGCCCACGCGCACGCCCTCGCCATCGACGCGGCCGTGAAAGAGATTGACCGCGCCCAGGAAGCCGTAGACGAACGGCGTGGCAGGATGGCTGTAGACCTCCTGCGGCGAGCCGGTCTGTTCCACCCTGCCCTGGTTCATCAACACCACGCGGTCGGCAACTTCGAGCGCCTCCTCCTGGTCGTGGGTGACGAAGATCGAGGTGATATGCAGTTCGTCGTGCAGATGGCGCAGCCAGCGGCGCAATTCTTTTCTCACCTTGGCGTCGAGCGCGCCGAAAGGCTCATCGAGCAGCAGCACGCGCGGCTCCACCGCGAGCGCGCGCGCCAGGGCGATGCGTTGGCGCTGTCCGCCCGAGAGTTGCGAGGGAAAGCGCGTGGCGAGCCAATCCAGTTGCACGAGTTCGAGCAGGCGATGCACCTTGTCGCGGATTTGCGCGGCCGAGGGGCGAACCGCGCGCGGCTTCATGCGCATGCCGAAGGCCACGTTGTCGAACACCGTCATGTGCCGGAACAGCGCGTAGTGCTGGAAGACGAAGCCCACTTGACGCTCGCGCACCGCTTTGGTGGAGGCTTCCTCGCCTTCGAGCAGCACTTGTCCGGCGTCGGCCCTTTCCAGCCCGGCGATGATGCGCAGGAGCGTCGTCTTGCCGCACCCCGAAGGGCCGAGCAGCGCAACGAGCTCGCCGGAGGGGAAGTCGAGCGTCACGTCGTCGAGCGCGGTGAAGGCGCCGAAACGCTTGGTGATGTTGCGAACCTCGATACTCATGATGATGCGTCGTCCTGTCCCGTACGGGCCGCGCGATATTCGACCCATGTCTTGATGCCCAGCGTCACCAGCGCCAGGAGCGCCAACAGGGAAGCCACGGCGAAGGCGCCCGCGAACTGGTATTCGTTGTAGAGAATTTCCACATGCAGCGGCAGGGTGTTAGTTTCGCCGCGAATGTGGCCGGAAACCACGCTCACCGCGCCGAATTCGCCCATCGCGCGGGCGTTGCAGAGGATGACGCCATAGATCAGCCCCCAACGGATGTTGGGCAGGGTCACATGCCAGAGCGTGCGCCAGCCGTTCGCGCCGAGCACGACCGCGGCTTCCTCCTCATCGCGCCCCTGCGCCTGCATGAGCGGAATCAGTTCGCGCGCCACGAACGGGAAGGTGACGAACACGGTGGCGAGCACGATGCCCGGCACGGCAAAAATGATCTTGATGTCATGTTCGTAGAGCCACGGCCCGAACCAGCCATGCGCGCCGAACATCAGCACGTAGACCAGTCCCGCGATCACCGGCGAAACCGAAAACGGCAGGTCGATCAACGCGGTGAGGAAATGCTTGCCACGAAACTCGAACTTGGCGATCGCCCACGCCGCCGCCACGCCGAACACGAGATTGAGCGGCACGGCAATGCCCGCCGCAATCAGCGTGAGTTTGATCGCGGACAGCGTATCGGGCAGGACGATGGCCGCAATGTAAGTCTCCCACCCCTTGCGCAGCGCCTCGACGAACACCGCGGCCAGCGGCATCAGCAGGAACAGCGCGAAGAACGCGAGCGAGACGCCGATCAGCGTCCATTTCACCCACGGCGCTTCACGCGTGGCGGCGCGGCTCTCGAAGCGCGCGGCGGGATCGCCGCCCGCACGATGCGAAATCGCAGCCATCAGCGATCCCTCCCCGTGCGCTTGGCCGCCCACGCTTGCAGGCCGTTGATGAGCAACAGCAGCGCGAAGGAAATCAGCAACATCACCTCGCCCACGGCGGTCGCGCCCGCGTAGTCGAACTGTTCGAGCTTGGTGATGATCATCAGCGGCGTGATTTCTGAAACCATTGGAATATTGCCCGCGATGAAGATCACTGAACCGTATTCACCCACCGCGCGGGCGAAGGCGAGCGTGAAGCCGGTGAGCAGCGCGGGCAGGATCGTCGGCAAGATCACATGCCGGAACGTTCGCCAGCGCCCCGCGCCGAGGCAGATCGCGGCTTCCTCGTTTTCTACGTCGAGGTCTTCGAGCACCGGCTGCACCGTCCGCACCACGAACGGCAGCCCGATGAACACCAGCGCCACCAGCACCCCGGCGGGCTTGAACGCCACCTGAATGCCGAGCGGCTCCAGGATTTGCCCGATCCAGCCGGTTTTCGCGTAGAGCGCCGTGAGCGAAATCCCCGCCACGGCGGTCGGGAGCGCAAACGGCAAATCCACGAGCGCATCGATCAGCCGCTTGCCCGGAAAGCGGTAGCGCACGAGGCACCACGCCAGCATCGATCCGAACAGCGAATTGATCGCCGCCGCGCCCAGCGCCATGCCGAAAGAAAGCTTATAAGAAGCCACCACGCGCGGCGCGCTCACCACCGCCCAAAATTCGGACAGCGACAGATTCGCCGCGCGCAGGAACACCGATGCCAGCGGAATCAGCACGATGAGCGACAGCCATGTGAGCGTCAGCCCCAGGGCGGGGCCGAAACCGGGAAGGACACGGGTTTGCCGGGACATCAGCGTCTCGCGGCGATGATGATCTGGTCGAAGATGCCGCCATCGGAAAAATGCCGTTCATGCACATTTTTCCAGTCGCCAAATATCTGCTCCACCGTGAACGTGCGAATGACCGGAAAGCGTCCGGCGCTGGCCGCGAGCACTTGCGCATCGCGCGGACGGAAATCGTGGCGGGCGATGATCTCCTGCCCCTCGCGCGAGAACAGAAAATCGAGGTACGCCTTGGCTTGCCGTTGCGTGCCGCGGTGCGCCGTCACCTTGTCTACCACCGCCACCGGCGCCGAAGCTTCGATGGAGTTCGTCGGATAGACGACATCGAACTTGTCCGCGCCCAGTTCGCGCGCGATCAGCACGGCCTCGTTCTCGAAAGTCACCAGCGCATCCCCGATGTCGCGCTGGGTAAAAGTCGTGGTCGCGCCGCGTCCGCCGCCATCGAGCACCGGCACGTTGGCGAAGAGCCGCTGTACGAATTCCCGCGCGCCCGCCTCGCTGCCGGTCTTGTTGCGCGCGTGGCTCCATGCCGCGAGATAGGTATAGCGTCCGTTGCCCGACACCTTGGGGTTGGGAACGATCACCTGAACGCCGGGGCGGGCGAGGTCGTCCCAGTCCTTGATTGCCTTGGGATTGCCCTTGCGCACCAAAAACACAGTGATGGTGGTGTAGGGCGAAGCGCCGTGCGGAAAACGTTTGCGCCAATCCGCCGCGACCAGGGCGCCCTGTTCGACCAGCAGGTCGATGTCGGGCGCCTGATTCATCGTCACCACATCGGCTTCGAGCCCGGCCGCCACGGAAAGCGCCTGCTTGCTGGAGCCGCCGTGCGATTGTTTGATCGTCACCTCCTCGCCGTTCACCGCTTTCCAGCGCGCGGCGAAGGCGGGGTTGACATCCTTGTAGAGTTCGCGCGAAACGTCGTAGGAGACGTTGAGCAGGGTCGTCTGCGCCTGCGCGCCCGCGCTCACGCCCAACGCCAGCAGCGCGGCGGCGAACCGCCCGCGCCAATTTTTGTGTTCGGTCATTGATTGATCTCCCCGATGGATGCGTGGCAGTGTAAAAGAGGACAAAAGTCTTTCTAAGAATAAAAACTTAATTTGTTATATCTTGAAATACTTTGCTGTCCGGATCGCCGTAAAAAAAGCCGCTCCTTGAAGCGGCTTTTTTGCAAGACGGAAACGAACGACCTTATTTCGCGCTCGGGGCGTAGATCTGATCGAACACGCCGCCATCGCTGAAGTGCAGTTTCTGCGTTTTCTGCCAGCCTCCGAACACATCGTCGATGGTGATGAGGTTGATCTTGACGAAGCGCGCCACATCCTTGGGGTCGGCCTGTTCAGGATGACGCGGGCGATAGTAGTTTTTCGCCGCGATCTTCTGTCCGGCGGGCGAGTAGAGGTAGTCGAGATATGCCTTCGCCAGCTTTTCGGTGCCGTGCTTTTTTGCCACGGCATCGACGACCGCCACCGGCGGCTCAGCGAGGATGGACAGCGACGGCGCGACGATCTCGAACTTGTCCGGGCCGAGCTCGTTGATCGACAAAAACGCTTCGTTTTCCCACGCCAGCAGCACATCGCCGATGCCGCGTTGCACGAAAGTGTTGGTCGAGCCGCGCGCACCGGAGTCGAGCACCGGCACATGCTTGAAGATGTCGCCCACGAAGGCTTTGGCCCTGGCCTCATCGTTGCCGAACTTCTTCAGACCATATGCCCACGCCGCGAGGTAGTTCCAGCGCGCGCCGCCGGAGGTCTTGGGGTTCGGGGTGATGACTTCGATGCCCGGCCGCACGAGGTCGTCCCAATCCTTGATGTTCTTGGGATTGCCCTTGCGCACGAGAAAAACGATGGTCGAGGTGTAGGGCGCGCTGTTGTTGGCGAAGCGTTTTTGCCAGTCGGCGGCAAGTTTCGGCGGCTTGCTCTGTTCAGCGATCTCATCGATGTCGTAGGCCAGCGCCAGCGTGACCACATCGGCTTCCAGCCCATCGATCACGGCGCGCGCCTGCTTGCCGGAACCGCCGTGGGAGGCTTTGATGGTCACGGTTTCGCCGGTGCTCGCTTTCCAATGCTTGGCGAATTCGGCATTGAATTCCTGATAAAGCTCGCGCGTCGGGTCGTAGGAGACATTGAGCAGGGACGAATCGGCCAGCGCGGCAGCGGAAAGAGCCGCGGTGGCAAGACCGGCGAACAGCGTGCGGAAAAGGGTACGAAAAAGGGCGGCTCGTTTCATGGTTTCATCCTGTGGGTAGAACGTGAGCCGCACTCTACCGGGATTAAAAGCAACAAATAAGAATAAAAACTAAATTGTAAATTTCTTTTAGTCATTACCGGACAGCCGACCTGGTACGGTTCCGTTTCCTCGCGCGGCGGAATTGCCACGGCGGCACAGGAGCCAGGACCCGCAGCACGGCGCGAACCGGGTTCATGCGCATACGCACACCGCCCGCCGCGCTCTACCTGCCGCTGTAGTTCTGCAATTCGCCCAGCGGGATGCCGAAATGCAGACGATCTTCGAGCAATTCGAGCAGCGGCATCATCGTGGCGATGACATCGGACAGGCGATCCATGACCTCCTCACTCGCCCCGACGCGCAACTGGAACAAAGCCTGGTCAATGCTGATAGCATGTTCACTGATGCGCTCGATTTCCTGCTCGTCGATATCGCCGCCTTCGCTGACGATGCGATTGCCACCCTCGCTGATGCCGCGCTTGACGCGCTCCGAAGCGGTATCGATGAGTTGCTCGACGCTTTGCGCGTTATCGCTCTCCGAGCCGGAAATGCCGATGGTGACGGAAATGCGGATGCGTTCCTCGCGGTAGGTCATCACCAGCTTTTCCATCGCCTTCTGCAAACGCATGGCGAAAGCGTAGCAACCCGCGAGATCGGTGCTCGGAGACAGCACCGCGTAACGCGCGCCGGACAGCTGAGTGATGGTGTCCTCGCGCCGCACCTTGCTGGCGAGGATCTTGGCGAGTTTGTGCGTGATGAGTTCCGCGACGTGGTTGCCGTGCCAGTCGACGAGCTGATCGTAATGGTCGATCTCCACCACCATCACGGACAGCGCCAGCCGGTGACGGCGCGCATGCGAAGGGGGCTGCTCGTCGTGATGATCGAGATAAGCAGCGGATTCCAGCCCGGCGACCGGGGCGACGAGGCCCTGCGAGGTGAGCGCGGTAAGCGCAGTAAGCGCGGTGCGGCTCATGGCAAGGCTGCGGCTGGTATTGGCCAGCTTCAGCAGCGATTCGAGGCGCGCGGTCATCTCCGCACAGCCCGCCCCCTTGGAGACGAAATCGGTCGCGCCGAGTCCGAGGGCACGATTGCGCGCCACATCGTCCTCGTCACCGGAAATGATGACTACCGGCAGTTCCTGAATGCGCTGCACCTTGGAGGTGCGGATGCGTTCGAGCAGCCCGAAGCCGTCCAGATGCGGCATGCCGAGGTCGGTGAGCACCAGTTCGATGTCGGGGTCGACCAGCAAGGCTTCCCAGCCTGCCTCGCCATCGACTTCCTCGCGGATGCGGAAACGATGGCGGATCTGCTTGGCCACACTGGCGCGCACCATACGGGAATCGTCGACGATGAGAATCTTCGGTGAAGTTTCAGCGACGGTCGTCTCTTCTTCTGCCATTTTTTTGTCTTCTCTGGGGAAGCTGTCGGTCATGCTCGCATACCCCACACCGAAACCAAAGAGACTTACGGCACGCGTGGCGTACAGAAACAGCGTGGGGGCGATTATAGTCTGTTCCGCGCCTACTTCCGGCCAGTGTGGCTTTTGCGCTCGACATGCCAGCGAATTTCTCATATTCGTATACAAGCTGCCGATAACAGCAGCATCACTACACCCAAACGGGTTCCGCCATGACCGCGCTCACGCATGCCCTCTCCTCGGTCGATGCCTACGTCGATTTCTTCTCGCGCCAACCATGGCCCGTCCTGCGCCGCACGGCGGGAGAACTGGCACATCTCGAAGAAGATCTCGACAACGTCACCCGCATGAACCTTGCCGCCGTGGTCCTGAGCGATCCGCTGATGACCATGCGTCTGCTTTCGCACATCGAGAAACATCGCCAGGCGAAGCAAAACCACGACATCGTCAACATCGCCAGCGCCCTCGTGATGATGGGCATCATGCCCTTCTTCAAGGCATTCTCCGCGCTGCCCACGGTAGAGGACGAACTCGCACCTTGTCCGTGGGCGCTGCTCGGCCTGCTCAAAGTGGTCAGCCGCGCCTGCCGCGCCGCGCATTTTGCGCGCGAATGGGCGGTCATCCGCCGCGATCTCGACGTCAACGAAATCACCGTCGCCGCCTTGCTGCGCGAGGCTTTCGAGATGGTGTGCTGGCTGCACGCCCCCGAACTCACCCAGCGTGTCTACATCATGCAGCGCGCCGACCGCAGCCTGCGCAGCGCCACCGCGCAGCGCGAAGTGTTCGGCGTCACCGCCCGCGAAATGCAACTCGCGCTCATCCGCGTCTGGCACCTGCCCGAGCTACTGGTCAACCTGCTCGACGAATCGCAGGCCGAACAGCCGCGCGTGCGCACCGTCACCCTTGCCTCCGACTTCGCCCGCCACCTCTCGCTTGGCTGGGACAACCCGGCGCTCCCCAATGATGTCGCCTGCCTGAATGCCCTGCTGCGCATCCCTCCCGAGGCGCTCATGCACCGCATCGGCGCCCCCGAAGAAATGTGGCCCAAACTCCTGCCCGGCACCCATGCGGCAGCGTCTCCGGCCACAACGCAATAGGCCGTGACACAATAGGCTATGACGCCGGACAGCCGCACCGGCGCGAAATCCCGTTCCGCGCTGATTTTTTCCAGTCGAGTGTTGAACGCGGGCACACCGCTGGGCACCTCTCCGGACGCATCCCGGCGCAGAGACGGGGGCCGGCCAAGCGAGCCTGCAACGCGCCCGGCTCGGCTTCGAGGGCAGCAATGCGGCCAGGGAACGCGGCGAATTCGCGTTTTTCGTTGAAGCCGGGTTTGCCGGGACAAGCGGCCGAGGCGGCGCCCAGGCCGTCGGAAACGGTGGCGTAAACATCGCGTTCCGGGTCAAAATCCGCTGCCCGCGACACTTGGGCGACGGACAGCCCCGGCGACGGCCGGATCGCGCCGCCGTCAGCGCCGACTCCCCGGTCCGCGCGCAACAGGATCGATGCGACTGCCAGTGAGGCAAGCGTCCTCGACGCCTGCTAGTGGCATGGCATACCATTCCTAAAACCAATGGAGACAGATTCGAATGGGCTTTGGCTGGAAATTTTTCCGATTTTGGCAAAAACCCGCGCCCGCGGCGGAAAGCCGCTGGGAGCCGCTCCTCGCGCGCATCGCCGCCATCGACCCGGCGGACGACAAAATTCAGCCCTTGATCGCGCTCATCGACGCCGTGCGTGCGCACCACGTCCATGACGCCAGCAGCAGCGCCGAGGCACTGGCGGGAATCACCCGCGCCCTGCCCGACCACCCAGCCGCGCGCGCCACCCTGTGCACGGCGCTGGAGAGCCTGTTCATCGAACGCAAGCAGGTATCGCTTTACGTGGCCTCCGGCATGTTGCCGCAACGCGGCTTTTTCAGCGAAATGGCGCGCCGCATTTCGCATCGCCTGCTGCCGGATGTCGTCGATACCGCCTACCTGAAAGATCTGCTGGCGGTCATCTTCCACTGCCGGGACGACGAGATCTGGGTCGATGCCGTCGACGATGCCATTTGGGTTGATTTTTTCCGTGCCGTGCTCACGGAAGGTGACCGCAAGACTGAAGGCGAGGGCGAGGGCGAGGGCAAAAACGCGATCGAGCCGCCTGGCAACGGCGCGCCGCCGATGGCGATTTCCGAATTGCTCGAAGCCCTGCGGATGCTGTCCTACCACATCTCCGCCATCGGGCTCGACCCCGAGCTGGTGCGCGTCGACCCACAGCTGGAAGAGGTCGAATCGCCCTTCCTCGCCCAGAACGTCGAAGTGGTCGAATACCTGGACGCCTATCGCGCATGGTGGAGCGACCCGAGCACGCCGCTGGAAAGTGAAGCGCATCTGGGCGTCATGCTCGATCAGTGCAAGGATGTCCTGCATCGCGTGCGCAGCCGCGCCACACGGCGCGGCACCAGCCTCACGCTGACGCTCACGCTGGAGCGTCTGCACCAACATCTACAGCGCATCAACAAGCTGCTCGGCCTGCTGCGCGAACTGCATCAGTCGCGCGCCGTGCCGCCCCTGTTGCCGCAGGCGGTGGCGTTCTTCAAGCGACTGGTGCGCGCCGAATGCCGCAAGAATCAAGTCACCGACTACTGGCATACCAACGTCCGCCTGCTCTCGAAGCGCATGACCGAGAGCGCCGCGAACACGGGCGAAAAATACATCACCGCCACCCGGCGCGAATATTTCGGCATGCTCGGCTCGGCAGCGCTCGGCGGCGTGGTCATCGCGATCATGGCCGCCTTCAAGATCGCGCTCTCCCGGCAGGGCATGGCCCCACTCACCGAAGCTCTGTGCTTTTGCCTCAACTACGGCATCGGCTTCGCCCTCATCCACACGCTCGGCGGCACCGTCGCCACCAAACAGCCCGCGATGACGGCCAACGCCATCGCCGCCTCCATCGAGGAGACGCGCGGCAAGGCGCGCGACCTCGAAAACCTCGCGGATACCGTCGTCCACACCCTGCGCAGTCAGTTCGCCGCCGTCGTCGGCAATCTCGGCCTCTCGATTCCGATGGCGATCCTGCTCTCGTTCGCCTTCGCCCATATCACCGGCTATTCCTTCGTCGATTTCGAGAAGGCCGACCATCTCCTTGCCGACGCCCACCCCCTGAGCGGCGCGCCCTTCTACGCCGCCATCGCGGGCGTGTGCCTGTTCCTCTCCGGCCTGATCGCCGCATGGTATGACAACCTCACCGCCTACAACCGCATCCCCGAACGGCTGGCGCAACTGCGCGGCCCGCGCCGTCTCTTCGGGGAAGCGCGCATGCAACGCTTCACCGCCTACGTCGAACACAACCTCGGCGCGCTCGCGGGCAACTTTTTCTTCGGCTTTCTGCTCGGGGGCGCGACCGTCATCGGCGTCCTGTTCGGCCTGCCGCTGGACATCCGTCACATCGCCTTCTCCGCCGCCTACGTCGGCTACGCGGCGGCGGCCTACGACTTCACCCTGCCCTTCACCGCCATCGCCATCCCGGCCATCGGCGTCTTGTTGATCGGCTTCATCAACCTCCTGGTCAGCTTCACCCTCGCCCTCTACGTCGCCATGCGCTCGCGCGGCATCAACTTCGAGCAGGGCCGCACGCTGATCCACCTGGTGTTGCGCCGGCTGGCGCTGCGCCCGCTGAATTTCGTTTTCCCGCCGCGCGCGGAAGCCGCACCCGCGGCGACAGAGTCACCATCCGGTACGCGCAACAACTAGGTTATGCACCTGCGCCGCGCCGCTCGCTTTCAAACAGCGGGCCAACGCATCCAGCGATGCGCCGGTGGTCATCACGTCGTCTACGAGCGCGATTCGCAGGCCGTCGAAACGCCGGCGGCTGGCGAACGCGGTGCGCAGGTTGGTGAGGCGGGCATCACGTTCGAGGCTCGCCTGCGGGGGCGTGTCGCGTATTCGCGCGACGGCGGCAAGTGCCAGCGGCACGTTTGCCGCGCGTGCCAGCGGACGGGCGATCTCCACGGCCTGATTGAAACCGCGCGCGCGCAGGCGGCGCGGGTGCAGCGGCATCGGCAACACCAGATCGACGCACGGCAAGGGCGCCAGCGCGTGAGCGAAAAAACCGGCGAGCGCGAGGCGATGGCCGTATTTCAAGCGTTTCACCAACACATCGAGCGGAAAGGCGTAGTCGAACGCGGCGCGAGTACTATCGAAGGCGGGCGGCTCGCGCAGGCAGTGTCCGCAGATTTCGCCCGCCGGCGAAGGCAGCGCGCAGCGCGGGCAGGCGTGGGCGGCGGGCGGCGGAAGGTCGCGGGCGCAATCGGCGCAGAGCGGTACGCCGTCGCTGCCCGCCGGGCGTCCGCACAGGCAGCAATCGGGACGCGCGAGCGTGGCGAACGCGGCGGCGAATGTGGCTATGAACGGCCGCCGCCACGGTATCGAAAGCAGGTTTTCTAGGGTCGGCCTCAATTTGACTCGTTTTTGTCAGCTGGAAGAGAATGATTGGTTCCATATTAAAGCCCGGATGAGTGGCAATGACAACAACATCCACCCTACAGTTCGCCTCCAAGGCACCCAAAGCACCCGAACCGGCCCCGCAACCCGCCTCCACCAGCGCGCGCTGGCGCGTGGCCGAGGTCGAGGCGCTTTTCGCGCTGCCTCTCCTCGATCTGATGTTCCGCGCGCAGCAGACGCATCGCGCCCACTTCAAGGCGGGCGAGGTGCAACGCTCGACGCTGCTGTCGATCAAGACCGGCGGCTGTTCCGAGGATTGCGGCTATTGCTCGCAGTCGGCGCGCTATCACACCGGACTGGAGCGCGAAAGCCTGATGCCGCTCGACGAAGTGCTGGAGCACGCCCGCGCCGCCAAAGCCAACGGTTCCTCGCGCTTTTGCATGGGCGCGGCCTGGCGCAGCCCCAAGGAGAAAGATCTCGCCGCCGTCATCGACATGGTGCGCGAAGTGAAAAAACTTGGCCTGGAAACCTGCGTCACCCTTGGCATGCTGGACGCCGAACAGGCCAGACGCCTTGCGGAGGCCGGGCTGGATTATTACAACCACAATGTCGATACCGCCCCCGAACGCTACGAGGAAATCGTCACCACCCACACCTTGCAGGAGCGGTTCGAGACGATCGACAAGGTGCGCGCGGCAGGCATCAACGTCTGTTCCGGCGGCATCATCGGCATGGGCGAGGATCAGCTCGGCCGCGCCGGGTTGATCGCGCAACTGGCCAACCTGACGCCGCCGCCGGAATCGGTGCCGATCAACAAGCTCATTCCCTTCCCCGGCACGCCGCTGGCCGACGGCTCCGCGCTCGATCCGTTCGACTTCGTGCGCACCGTCGCCGTGGCGCGCATTACCATGCCGAAAAGTTTCGTGCGCCTGTCGGCGGGCCGCGAGCAGATGAGCGACGAGTTGCAGGCGCTCTGCTTCATGGCCGGGGCGAATTCGATTTTCTATGGCGAACGGCTCCTCACCGCCGACAACGCCGACGCCAGCGACGACTTGAGCCTGTTCGCGCGCTTGGGGCTGGTTTCCATTTGATGTCCGCCAATCGAGCCGACGCCGATTTCCTTGCGCGCGAGATTGCGCATCGCATGGACGCGCGGCTCGATGTGATGCGCATCGCGCCGCGCCGCGTGCTCGATCTCGGCTGCGGCGCGGGGGACGACCTCGTGCGGCTGGGCGAACGTTACCCACTGGCGGAGCGCATCGGGGCCGACATCGATGCGTCGCTGCTGACACTCGCCCGGCAGCGCCTCGCTCCGCCCAAACGCGGCCTGCGCCGTTTGTTCACCAAGGCCGCGCCTGCGGTGCAGCTCGTTGCCGCCGATGCCCGACGCCTGCCGCTGCCCGAGGCTTCGGCCTCGCTCGTGTGGTCGAATCTGATGCTGCCCGCCGTCGACGATCCGCTGCCCATTTTGCTCGAAATGCGGCGCGTCACGGAACCGGGCGGGCTCGTCATGTTCTCCAGCCTCGGCCCCGACACGCTGCGCGAGCTGCGCGCGATGCGGCCAGAAGGCCGCCAGCGCTTCATCGACATGCACGACCTGGGCGATGCGTTGCTGCAAGCCGGATTCAGCGATCCGGTGATGGACATGGAGATGCTGACGCTCACCTACGCCGGCGCCGACGATCTTTTTGCCGACCTGCGCGCCTTCGGACTCATCGGCGATGACGAGGCAAGCGAAGAGATCGAAAAAGAGATCGAAACATTGCGCCGCGACGGACGTCTGGCGGTCAGCATCGAAATCGTGCAAGGCCATGCATGGAGGGCCGATGCCTCGCCCAGGGTGCCACGCGCCGACGGGCGCGCCGTCCTCTTGCGCAGGGCTAGAGCGACTCCGTAACCGCTTCCCGCCCGGGTTCCGAAGCAGCGGCGCTTTCCAGCCCCGACAACGTCGCCGCCAGATCATTCAGGGCATGCAATGCGGTCTTGGCCGGCTTGTTGCACGGTTCGAGGCTCAACGCCTGTTCGAAGCACAGCAGGGCATTTTCATATTCGCGCAGCGCCCGGTAACAGTAGCCCATGTTCAGCCAGGCTTCATCCTTGTCGCAGGCGCGATCAACTTCGATGGCTCTTTCGTAGCAGGCGATGGCTTTCCTGAATTCACCGAGCACGGCGAAATTCGCGCCCCGGAACACCCACGGCCAGCCTTCGTGCCTGCCGCAATAATCGGTAGCGGCTTTGTGCCATTTTTTCGCCTGCCGGGGCGAGACGTATTCTTCCAGCAAGCGGGCGATGCTGGAGGCGACATGCCCACGGGATTGCTCCGGCGCTTTCTCGAACGCGGTCATCAAAATGGGAAAGGCTTCGCGGGCGCGGCCGATGCCAAGCAGCGCGTCGCCAAAAAGCGTCCATGCGTGGCGATGCCTGGAGCTGAATACGTGTTTCGGATGCAACTCGAGGTACTGACCAAGCAGTTCGACCACCTGTGCGTCGTGTTCTTCCTTGCCGAATTCCTTTGCCGCCAGACGGTAGATCGCTTCCAGTGCATCCTTGCCAGTCATATGACATCTCCTCGCCGCTTTTCATATTCTACCTTGCTGGCGAGGAAAATGCGCTCTGCGCTCATGCCAGCGCCTTATCGACGATCTCCGCCACGTCCGCCGACAGGCCCGCCTTGCGTCCAACCCGTTCGAGCTGTTTGCGGATGCTCTCCTGCAAGGCCGGGGTATAGCGCCGCCAGTTCTCCAGCGCCCGCGCCATGCGCGCGGCGACTTGTGGATTTTTTTCGTCCAGCGCGATGACCTGCTCGGCCCAGAAAGCATGCCCGCCGCCGTCGGGGGCGTGGAATTCGCCGGGATTGCCCCGGAAAAACACGCCCAGCAGGGCGTAGACCTTGTTCGGATTCGAGAGCGAGAAGGCGGGCTCGTGCATCAGGGCGCGCACACGCTCCAGCGTCTGGCGCGCGTCCGCGCTCCAGCGCCATGCTCCGGCCTGCAAAGCAAACCATTTGTCGAGCACCAGCGCATCGCCATCGTAGCGTTTGCGGAAAGTGGCGAGCGCCGCATCGCGGGCGGACTCGTCCGCGCCGGTCATCAAGGCGGCGAGCGAGCCCATGTACTCGGTCATGTTGGTGGCGGCGGCGAAACGGGAGAGCGCAAGTTCCACGCCGCCGCGCACGCCCGCGGCCACGAGATAGCGCAAGGTCAGGTTGGCGAGCGCGCGCCGCCCGGCATCGGCGGGGTGATAGCGATACGGCCCGCTCAGCCACAGGGATTGGGTGAGCGCGAGGCAATCCTGCGCCAGCGCCGCGCCGAGCTCGCGGGTCAGCGCAATGAACGCGCCACGCAGGGCGACGGGATCGGCGATCGCCATGCGTTCGAGCAAATAGGCTTCCGGGGGCAAGGTCAGCGCCACGGCGCGGAAAGCGGGATCGAGCGTCTCGTTGCCGAGCAGGGCGCGGCAGGCATCGAGATAAGCGGCGGGAATGGTGCGCGCGGGCTCGGCGGCCAGCGCCAGCACGATCCGTTCGCTATAGCGCTGCGCCGCGTCCCAACGGTTGAAGGGGTCGGAATCGTGCGCCATGCGAAACGCGAGCTGCGCATCCTCCTCCTCCAGTTCGAGGATCACCGGGGCAGAAAAGCCGCGCAGCAGCGAGGGCACGGGGCACACGTCCACATCGTCGAAGCGGAAGGTTTGCTTGGCGCGCTCCAGCACCAGCACGCGGGTGGTCGCGACGGCCGTGGCGGTCTCGCCCGCCAGCCGCAAGCGCAGATCGCGCCCGTCGGGGCCGATCAGCCCGACCGCCACCGGAATCGGCAGCGGCTCTTTGTGCGCCTGCGACGGCGTGGGCGGCGTATGTTGTGCAAGCGTCAGGTGATAGATGCGATTGGCGGCATCCCATGTGCCCTGTGCGCGCAGGCGGGGTGTGCCCGCCTGCGCGTACCAGCGCATGAAATGGCCGAGCTCGACCGCGTTGGCATCGGCCATCGCACCGACGAAATCGTCGCAGGTCACGGCATGGCCATCGTGCCGCGCGAAGTACAAATCCATCCCGGCGCGGAAACCTTTGCCGCCCAGCAAAGTGTGCAGCATGCGAATGACTTCCGCACCTTTCTCGTAGACCGTGGCGGTATAGAAATTGTTGATTTCCCGATAGCTCTCCGGGCGAATCGGGTGCGCCATCGGACCGCTGTCTTCCGGAAACTGCACCGCGCGCAGGGTGCGCACATCGCCGATGCGCCTGACGGCGCGCGCCGAGTCCGCTCCCGCTGCCCCGGCGGCACGCGCCAGCATGTCGGCGGAAAACTGCTGATCGCGGAAAACGGTCAGCCCTTCTTTCAGGGTGAGTTGGAACCAGTCGCGGCAGGTGACGCGATTGCCCGTCCAGTTGTGGAAATATTCGTGCGCCACCACACCTTCGATGCCTTCGTAATCGGTATCGGTGGCGGTTTCGGGCTTGGCGAGCACGTATTTGGCATTGAAGATGTTCAGCCCCTTGTTCTCCATCGCCCCCATGTTGAAATCGGCCACGGCGACGATCATGAAACGGTCGAGGTCGAGTTCCAGCCCGAAAGTTTCCTCATCCCAACGCATCGCGGCAACCAGCGAATCGAGCGCGTGCCCGGCGCGGTCGAGATTGCCCTCCTCCACCCACACTTGCAGCAGCACCTTGCGCCCGGAGACGGTCTTGACCTTGCGCTCCAGCGGCACGAGCTTCGCCGCCACCAGCGCGAACAGGTAGGACGGCTTGGGGAACGGATCTTCCCAACGCGCGTAATGCCAGCCGTTCGCCAACTGCCCCGCCTCGACCAGATTGCCGTTGGAGAGCAGCACCGGGCATTGCGCGCGCAGCGCCTCCAGCGTCACCGTATAGCGCGCCATCACATCCGGGCGATCCGGGAAATAAGTGATGCGGCGAAAGCCCTCGGCTTCGCATTGCGTGAAAAAACCGCCGTGCGACAGATACAGCCCGGAGAGCGCCGTATTGCCCCGCGGGTCGATGCGCGTGACCACTTCGAGCACCGCCCTGCCCGCATCACCGCCGTCCAGCCCCACTTCCAGTACGCCATCCACGTCGCGCATGGCGGCGGGCTTACCGTCCACGCGCACCGACAAGCGTGTCGTCTCCTCCCCCCACAGACGCAACGGCCCCTCCTCGATGGCGGGGTTTCTGACGCAGGTCATGCGATTGGTGACGACCGTGGCCGACGATTCGAGATGGAAATGCAGATCGACACGCTCCACCGTCCACGCGAGCGGGCGGTAGTCGGCGCGATGCACGGCGAGGGAAGCAGTACCGTTTTTCATGGGAAGCGAATATGAAAAGAAAAAACGAAGGCCATAGTTTATGGCGTATGACACCTCGCGCCCAGACATGGATTCATGCTATCGCGTATTTTATTTTCCGTCCTCGCATTGCCAGCGTAGGCCGGATAGTCGAAACTTCGCCATAAACATCGCATTGCCAACGTACATGGAAGGGAAAAACATGACGCCTAGCTCCGTTCACGATATCCGCAACGTCACCCTGCTCGGACAAACCGGCAGCGGCAAGAGCGCGCTCGTCAGAGCGCTGCTCGCCGCTGCCGGCATCGAAGAGGCCGCCGCCGCACCCATGCCCACGCATACGCTTTCGGCCTCGCTCAGCCACGTGGAATGGGCCGAACACTGGATCAACCTGCTCGATACGCCGGGATTGCCCGACCTCGCGGGACGTGCGCTGGCAACGCTCGAAGCGGTGGAAACGGCGGCCATCGTCATCAGCGCGGCCTCCGGGGTGGATCGCGGCGCGCGGCGCATGATGGCGGCAGCCAAGGGCAAGTGCCGGATGATCGTGGTCAACAAGATCGACACGGGCGCCGACTTTGCACAGCTCATGGAATCCGTCGTCGCCACCTTCGGGCGCGAATGCCTGCCGCTCAACCTGCCGTCGCCCGACGGCAGCACGGTCATCGACTGCTTCTTCGCGCCGGACAATGACACCGAAACGGCTTTTTCCAGCGTGAGTTCGGCACACGATGCCATCGTCGACCAGGTGATCGAACTCGACGAAGACCTGATGGCGCGCTATCTCGAACAAGGCGAGGCGCTGGCGCCGGAACAACTCCACGCCCCGTTCGAGGCGGCATTGCGCGACGGGCATTTGATTCCCGTCTGCTTCGTCTCGGCGCAAACCGGCGCGGGCATCCGCGAACTGCTCGACATCCTCGGCAAACTGATGCCCGATCCCACCGAAGGCAACCCGCCCATCTTCCTGAAAGGCGACGGTTCTTCCTCCAGCCGGGTCGAAGTGCTGCCCGACCCGGAGCGCCACGCCATCGCGCACGTTTTCCAGATCAGCAACGACCCCTATCGCGGCAAGATCGCGCTTTTTCGCGTGCATCAGGGCAGCGTCACGCCGGGCAGCGCGCTCTTCATCGGTGACGGCAGGAAACCTTTCAAGGTCGCGCACCTGTTGCGCATTCAAGGCCAGAACACCACTGAAACCAAACTCGCCGTCCCCGGCGACCTGTGCGCGGTGTCGCGCCTCGAAGAACTGCACCATGACGCCGTGCTGCACGACTCGCACGACGAGGATTTCTTCCATCTCGTGCCGCCCGACTATCCGCGCCCGGTCTATGGTCTGGCGCTCATCGCCCAGAAAGCCGCCGACGAACAGAAACTGGGCGAAGCCCTCGCCCGCCTGATCGACGAAGATCCCTGCCTCGAAATCGGCTACGATGCGCGCAGCCGTCACACCGTCGTGCGCGGCCTGGGCGAGCAGCATTTGAAGATCGTGCTGGAAGAGCTCTCCACGCGCTGGAACCTGCAACTCGACACCGCGCAGCCCGCCATCCCCTACCGCGAAACCATCACCAGCATCGCCACCTCGCGCTATCGCCACAAGAAGCAAAGCGGCGGCGCGGGCCAGTTTGGCGAAGTGGAATTGCGCGTCGAGCCGGTGGAACGCGGCTCCGGGCTGCAATTCGGTGACGAGGTCAAGGGCGGCACGATCCCCGTGCAGTTCATGCCCGCCGTGGAAAAAGGCGTGCGGCAGGCAATCAACGAAGGCGCGCTCGCGGGCTACCCAATCCACGATATCCGCGTCGTCATCACCGACGGCAAACACCACCCGGTCGACTCGAACGAAGTCTCCTTCGTCACCGCCGGCCGCCATGCGCTCATCGAGGCCGTGCTCGCCGCGCGGCCGCAAATTCTGGAGCCGATCCTCGAAGTACAGGTGAAAATCACCGACGACAATTTCGGCAACGTCAGCGCCGAACTATCGGGCCGTCGCGGCCGCCTCACCTCCACCGACAGCTACGTTCCCGGCTGGACGGTCATCACCGCCTCGGTGCCGATGGCCGACATGGACGGCTTTGAAGCGCGCCTGAAAGCGATCTGCTCCGGCGAGAGCGAATTCGCCATCTCCGCCGGCGGCTACGAGCCGGTGGGCGGCGACGTACAGGCCAGGCTGGTGGCAGAGCACGGCAAGGCGCAATAAGCTTACGTCATGGCAGACACCCTGGCCGAACTCACCCGCGCCGCGCTCGCCTTTCGCGACGAGCGCGACTGGGCGCAGTTCCACGCCTTGAAGCACCTGCTCGTGTCGCTCGTGCTCGAAGCGAACGAGGCGCTGGAACTCACCCAGTGGAAAAGCGACGCCGAAGTGGACGCCCTGCCGCAAGACCCCGTCGCGCGCGAGGCGCTGGCCGACGAGTGCGCCGATGTACTCGTCTACTTGTTGCTGACCGCCGAGCGCGCGGGCATCGACCTGACGGCCGCGTTCTGGCGCAAGCTGGAGAAAAACGCGCGCAAATACCCGGTCGACAAGAGCCGGGGGCGGCGCGAAAAGTATTCGCGGTTGTAGAAACGGTCATGTCATACGGATTACCCATCCATTACATCGAGCCGGTTTATCGCCCGCCGAGCGAAGCGCAATCGCTGATCCTGCCCGTGACCAACGGCTGTTCGTGGCGCAAATGCCTGTTCTGCGAGATGTACACCGCGCCGCAAAAAAAATTCCACGCCCGCGATGAGCAGGACACACTGGCCGTCATCCGCGCACTGGCTGCTCACCCCGTCGGACGCATGGCGCGGCGCATCTTTCTGGCCGACGGCGACGCGCTGGCGCTGCCCTCCCGACGGCTGCTGACGATGCTCAACGCCATCCGCGAACATCTGCCTGGCGTGCACCGCGTATCGAGCTATTGCCTGCCGCGCAACCTGAAAAAGAAAAGCGTCTCCGAACTGAAAGAACTGGCCGAGGCCGGCTTGAAACTCGCCTACGTCGGCGCGGAATCCGGCGACGATGTGGTGCTCGAAAAAGTCAACAAAGGCGAAACCTTCTCCAGCACAGCGGAGGCGCTGGCGAAACTTGCCGAAGCGGGCATCGCGCGCTCGGTGATGATCCTCAACGGCCTGGGCGGCGAACGTTACAGCGAAGCGCATGCGCTCGCCTCCGCTGAGCTCGCCAACGTTGCGCAGCCGGAATTCCTCGCCACGCTGGTGGTGAGCTTTCCGACTGGCGAGCAGCGTTTCCGGGCAGGCTTTCCGGATTGGTCGCCGCTCGACATCCCCGGCCTGCTCGTGGAAATGGAGCACTTCGTCGCGCGGCTGGCGTTGAAGCGCACGATCTTTCGCAGCGACCACGCCTCCAACTGGCTTTCGCTGCGCGGCAACCTGCCGCAAGACAAAGAGCGCCTGCTCGCGCAACTGCGCGCCGCCATCGCCGCGCCGGACGCTGCACCGTTGCGGCCCGCATGGGCACGAGGTCTGTGAGGTTGAAACGCACCGCATACCGTACATAGCCATGTCACTCGCCGGGCGGCGCGGGTATCGTCGATTCCCGGAAAAACATTCAGCGCTCGCCGGCGACATGCACACCGCCTTCCCCGATCCCGATCCATCATGACCACTCATCCCCTTGGCAAAACCCTCCTCAAGCTCGAAAAATGGCTGCTGCGTCAGGCCGGGCGCGCTATTGCCGACTACAACATGATCGGTGAAGGCGATACGGTGATGGTGTGCGTTTCGGGCGGCAAGGACTCCTTCACCCTGCTCGCCTGCCTGATGGCGCTGCGCGAGCGCGCGCCGGTCGGCTTCCGCATCGTGGCAATGAATCTCGACCAGCGTCAGCCGGGTTTTCCCGCCGACGTGCTGCCCGCGTATTTCGAGAAAATCGGCGTCGAATACCGGATCGTCACCGAGGACACTTATTCCATCGTCAAAAACAAAATCCCGGAAGGCAAAACCACCTGTTCGCTATGCTCGCGGCTGCGGCGCGGCATCATCTATCGCACGGCGCGCGAGCTCGGCGCGACACGGATCGCGCTGGGGCACCACCGCGACGACATCATGGAAACGCTGTTCCTGAATATGTTCTTCGGCGGACGCATCAAAGCCATGCCGCCCAAGCTCAGGAGCGACGACGGCAACAACGTGATCATCCGCCCGCTCGCGTATTGCTCCGAAGCGGACATCGCCCGTTATGCGCGAGCGCGTGAATTTCCGATCATCCCGTGCAATCTGTGCGGCACGCAGGAAAACGCGCAGCGCCAACAGATCAAAACCATGCTGCATGAGTGGAACAGGCTGCATCCCGGACGCATCGAATCGCTGGCATCGTCGCTCAAGAACGTCGTACCCTCTCACCTGGGTGACAGCCGCCTGTTCGATTTCGCACATCTGGAGCGAAACACAGATGGGGCAAGGGAAAACGAGGACGAAGCAACTTTGCGCGAGGGCACCGGCATCATCCATTTTCATGCCCAATAATTCACGCGCGGCGCATTGTGTCTGTCGCGGGTTTTTGCAGTTGTCCGGTTTTGTAGTTTTCAAGTTGTCCGCTCGTATTATGCCGGAGGGAATCCGCTGGAGGGCGTAGCCCGGAAGCGGATTCCCTCCGGCGCGGCTCA
>JAIRXQ010000064.1 GCA_031268195.1 Azoarcus sp. | reverse complement strand
CGCCCGCGGCCGCCATGCCCGCGTCCGCTTGACCCTGGCCCGCGCGGAGAAGCGCCCGGCCGCGTTCAGGAAGCATGAGACGCCGCTTTGGATGCGGGTGGATTTGAGTTATTGAGGTGGGCGGTGGGCATGCGATGGCCCGGATCACCGCCGGGGCCGACACTCCGGGCCAATCCCGGCGGCCGATGACCCTGTAACCCGGCCGTTTGGCAGCCCCGGAGCGGCCATGACCCGACTCATCAGTGCTTCCGCGCTACGACATCAAGTCAGCTCTTCCTTTCCATGCGCGGACAAGAGCAGACAAGAATTCCAGCCCAGTTCACAGGGGCACTCCGTCTTTTTGCCTCCGCGCCGCTTTAGCGCGAGTCATGCGCGGCGCTGTGTCCTGCCGTCGCTTTCGGCAGCAGCACCCACATCCGCCCCTGCTGCTTCATCCTCCCCGCCTGCGCCCCGGCTTCCGGGCCGAAGCCCCAGAAGAAGTCGGCGCGCACCGCGCCCTTGATGGCGGTGCCGGTGTCTTGCGCCATGACCAGACGGTTGAGCGGCTCCTCCGAGAGCGGTTGGGTGGTGGCAAGGAATACCGGTGCGCCGAGCGGGATGTTGGCTGGGTCGACGGCGATGCTGCGTCCCGCCGACAGCGGCACGCCGAGCGCACCGAGCGGGCCGCCGTCGCCTTGCGGCAAGATGCGGAAAAATATGTAGCGCGGGTTGGCGTTGAGCAATTCGTTGAGCCGCTTCGGATGGCTGCGCGCCCATTGCTGGATGCTGGCCATCGAGGCTTGCTCGGATGTCAATTCGCCCTGCCGGATGAGCCAGGTGCCGATGGAGCGATAAGGCTGGCCGTTGTGATTGGCGAAACCGAGGCGCACGCGGCTGCCGTCGGGCAATTCGACTTGGCCGGAACCCTGCACCTGGAGGAAGAAAAGTTCGATCGGGTCGTCGGCCCAGAGCAGCACGCGCGCTGGAAAACGGCCCACCGACGAGAGCCGTTCGATTTCCGCGCGCGTCCGGTAGGGCACGACTAAATCGTCGGGTGTCGCGAAGATCGGCCATGCCGCGGTTGTCGTGCGGGTTCGGCTGCCGCGAATCAGTGGTTCGTAATAGCCGGTGACGACGCCGGTGGTCGAGCCGTCGCCGCCTTGTGCCCGCCAAGGAAAGAATCGCGTCTCGAAAAAACGGCGCGCCTCGGCATCCGACAGGCTCTCCGGCAAGGCATGGGCGTCGGCGCACACCGCTTGCCAGCCGGCCTTGCGAACGAGCATGCGGCACGATTCGCGGAAGGCGGGCCAAGCCTCGCCCGCGCTGTCCTCGCGCCAGCCCGGTAGAGATTCCCAACGTACGGCGCGCCAGTACATGCCGGGCGCCACGGACGAGGTGACGTTTTCGGGCGGCGCTTCGCCCGCGGGCGGCATCCAGGTGCACTCCGGGCAGGTGTCGGGGGCGGGGCGGCCCGCAGGCGGGGGTGGCTTCGGCGGGGTGGTCGTCACGATACAGGCGGAGAGGGCGAGTGCGATGGCGATAGCGGTGGCGGTGGCGGTGGCGGTGGCGAGGCCGGGCATGATGCGCCGCGAGCGGGCACGGAAAAACGAAAGCGAGGACGGATTCATGGCGCGAGCGAGTAGACTTGTCCGGTTGGATTGAATCGAATAGACGGCAGTATACGTGGGACACATGACGTTCGAACGTGGAGATGAACGATGAGCAAAAAACTGCGATCCCTGCTCGTGCACGCCGAGCGCGTGCTGATTCGGCTGGAAGCGACGCTGCCCGGCCCGGCCGCGCCGCCGGAGTGGGACGCCGCGCACGCCTTTTTGTGGCGCCGCCGTCACGGTCGCGCCGGATTGCAGGCGGTGAAAGTGCCCTCGGCCGTCCGGCTGGAGGATTTGCAGGACATCGACGAGCAGAAAACGCGCATCGTCCGCAACACGCGGCAATTCCTTGCCGGGCATCGCGCCAACAACGTGTTGCTCACCGGCTCGCGCGGCTCCGGCAAATCCTCGCTGGTGAAGGCGCTTCTCAACGAATACGGCGGCGCGGGCCTGCGCGTGATCGAGCTCGACAAGGCCGATCTCGCCGATCTGCCCGAAATCATGGAGCTTGTGGCCGCCCGCCCCGAGCGTTTCATCGTTTTTTGCGACGATCTTTCTTTCGAGGAAGGCGAAGTCGCCTACAAGGCGCTCAAAAGCGCGCTCGATGGCTCGATTTCCGGCGTGGCCGACAATGTGCTCATCTACGCGACCTCCAACCGCCGCCATCTGATGCCCGAGTATTACGACGAGAACCTCGCCACACGCCACGTCGACGGCGAAATCCATCCCGGCGAAGCGGTGGAGGAAAAGGTGTCGCTCTCCGAGCGTTTCGGCCTGTGGCTATCGTTCTACCCGTTCGGACAGGACGAGTATCTCCACATCGTCGAGCATTGGTTGAAAACCTTCGGCGTCCCCAGGGTGCGCAGCAAAGAGGCGCGGCAAGCCGCGCTGCAATGGGCGCTGCTGCGCGGCTCGCGCTCCGGGCGCGTCGCATGGCAGTTCGCCCGCGATTTCGCGGGGCGGCTGGAAGGCGGCGAATGACCCGCAATATCGTTGCCGTCGCGGCGGGCGTCATCGTGCGCGGCGACGGGCGTTTCCTGCTCGGCCAGCGCGCGGCGGGCACGTTCTGCCCCGGCCATTGGGAGTTCCCCGGCGGCAAGGTGGAGCCGGGCGAGACGCCGGGCGAGGCGTTGTGCCGCGAACTGGACGAGGAGCTGGGCATCACGGTCGACGATTTTCATCCTTGGCTCGTACGCACGCACGAATATGAGCATGCCAAGGTGCGACTGCATTTTTTCGAGGTGACGCGCTGGCGTGGCGAGGTGCGCGACCATGTGCATGGCGATCTGGCGTGGGTTGCGCCGGGCGCGGATGCGCCCGCGCCAGTGCTGCCCGCCAACGCCCCCATCCTCAAGGCGCTGGCCTTGCCGCGCTGCATGGGCATTACGCATGCGGCGGAAATCGGCGTCGCTGCGCAGCTCGCCGCGCTCGACCGCGCGCTTGCGGCGGGCCTGCGCCTCGTGCAAATCCGGGAAACGCGCTTGCCGGAGGCGACGCGGTACGCGTTTGCGGTGGAAGCTGCCCGGCGCGCCCGCGCGGCAGGGGCGCTCGTTGTCATGAACGATACCCCGGAAGCTGCGCACGCCCTGGCAGTCGACGGCCTGCACCTGAGCGCGGCGCGGCTGATGGCGTGCGAAAAACGTCCGGCATTCACTTGGGTCGGCGCCTCCTGCCACCGCCGCGCCGAACTGGAACATGCCGCGGCGCTGGGGCTGGATTACGCGCTGCTCGGCGCGGTGAAACCCACGGCCAGCCACCCCGGCGGCGCGGCGCTGGGCTGGGAGCGTTTCGCCGCGCTGTGCGAGAACTTGCCGCTGCCGGTTTTTGCGCTTGGCGGACTGAAGGATGGCGATATGGAAACTGCCAAACGATATGGCGCGCACGGGATCGCTGCCCTCCGCTCGGCGTGGGACGCGCCATGATCTCCAATCATGATCAGCCGGAAAAGAGCCCCGGCTCCGATTCCGGCTCACCGTCTTTCGGCGCGGTGGGGACACGATATTGGTCGGATGCCCACGCGCCGAGGTCGATTTGTTTGCAGCGCTCGGAGCAAAACGGGCGCAACGGGTTGTCCTCGCTCCATTCGGCGTCCCGGCCGCATTGGGGGCAGCGGACGAGACGTTTTTTGACGGACGCGGGGGGGATCGAGCCGCTCACAGGCCGCAGAAGGTGAGCTCGAACGGCAGATCGCGCTCCATCGGACGGGGGCGCGATTGCGTCTCCGGCAGCATGAAGCGGATGTTGAGCGCGTATTTATTGGCGCTGATTTCGGGCACGGCGGCTTCGGCGCGGGCGACGCGGATGCGGATCATCTGCGCGGTGCTGCCGCTCATGGTCATCTGGTAGGAGCCGCCGCGCGCCACTTGCTGTTCGGCGCGGCCGCTGGAGCGCAGCAGGCGCAGCACGATGGCGAGCGCCTCCTCGATGGGCTTGGCCGGCTTGACCCAGCCTTCGAGATCTTGCCGCCGCGATGGGGCGTCGCGGTTGAGCCAGTAGTGATAGGAGGGCAGATCGAATTCGCACGCGCCGCCCGGAATCAGGGCACGGCCGCGCACACTCATCAGCCAGTCGTTTTCGCGGATGTGCTGCCCGAAACGGCCCGTGAGCGCGAGCAGCCCGGAGGCGGCCTGTTCGATTTCCTTGAGCGCGTCGGCCAGGGCTTCTTCGGAAATGTCCGGGTTGTCGCGAAAGGAGAGCAGGATTTGGCGCTGGCGTTCGAGTTCCTGCACGAGATCGACTTTGAGATCGGCGCGCCCCGCCACTTCGACGGTTTCGAACAGGGCCACGAGCGCGACGTGGTGGTGGAGCGGTTCGTCGCTGTCGCGGAAGTGGGCGCATCTCTGGAGCAGGTCTTCCAGACGCAACAAAGTGCGAATGCGCTCGTTGAAGGGATATTCGTAGGTAATCACGCGCGTGCGTTCCAGAGAAAACGAAGAAAATTGATTACTCGGGGCCGGGGAAAAGGCGTCCGGCTAAACGGGCGGATGATAACACGCCGCCAGCAAAGACATATTCATGGCGCGCGCGCCCAGGGCAATCGTATGAACACCCCTTGCCGCTTTGAGCCGCGAGACGGAAGGAGTCGCGCTGCCAGCTTCTCATGCCGTCCCGCGCAAAGGGGACATCCGCTCACGCTGGGCGGTCGAAAATCGACTGCATTTGAATGGGTGTAAATGGGTGTACTATTGGTTAATGCTGCAAACCGACACCCTCCAGATCACCCCGGAGATCCTGAGCCTCGCCGCCAGGATCGACGAATTCAAAGGCGCATGGCGCGCCTTTGGCACGCTCGCACCCGACCGCTTGTCGGCCCTGCGTCGGGTGGCCACCATCGAGAGCATCGGTTCCTCCACCCGCATCGAGGGCAACAAACTGTCCGACCGCGAGGTGGAGCAATTGCTGTCGAACCTGGAAATCAAGTCCTTCACCACCCGCGACGAACAGGAGGTTGCTGGCTATGCCGAGTTGATGAATCTGGTATTTTCATCCTGGCAGGACATCCCGTTTACCGAAAACCACATCAAGCAACTGCACCAGATCCTGCTGCACCACAGCGAGAAAGACACCCGGCATCGCGGCCACTACAAGACCAACTCGAACAGTGTCGCTGCTTTCGACGAAGCCGGCGCACAGATTAGCATCGTGTTTCAAACGGCATCGCCCTTCGACACTCCTCGTCTGATGACGGAACTGGTGGCATGGGTAAACCGGGAACGCGAAATTGCCCATCTGCATCCGCTGTTGATCATCGCCCTGTCTGTCGTCGTTTTTCTGGAGATTCACCCTTTCCAGGATGGCAACGGGCGGCTCTCCCGCGTGCTGAGCACGCTTTTGCTTTTGCAGGCCGGTTATGCCTACGTACCCTACAGTTCGCTGGAAAGTGTCATCGAGCAGAACAAGGAGGCGTACTACCTGGCCTTGCGACAGACACAAGGCACGATCCGGACTGACTCACCCAACTGGCAGCCGTGGCTGGTGTTTTTCCTGCGCGCCCTGTCCGAGCAGATGCGACGACTGGAGAAAAAAGTCGAGCGCGAGAAGATCATTCTGGCGGCAATGCCTGAACTACAGTTGCAGATTGTCGAATTTGCCCGCGAGCATGGCCGCGTGACGATCGGTGAGGCCATCAAACTGACCGGAACAGGTCGCAATACACTCAAACAGCATTTCCGGGCACTGGTCGATGGCGGCACGCTTGATCAACACGGTAGTGGTCGTGGGGTTTGGTACGCACTGCGCTGAAAGGGGATATGCGTAAACCTTTGTGCGTAAACGAAAAAACGTCAGCGTGTACGACAACGGCTTTCGTGCGATTGCCCTGCGCGCGCGCGCCGCATCGCGGCGAGATCGGTATAGCGCGCCTGTAGCGCGTCGACCTGCGCGTGCAATCCGGCGAGCGTACCGCTGTTGTCGATGATGTCATCGGCAATGGCCAGTCTTGCCTCACGGCTCGCCTGTGCCGCGACGATGGCTTCGATTTCGGCGCGCGGCTGGCCGCCGCGCGCCGCGACGCGGGCGATCTGCATCTCGGGCGGGCAGTCGACGACGCAGATGCGGTCGCAATGCGCGCGCCAACGCCCGGTTTCGGCGAGGAGCGGTACATCGACGATCACGCAGGGGCTGGCGGCCGCCGCGCACTGGCGCAGCGCCTCGGCTTCGATCAAGGGATGCAGGATGGTTTCGAGGCGGGCGCGCGCCGCCGGGTCGCTGAAGACGAGGGCGCGCATGCGGGCGCGATCGAGTCCGCCGTCGACGGCGAGCAGCTCGGGGCCGAAGGCGTCGCGCACGGCGGGCAGCGCCGCGCCGCCGGGGGAGGTGAGCTGGCGCGCGATGGCGTCGGTATCGACGATGGCAAGGCCGTAGCCCGCAAAGCGCGCCGCCACCGTGCTTTTGCCGCTGCCGATGCCGCCGGTCAGCCCGACCTTCAGGCCGGGGCGCTTCATTCTTCGCACGGCTTGTGACGTTTGGCGAAGGACTGGCCGGCCAGCAGCGCCTCGGCGCGAGCAAGCGCGAGGGTGGCTTCGATGCGGTGTTCGAGCGCCATGCGCGGCGCGATTTCCACGTCCTGCAAACCCCGCGCTTTGATTGCATCGAAGAACGCTGCCGCTTCCTGCCGGCTCTCCAGTTCGTTGAGAACGATCACGAATTTTTTCGAGCCGATCTCCTCGCTCTTGAGACGGCTTCTCTCTATGCCCAGATACAGCATGGTGTCCGCCAAAATGTCGGCGGCCTCGCGCGTGGGCACCGCGCGGGTCGTGCGCACCGCCCATGCCGCCGCAACACTGGCGTTGCGCTCCTTGGCCGTGATGTCGGCGGCCGCGAACAACGCGAGCAGCCGCTTGTCCTGAATCTCGCCCAGGCCGCTCCAGGCCAGACAGACCGGTTCGCCGTCCGGCGCCCGCGCGAGTGCCGCGGAGACGAGTCCCGGCGTGGGCGTCTGGCCGAGAATTTCGATGTCCTCCGGGCGGATCTGGTTGACGACCCGGTCGGGTTCAGCCAATTTTTTGTCGGGCTGGCCGAGGCCCAGGCCGAATGCGGCGATGAGCGCCAATATGTTGGCGACCGCCAGCAGGATGAGCGGGAAGTGGTGAGAATTTTTGGCATGCGTTTGCATCAGGCGGCTCTCGCGATCCGGTGCAGTCCGTTGAGGACGAGGTTTTCCACGCGCTGAAAGGGAATGTCAAGCAATGGTTCGATTTCGTCGGCGTTGCCGCCGCTCAGCAGGCAGGCGGCGCGCGGATCGTCCAGTTGCCGGAACACACGTTCGATGGCGCCCGCCTGCGCGTTGAGGCAGCCCGAAACGATGGCGTCGGCGGTGTCGCGCGGCCGGGTGCGGTAGCGCCCGCCCATCAGCGGCAGCTGCGCCGTGCCGTCGGCCAGCAGTTGGCGCATCAGCGCCACGCCCGGCAGGATGTGCCCGCCGGCGAAACGTCCGTCGGCGGTAAGGATGTCCAACGTGGTGGCCGTTCCGGCCATCACTACCAGCACGGTTTGGGTGCAGTGGCCGCGCGCACCGATCAGCGCCGCCCAGCGGTCGGCCCCAAGGCGGGCCGGGTATGTATAGAGGTTCTGCACGCCGCAACGCTGTGCGCTGGAGGTAATCCATTCCACCGCGAGGCTGCGCCGCGCCGCCAGCGCCGCCAGCGCCTCGCCGCGCGCGGGCCCGGCGACGTTGCAACCGAGGATGCGCGTGATGCCGGGCGTCTCCAGCCGCGCCGCGAGCTCGCCGGTGGCGTCGTGCGTGCACGCGCCCGCGCCGAGCACGCCGTTTTCCGCGACGAGCCGCCATTTGATGCGGCTGTTGCCGGCATCGATGAGCATCATCATGATGCGGGCCGCAAGGAGACTTCGCCCGCGAGGATGCGGCATAGGCCCGCATCCGTGCGCACGAGCAGCGCGCCATCCTCGGCCACGCCGAGGCACACTCCGGCGATGCGGCTCTGGCTCTCTTTGCTCCCTTCGCCCCTTTTGTCCCTTTTGTCCCTTTTGTCCCTTTCGTCCCTTTCGTCCCTTTCGCCTCCTCCGTTCCTTTCGCCTCCCTCGCCGCCGATGCATACTGGCAGGTTCGCGAAAGCGTTGCGTTGCTGCCAGGCACTGCGCAGCGGGGCGAAACCAGCGCGGGCGTAAGTGGTGAGCATCGGCTGGAGCGCCGCGAGGATGGCGGCGAGCAGCATTTCGCGCGACGGTGGGTTTTGCATTTCAAGCGCCAGATCGGTGATGCCGCCCTTCTGTCCGGGAATGTCCACGCCGCCGGGCAGACACACGTTCAGCCCGATGCCGATCACCACCGCCTGCACGCCGCCGCGTTCGGGCAGCAGTTCCACCAAAATGCCCGCGATCTTCGCGCCATGCACGAGCACATCGTTCGGCCACTTGAGCGCCACGCCCGCAACGCCGAGCTCTTCCAGCGTGCGCGCCAGCGCCAGCCCCACGACCAGCGATAACCCGGCGCTCGCCCGCCCGCCCGCCACGAAGCGCCACAACACCGAGAAGGTCAGGCTCGCCCCCGGCCACGCCAGCCATTGCCGCCCGCGCCGCCCGCGCCCGGCGCTCTGCCGCGTCGCCACGAGCACATGCGTGCGGCCGTCGTCATCGGGCGGCGCGGCGAGCAATGCGGAATTGGTCGATTCGCACGCTTCGACCCAGCGAATGCAGAATGTCGGCGCAAGCGGCCCGAGGGCGCGCGCGAGGGCGGCGAGATCGGGCGCGGGAAGGGTGTCGGCAGTGACGTTCATGGCACTGGTTACGGTTTCGTCAATAGACGGTCGATCATAGCGCGGATGGCCTTGATCTGCGGCGCTTCGCGAGTGTGGTAGTTGTCGCCGGTGTAGCCCCACCAGTCCCAGCAGCCATTCGGGTTTTTGCCGCTGTTGGCGGTTTGCGGATAGAGCACGATCAGGCGGCGGACTTGCGCCCAGTGCTGGTAGCCGGATTCGCGCACGTAGGTTTCGCCTATCGTCTCGATGTTCTGCTTGCAGCCGTGCAAGGCGACGTGGATGCTGCATCCTCCATTCCGGCAGCCGGTGGGAATATAGACATAGCCGAGGCCGCCCATCCCCGCGTCCGAACCAGCGAAATCGCGCTGCGCGAAGGACAGCAACTCGCCCTCGCCGCCGCTTGCGCCCGCGCCGGACGGCTTGCCCAGCAGATGATCGAGCAGGCGGGCCGGCGCATCGAATTCGCCGCAACGGTTGATGTACGGTGGCGCGGTGACGGCGCATACGCCGCCGTCCGCCGCCTGCGGGGCGATCATGGCATGGCCTGCGCCGGGCAGGCGCTCGTAGACGATGGCGGATTCGGGCAGCCACAGGCGATAGAAGGCGTCCGTTTGTTCGACCACCGCGCGATCGACCGTCGTATCTTTGCCGCCGGAGAGTATCCACACCCGGCTGTTGCGCAGGTGGGCGGGGTCTTCGATACGATGCGCCGCCGCCTGCTTGTCGACTTCCGCGCGCAGGTCAGCCGCCTTGGGGACGGGCATGAGGAAATTGGGAGACATGCAGGATGTCACCGCCCGGGTCATGCTCCCCTTGGCACAGTAGTATGGCCCGCCCGCGAGAATGCCCGCGCCGCGCACCAGCGCCGAATGCGCAACGTGAAACTGCACCGCCATGAAGCCGCCGGAGGAAAGACCCGAAACCGTCAGGTTTTCGGCGCTCGCGCCCAGCGCCGGTAATGGCTCGGCGGCGTGGGTGATGGTGCAGAGCGCGAAACACAGCGCCAGACAGGAGGCCCGCAAAAGGGAAACGATCATGCTTTTCTCTCCAAAATCCAATAATAAAAAACGGAACCCCGCGAAGCACGGGATTCCGCTTTGGGAAACGGGAAAAGCTCCGTTTTTGTCAGATCGACTTGTTCGCCTTGACGTCCCAGGCACCCGTAACGGCCGCGCCCACGGAACCGTCGGCCTTTTGTTCCTTGACTTCGACCTTGATCGTGGAATAGGACAGGCTCACCGATTCCGTGATGCGAGCGTCGGAGGTAGAACCCGTCGGGCCGGCATGCGTCACGATGACGTCGGTCAGCGTGACGTGCATATATTCCTGCTGACCGCCGCCGCTTTTGCACGCCGCCAGTTCCACTTTCGGAATGTGCTTGCCTTCGGCGCAATACTTGAACAGAACCGGGGTGGTCTTGTCGACGTAGTGCGTAAAGGAAACGGAATCGAAACTGGCCTTGCCCACGCCACTGCCACCGCCGGTAAACGACGATGTCGACTGGGAGACGCCGTAGCTGAAATTGAGCGCGTCAATCCAGTCTTTGTGGTGTGAATCCTTGGATTCACCCGTGATGCCTTCGATTTTGACGAAGAAGTCCTGCAAGGATGCCATGTTTGTTACCTACCTTTTTGAGTGAGGGAAAACTACGCAGGGAACCCGTCTTGCCACCAAAAAATGCATTGGGCTCGAAAGACGGATGGGGAAAACGGAGGTGTGATTCTAGCCTGTGTGACATCTTAAGTTAAGAGGGATGTCGTACACAAAAAAACAGGAACATACCCATCCCGAACACTCCCGCTGTTTCCGCTACTTTTTGCCTGTTCTGGCGGCGGCTTCTTTTAGCACCTGTTCGAGATCCTCGGCATCCCGGTAGCCGCCGATGCGCGTGCCGTCGGTGAAAAACAGGGTGGGCGTGCCGGAAACACGCAATTTTTTGGCAAGCTCCATATTGCGATCGATCGCGGTGGCGTCGCATTTCGCCTCCGCCGGCGTTTTGCCGGAGATGATCCAGTCCAGCCAGACCGCGGATTTGTCTTTGGCGCACCAGACGTTGCGTGATTTGGCATCGGAGTCCTGCGTAAGAATCGGCACCAGGAAAGTGTAGATGGTCACATCCTTCACTTTCTGTAGTTCCTGCCCGAGTTTCTTGCAATACGTGCAATTGGGATCCTCGAAAGTGGCAAGCACCCGCTTGCCGCTGCCATTGACGCGTTTGATGGCCTGATCGAGCGGCAGGGTCTTGAAGTCGATGGCAGAGAGTGCCGCCAGACGAGCTTCGGTGAGATCGCGCCGCGTCTTGGTGTCGATGATGCGGCCATCCACGATGAAGCTGACCGCTTCGTCGGTGTAGAACAGCTGCCCGTTGATGAGCACGGCTTCATACAAACCACCCTGCGGAATGCGCGTCACCGATTCGACCACCGGGACGGGCGCGGCAAAGAAGGCTTCGAGCGCTTTGCGCACGCTCGCCTCGTCCGCGAAGGCGGGGCCGGTCGCGCAGGTCAGCAGGAATGAGGCGGCGAGAAGCGGTAAACGGAAAAAACGAGGCATTACAATCTCCAGATGATTCAATGACGGTGGATTTCTTCGGCAAAATCGATCTTGCGCATCAGCCGCCGCAAAACCACGTCCGAAATGCGCCCGTTGCGGGCAAGCGCCTGTAGCGTCCTGCGTTCCGCTTCCCAGGCGGCGATGCGCAGCTTCATTTCGATGCGGTCGGCGGCGCGCAGCGATTGCCCGTCGCTGCCAACATACGCTTCCTCCGGGGTGAGTCGGAACTTGTAGGTTTCGATCACCCGCAGCACCGCCTGTGCGTATAGCTCGGCCTCGAGCGCATCGTCGGTCACCAGCCCGCGCCCGGCGTCATCGACCGCCTTGATGGCGGCGCAGGCCGCTTCGCGGAAGGCCGCTTCTTCTTCGCGTTCTTCCTCGGTGCCTTCCGGCACCGTCACATTGGGCCCTCCCAGCAACCAGGGCAGCAGCACGCTGGCGGCGATGAGCGAAAACAGGATGACCACGGCGGCCAGGAAGATGGCGCTGTCACGGGCGGGAAACGGCGTGCCGTCGCTCAGAAACAGCGGCAGCGACAACACGCCCGCCAGCGTGATCGCGCCGCGCACGCCGGACAGCGACATGATCGCCACGATGCGCGAACCGGGATGTTGCACCTCCTGCCCGGTGAGGCGAGCGCGCAGCAGGAGCGCCTGCAATGACATCCACACCCAGGCATAGCGCAGGACGCCGAGGATGACGGTAATGACCAACGCATAGACTATCAGCCACAGGCTCGACCGCTGCCCGACTTCGTTGACCGCGGCCGCGGCGTTGCCGACGATGGCGGGCAGCTGTTCGCCCAGCAGCACGAACATGATGCCGTTGAGGGCAAAGCGCACCATGTCCCACACCGCCGCGCGTTGCACGCGCGTGATCGCCAGCGCCCGGCCGGTCATTTCGACGTAGCTCATGGTGATGCCCGCCGAGACCGCGGCAAGGATGCCCGATCCGTGCAGGAGCTCCGCGAACAGATAAGCGCCGAAGGGCGTGAGCAGATTCATCAGGATGGCCGCGCCGCTTTCCTCGCCCCAATGCCGCGACAGCCAGCGTTGCAGGTAGGCGACACCGAGCGTGACGCCCACGCCCGCCGCCAGCCCCGCCGCGACCAGCCAGGCGAAGGTCAGAGAGGCTTTGTGCAGCGAGAAAGCGCCGGTCATCGCCGCCAGTACCGCGAAGTTGAAGCACAGCAGGCCGGCGGCGTCGTTGAGCAGCGACTCGCCTTCCAGAATGTGCATGAGCCGCTTCGGCATCGGGCCGCGCGAGACGATGGACGACACCGCCACCGGATCGGTGGGCGACACCACCGCCGCCAGCGCAAACGCCACGGCCAGCGGCATGGCGGGAATCAACCAATAAATGACGTAGCCCGCGCCGATGACGGTGAAGAACACCAGCCCGAAGGCCAGCCCGACGACGATCACTTTGTCGTGGAACAAACCGGCCTTGGGAATGCGCCAGCCATCGAGAAAGAGCAGCGGCGGCAGAAAAAGGAAGAAGAAGATATGCGGATCGAGTTCCGCCGTTTTCGTCGTGACCGCCGAGATCAGCACGCCCAGCCCGATCTGCACCAGCGGCACGGGCAGCGGAATCGGCGACACCCGCGTCACGTAGCTGCTGGCGATCACCGCCAGCAACATGATTAGCACGACATCTATCGAATGCATCCCGCCGCCCCTGAAAGCTTTATGCCATAAAAGTGGAAGTCTAATCGAATGAGCGGCGAACGCCGATACTCAGCGGCGGAAAACATCGTGACAGGATTTGCAGCTGCTGCGCAGTGCGTCATAGGCCGCCTGCGCCGCCGCTTCGCTCTCGGCGGTTCGCAGCGCCGCGGCAGCGGCGAAAAACCGCTGCTGCGCGGCTTCCCATTTTTCCGGCTCGCGCCACACGTCGGGGCGCGACTTGCTTGGCGGGTAGTCGGTATCGGGGCCGTAATAGCGCCAGGGCACGTCGCGCGCCTGCGCCAATGCCTCGTTTAACTCGTTCAGGCGCTTCGCGTCGTAGCGCCTGTCGTGCAGCATCAGTCCGATCGGTTCGGAGGCGTCCAACAGCGCCTGGAACGCATCCTGACGATGCTTGACCGGCTGGCCGGGGCGGGTGTCCTCGACGCGGCCGCCGCAGGCGGTCAATGCCAACAGGATCGATACGGAAAAAACAGAAAGAACGGCAAGACGGGACATGGCGAATGGCGCGGCGGAGAAAAGGCCGCATTATAGGTTTATTTGCTCGGTTTATTTGTTCGGAATGATGGCTGCGGCGGCGTTCACGGCACGCGGACCGGGCGCTAATCCGTCACGATGTAGAAAAGCGGTTCGAGCTGCCGATACGCCTTCTCGGAGAGCACGCCGCTGCGCATGTTTTCCTTGATCCGCACCGCATACTGGCATTGGTCGCCGCTATGTTTCGCCACCGGCGTGATGAGTTTGTAGAACGCATCGTAGGACAGCGGCCGCGCAAACAGGCCGTTGATGCCGGGGATCGCCCGCGCGACATCGTGCAACGTGGCGGGCCAGGCGCGCTTGACCACCACGTTGCGGCGATTCAGTTCGATCGATAACAGGAATTGCACCTGATTCGTCCAGCGATCGATCCAGCACGGCACCGCCGCGCCACCGCCCTGCTGCCCGAAGCGGGTGGGCAGGGCGGAAAGGTCGACTTCCGCAGCAGCGTTTCCGGGCTCCACGGCACTCAAGGCATTCACAGGACTCACGGCATCCGCCGGGGCGCGCTCGGCGGGCGGGGAGCTCGGCGGGCTGTTCGGGAGACTGGGGAGACTCGGGGGAGGCGCGGCGCGGGCGACGGACTGTGGCGCAGGCGCCCCGCTCGGCACGGCCGCGGGGTTTGCGCCGTTGACCAGCCATTGCACCCATTGCGCTTCCTGCCCGGCGACAACCACCTGTTCGCCGAGTTTTTTGCTGAGCCGCGCTTCGAGGTCGCGCCGGAAATCGAGCGCCGCCAGGGTTTGGGTGAGTATTTCTTCGTCACCGCTCGCGCTCTCCGCGGAGCGTTCGTTCGCACCGAGGACTTTGTCTTTGAGGCGCGCGCGCAGTTCGAGCGCCGAAAACAGCGCCTCGTCCGCGATACCGGCGGATTTGCCCGTCTTTGCCAGCAACGCTTTGATGTCGGTCAGGCTGTTCAACTGGGCGCGCAGATTCTTGATCTCTTCGGCCGATTCGGCCGCGTCGCGCTCGGCTCGCACTTTGTCGGTGAGCTTCTTGACGGTTTCTTCGGGGCTCACGCCCCTGTCCGCGAGCTGGAGACGCAATTCCCGACTGGCCTCCTCGAAAGCCCGCAGCGTTTGCGGGTCGTCGGTGCGGCGAGCGAGATGGGCTTTGGCCATGTCCCGCTCCAGATTGGCGTCCTGATGCGACCAGCCGAGCACGACCAGCAAGAAGAATACGAAGATGAACGCGATGCCGGTCAGGGAGAGCCGGAAAACGCTGTCGTTACCTCTATACATTGCGAGTCCGCATCAAAAAAGTCGCCGTCATTGCCCGTCGAGATGCCCTTGCAGGGTTGCGAGCGTCTTTTTGAGTTCGTTGGCCAGCACCAGCATGCTGCCCTGCTGCTTGCGCGTCTGCTCGGCCTGATCCTTGATCGCGACGATCATCTCCTGCTGCCCCTTGCCGAGCTGTTCCGCGAACTGCGTCAGCGCATCGCCCTGCTCGCCGCCCGCGCCGTCGTCCTGCGACTTGTTCTTGATGAGCAGCTCCAGCACCGCGCCATGCTTTTCGACCGCCGTGCTCAAGCGTTTACTATTTTCCAGGCTGGCCTTGAGCGCCTCGCCCTGTTCGAGCACCTGCTTGGAGATGTCGTCGAACAGCTTGATGACCGCATCGTGCTGTCTCAGGCTGGAATCGACCTGTTTGCGGATGGTCTGGACGTGATCGGTAAACGCGCGGGTCTGGGAGAGCACGGTGCTCGTGATGTCGCTCTGGAGCTTGCGTCCGCTTTCGATGGACTTTTGCAGGGCTTCACCCTGTTCGAGCAGCCGGCTACCGATCTCGGCGTATTGCTGGCGGCCCGTCTCGGCGCTGCCCGACACTTCCGCGAACTGCCGCCGGCCCAGCTCGATCTGCTCCATGAGCGCTTTGCTCTGGAGCGTGAGCACACCGGCGGCGTCCTCGTGCCGCTTCTGGATCGACTCGATGCCCGCGGTCAGCGAGCGCAGCGATTCCAGCATGCCATCCTGCCGCTGCTGCGCGCCCTGGATGGCCTGATTCTGCGCGGCGATCCGTTGCGTGATCGCTTCGTCCTGCTCTCTGCCGGCTTCGATTTGCCGCGCCAACGCCTCGCCTTGCTTGTGCACGACTTCCGCGATCCCGGCGTATTGCGCCCGCCCGGCTTCGACGTGTTTGGTCAGCTCATCGGTTTGCGCCAGCACCGAGTTGAGCAGTTCGTCCCGCTCCTGCCGGCTCTTGCCGATGCTCTCGGCCAGCGCGGCGGCGACCTCCTCGTAGCGTTTGCGATCGTCCTCGTGACGGCTGCGGCCTTGCGCGGCGAACTGGGCGAGCGCCTCACTCTGCGCCTTGATCTCGGCCAGCGTCCCGGCGTAGCGCTGCTCGCCGCTCTGGGTTTGCTGCGACAAGGCATCGGTTTGCGCCGCGACCGCGTTGAGCACACCGACGGACTCGCGCCGGCTGTTCTCGATGAACTGCCGAAGCCCCTCGTTCTGGGCTTCGACGGCCAGGGACATGTTCTCCCGCAACTGCCGGGTGTCCGCAACGGTCTGGATCAGGGATTCGGTCTGCGCCAGCACCAGATTCGACAGTTCGGAGTATTGCCGCTGACCGCTGACGACCTGCTCTTTCAGCGTCCCGGTTTGCAGGGCGAACTGCTCGCGGCTGCTTTCGATGTGGCGGATGAGCTCGTCGGTCTGCGCCACGACCGATGCCGCGACTTCTTCGTTCTGCTGCCGGGCTCTCTGGTTGTCCTTGATCTGCTCTCTCAGGATGCGTCCCTGTTCGATGACCTGACCCGACAGCTTGCCGATTTCGGCGGCGTGCACCTCGATGGCTTTCGAGGCGCCGAGCTGCAACTTCTGGCTGCTCTCGACGTAGCTGACCAGCGCCCGGCTCTGCGCGGAATTTTGCTCGTTTTGCTGCTGGACGACGCTCGCCAGTCCGGCGTACTGCTGGTGCCCGGTTTCGACCTGTTTGCGCAGTTCGCGGCTCTGCGCCACGATCGCATCCGAGGCTTGAAGCTGCTTTTGCTGGCTGGTTTCGACGTAGCGAATCAATTTTTGGGTTTGCGCCTCTCCCGACTGGACGAGATTTTTCAGCGCCGCCGTCTGTGTCTGCACCGCCTGTGTCACGCCCGCCTGTTGTTCGATGCTCCGCGCCACCTGCCCCTGCTGCGCGGCGATGCCCGCCATCGCCGCCTGCAACGCCTGCTGCTGTCCGGCGACGGTATCCGAGAGGCTGTTGTAATGATGGCTGCTGTCCTCGACGTGCGCGCGCAGCGCCTCGGTCTGCATGGTGAGATTGGTCGACGCCGACGCACTGTGCTCGATGAGCCCGTTGAGCGCCGTCTGCTGTCTCTGGGTGGCGTCGATCTGCGATTTGACGGCTTCGACGACCCCGGTGAAGGTCTGTTGCGTTTTGGACTGCGACTCGCAGATATCCGCAAGCCGCTCCATCGTGCCGCGCTGCTCGGCCAGCTGCGACTGGCTGTTTTCCACGTACCTTCCCACCGTCTCTTTCAGTTCCTTGACCCCGTTCGAGGTCTGGCCAAGGCTCTTGCGCGTGGATTCCAGCACTTGTGAGATTTTCTCCATGACATTGGCCTGACCCTGGGTGTTTTCAAGGATTTTCACCTGCTCGCCCGCCACCGCCGTGATCCGTTCGAGCGCGCCGCCAATCTCGGTGGAATGCGCGCTGACCTGGGCGAGCGTGTTCTTGAGCGTATCGAGGGATTCGGAAACCGTGTCGCCGTGCGCCATGATGAGCCGGGCGGCTTCCGCGAAGGCTTGCGCGTTGCCCATCGTAGAGTCCGCCAGCTTCCGGCCCGCTGTGCTGAGATCGCCAATGGGGTTGGCAAGCTCTTTTTTGATCGAGTCGACGAGATCGCCGAGCGCCTTCTTTTGATCCTCCACCTGCTGCGTGATGCCACCCTGTACGCCGTCGATGGCATGCCGGGTGGCCTCGCCGATATAGGCGAGGCTCTCCGCCATCTTCTCCACGGTTTGTTCCATGGTCGCCGCCAGCCTGCCCGCCGCGGTCATCGCCTTTTCCTCGGCGTTGTCGAGCGCCCCGACCAGATTCGGCTTGAAGCCGACGTAGTAGATGCGCACGCCGACCCCCATCGCGATGCAGGCCAGCGCCCCACCCAGCCGGCGCGCGATGATGGATACCGCCGTGCCGGAGATGTGCTGCATGTCGAACAGACAGGCGACGCCCACGACCATCAAGGCAATGAAACCGAGGTAATAGCAGGAATCACCGAAATGTTCGTCCGAAACGTCCTTTCCGCGCAGCTTTATCCCTGCCATCAGATATGCAGTCATCACAATAATGGGAAACCAATATCCGACCGGCGCGAGCGAATACAGGCTGTCGACCACGACAGCCGCGACCAGCAGGATGACTGCCGCGACAAAAATTATATTGATGGTCTTTTTCATGATTAGGCGATTCATCTAAAACAGACTACGAGCAGGTAACGATAGCCGAAAAATGGGTTTCCCGGAATCCGGGCATTCGACAAGCAGGGTCCAGGCATGGATCGGGCCTCCGTTTTTCGTCTAACGTCCCATGCGGTAAGCGACCAGACCGAGCCATTCGTGCAGCGCGTACCAGCCGCCATAAAAAGAATTCGGATTGGGCAGCGACGGCAGGGGATTGTCGTCGTGCCGCCCGCCGAGCCATGCGGTCGGCGCGGCGGTCACGGCAATGCCTTGCGCCTCGAATTCTTCCTGCGCGCGCCGCATGTGGGCGGCGTGGGTGACGAGCAGCACGCGCCCGGCTCCGGCTTCCTTGAGGATTACCGCGCTGTTGCGGGCGTTTTGCCGTGTGTCGAGCGAGGACTCTTCCGCCCAGCGCACCGGAACGTTGAATTCTTCTTCCAGCACCGCCTTCATCAGTCGCGCTTCGGGCGCGCCCCCCCCGGCGGGCGCGCCGCCGGTGACGAGCACCGGCAGCCCGGTCGCCCGCGCCAGCTTTGCGCCGTAACGCAGGCGTTCGAGGGTCAGACGGCTGACCGTATCACCGCCGCCATACTCCGGCGCATTGAAAGCGCGTCCGCCGCCAAGAACCACGATGGCCTGTGCATCCCTGGCCGCATCCATCTGGAGCGCCGTCGCCGGTTCGAGCGGCGACAGCAGGCCATCGACCACGGCGGGCGTGCTCGTCAGCAAACCGACGATCAGCCCGGCCCACACCAGCGCCACGCCGCCGCGCCGCCGCCGCCAGAGGCAAAGCAGACCGGCGAGGATGAAAAGGAAGGGCAACAACGGAGGCAGAATAAATGCCGCGATTGTTTTCTTCATCCAGAAAAGAAAAAGAGGCAAAGTCGATTCCATACTATTTGTCCGAAAGGAACGTCGCGGTATTATCCGATTATTCGGCAAAGCCGCGTCGAGACACAAAGCCGCATCGAGGCATATGGCCTGGAGTGACTCCGCGACAGGTGTTTCCGTACACAAGTTTCAGGGAGGCGAGTCATGCAACAACTCATCTGGAGTTTGATCGCAGGACTGTTGCTCTATGGCTGCTGGCAATTTCTGAGCGCCCTGCGCGCCGGCACCCAGCACGCTGACGAGCTCCATCCGTTCGGCGCACCCCGCAAGATGAAAGGATTGGACGAGGATCTTTTCAGTTATGCGCCCCTGATGGAAAATCCGCCGGGAAATAGAGCCGTGCCCAACCCCGAAGTCATTGTGCGCGAAGACGGCGGCGAGGCGGAACGCGATGTTTCACAGGGCAATACGCTCGATTCGTTCGCCATCGAACTCGAATTCCAGCGCCTGCGGCGCGAGCTCGACAACCTGAAAGAAATTTGCGCTTCGCAGCGGCAGGAAATCAACACCTTGCGCCTGGAATTGCTGGAACGCCTGCCGGGGCGGCCGGGATCTTCCCTGCTGCGGGAGCCGGGCACGTCGCCCGAATACGATGAAGCATTGGCGCTGGCGCGCCGGGGCGTGGTGGCCGATGTCATCGCCACGCGCTGCGGCATCACCCGCGCCGAGGCCGACCTCGTCACCTCGCTCGCCACGCGCGCGTATGGGCGGGAAATGGAAGGCCGGCCATCATGAGCCGACGCTTCGTCGACCCCTTTGGCAATCCGCGCCGCGCGGCTTTGTCGCGCGCCGGCATCGCCGTGGCCGTGGCGATCGTCCTGTTTTTGATCGCACTGTGGTTCGAGGATCGCCGCGAACCGGCCAGAAAACCAGCCGCCCGCGCCCCGGAAGCGCCCGCTGTCGCCCTTGCCGCGCCGGAAACGGCGCTGCCCACAGGCGATGCGACGCTGGGCCCGCAAACCGCGCTCTCCGTCGATGCGCTGGTCAATCAGGCAGTGGAGAACATTGCCTTGCAGGAACAAAACAACACAGCGCCCGCGCCCCCACCCACTGCCGAGCCGCCTGCCGCCGAGCGGCCCACCCCCGAGCGGCCCACTCCGACAACCCCGGCTAGCGCGGCTCAGCCCCGCGGCGCCATCGAGCCGCCCGCCAAACCGGCATCGCCCCCCAAGGAAGCAGCCAAACCCTTGCCCGATGGATATTTTGTGCAGCTGGGTGTGTTCTATGACATGGAAAACGCCGAAAAGCTGCGTTCAAATGCCAAGGCATTGGGCCTGCCCGTCCATCTTCAGGCACGGGTGGCGGTCGGGCCTTTCAGTGACAGACGCGAAGCTGAAGCGGCGCGCCGCCGTCTGAGGCACATCGCGAAAGGCGTTGTGGTGCCGCCGCGCAAGGCCGAACAGGCGAAAGAGCCGCCTAAGAAACCGCGACGGCGATCGAAGTGAGGCGTCCGCGCCGCGGACGCTCATTCAGAGGGGGAGCAGGCTCATGAAGATTGAAAGTCCGGTACTAGGCGCGATCGAAGTCGCAGACGACAAGGTGATCGAATTCCCGGCCGGTCTGCCCGGTTTTGAACATCTACGCCGTTTCGTGCTGCTGCACGAAGAAGGCGGCGCGGGCAAGGTGCTCCTGTTACAAAGCGTAGACGATGCCAGTCTTACCTTGTCGCTCACCGGCCCGGAACAGATCGGCATCACCTACGAATTTCCGCTCAGCGACGACGAGGTCGCCTCCCTGCGCTTGTCCCGTCCCGAAGACGCGGTGGTCGCAGTCGTCGTGCGCAAAGACACCGAGGCGCCGGGCAGCACGGGGCTGCACGCCAATTTCATGGCGCCGCTCGTCATCAACATCAAGCAGCAGCGCGGCTTACAGAAGGTCATCGACAAACTCGATTACGACATTGTTTTGCGCGTGCACGGCTGACGCCAGCCCGATAAGCGTTATCATCGAAGAGGCGCGATTCATTTCGCGCCTCTTTTCTTTTTCGTTTTCCGGGATCGAGGCATGAGCCGCAAAATCATTTCCACGCCCAACGCACCCGCCGCCATCGGCCCGTATTCGCAGGCGGTCCGGGTGGGCAACACCATCTATTGTTCCGGCCAGATCGGGCTGGAGCCGAAAAGCGGGCAACTGACCGAAGGGTTCGAGGCGCAAGCCGTGCGTGTGTTCGAGAACCTGAAAGCAGTCACCGAAGCAGCGGGCGCCACGCTCGCGCAAATCGTGCGCGTCACCATTTACCTCACCGAACTCGGCAATTTCGCCAGGGTAAATGAAATCATGGTGCGCTACTTCAGCGAACCATATCCCGCACGCGCGGTGGTCGGGGTGAAGGAATTGCCCAAAGGCGCCCTGCTCGAGGCCGATGCCATTATCGTCACCGGGTGAGTTCCCCCGAGCTGCGCATGGACACACCGGCGTGGCCGCCTGAAGGCAGCCGTCAAGCGGCGCTGCTCGCCAAGCTCGACCTGCGCGAACCGCAGGAGCTCACGGTCTACCTGCCGCTGCGCTACGAGGACGAAACGCGCCTGACCCCGATCGAGGCGGCGCTGCCCGGCGAGACGGTGCAGATCGAGGCCGAAGTGGTGTCGACCGAAATCGTCTATCGGCCGCGCCGCCAATTGCTCGCCCGTCTGCGCGACGAGGCGGGCGGCGAGATCGTGGCGCGCTGGCTCAACTTTTACCCCTCGCAGCAAAAACAACTCGCCCCTGGGCGCGCCTTTCGCCTGTTCGGTGAATTGCGCGGCGGCTTCCTCGGCGTCGAAATGGTGCATCCGCGCCTGCGCCCGGTGGAACGCGGCGACCCGCTGCCGCAGGCGCTCACGCCCGTCTATCCCACCACGGCAGGGCTCGGACAAACGGCATTGCGACACTGGATCGACGCGGCGCTCGACACCGTGGCGCTCGACGACCCCCTGCCCGCGGCCTTGCGCCGCCGTCTGGATTTGCCCGCTTTCGCCGATGCCATTCTCTATCTGCACCACCCGCCGCCCGAGGCGGAAGCGCGCCCCCTCGTCGAACGCACCCATCCGGCGTGGCAGCGCATCAAGTTCGACGAACTGCTGGTGCAGCAATTATCCTTGCGCCGCGCCTACAACGCCCGCCGCGCACACGCGGCGGTGAGCCTGACGCCGCACCGCGCGCTCACCGCCGCCTTGCTCGACCGTCTGCCGTTCGCGCTCACCTCGGCGCAACGCCGCGTCTGCGAGGAAATCGCCGCCGACCTCGCGATGCCGCACCCGATGCAGCGCCTGCTGCAAGGTGATGTTGGCAGCGGCAAAACCGTCGTCGCCGCACTCGCCATGGCGCGGGCGGCGGAAAACGGCTGGCAGGCGGCACTGATGGCCCCCACCGAAATCCTCGCGGAACAGCATTACCGCAAGCTTGCCGCGTGGTTCGCCCCGCTCGGCCTGGACATTGCGTGGATTTCTGGCGGCCGCAAAAAGCGCGAGCGCGCCGCCGCGATCGACCGCCTGCAAAGCGGCGACTGCCTGCTCGCCATCGGCACCCACGCGCTGCTCGAAGACCCGGTCGATATGCCCCGCCTGGCCCTGGCGGTGGTCGATGAACAACACCGTTTCGGCGTGCGCCAGCGCCTCGCCCTGCGCGGCAAGCGTGTGGAAGGCGCGCGCCCGCACATGCTGATGATGTCGGCCACCCCGATTCCGCGCACGCTGGCGATGGCGCACTACGCCGACCTCGATGTCTCCGTGCTCGACGAGTTGCCACCGGGCCGCTCGCCCGTGCTCACCCGTCTCGTCTCCGCCGCGCGGCGCGGTGAAATCGTCGCCCGCCTCAAAGACGCCTGCCTCGGCGGACGACAGGCGTACTGGGTGTGCCCGCTGATCGAGGAGTCCGAAACGCTGCAATTGAAAACGGCCATCGAAACCTGGGAAACCCTACAGACAGCGCTGCCGGAATTGCGCATCGGACTCATCCACGGCCGCCTCAAATCCGACGAGAAAGCCGCGACGATGGCCGCCTTCGCCGCCGGAGACTTACATGTACTGGTCGCGACCACGGTAATCGAAGTCGGCGTCGACATCCCCAACGCCAGCCTGATGGTGATCGAGCACGCCGAGCGTTTCGGCCTCGCGCAACTGCACCAGTTGCGCGGCCGCGTCGGACGCGGCGCGGCGCAATCGGCCTGCGTGCTGCTGTTCGAGCAGCCGCTGTCGGAGACGGCGCGCGCGCGCCTGAAAGTCATCTTCGAGCATCACGACGGCTTCGCCATCGCCCGCGAAGACCTGCGCATCCGCGGCCCCGGCGAATTCGTCGGCGCGCGGCAAAGCGGCCTGCCCCTCCTGCGTTACGCCGACCTTGCCGCCGATGCCGCGCTCATCGGCCCGGCGCGCGCCGCCGCCGAAGAACTGCTTGCCACCGCGCCCGAGGTCGTAGACAAGCTGCTGACGCGCTGGCTGGGCGGCCGGGAAGGGCTGTTGAGCGCGTAAGCGCCGGGGTGACCGCTCTTTGCCCTGGCCTCTCGGGTGGGTCGCCCTGTGCCTCGGACGAACCTTATGTCTCGGGCGGGCCCGCCTTGTGAACAACGTGCCTGGAACCTTCCTCCCGCCGCCGGGGTCCACCCGCACTCCCGTGATAGCTTAGAATGCGTCATTCGCCTCCTTGCCCGCCGCCAATGAACATCGTTGCCCGTTTGCCGCGTTATGCTCAGTTGATCCGCATCGACACGCTCGACAAGCAGGTGGGCACCTTGTTGCTGTTGTGGCCGACGATGTGGGGGTTGTGGCTGGCCGCGGAGGGGTTGCCGCCGCTGTATCTGGTGGCGATCTTCGCATTTGGCAGTTTTTTGATGCACTCGGCCGGGTGCGTCATCAACGATTATGCCGACCGCGACATCGACAAGAGCGTGGAACGTACACGGGCGCGGCCGCTCGCCAGCGGCGCGGCTTCGCCGCGCGAGGCGTTCGGGCTGGCCGCCGCGCTGCTCCTGGTCGCCTGTCTGTTGCTGCTGGCGCTCAACCAGCTCGTGTTCTGGCTGGCGCTGGCGGCGCTGGCGCTGACAGCGAGCTATCCATTTACCAAGCGATTCCTGCCGGTGCCGCAAGCGTACCTGGGCATCTCGTATGGGTTCGGCATCCCGATGGCGTTCGCCGCCGTGCGCGGCGACGCGCCGCTGCTCGCCTGGGCGCTGCTGGCGGGAAACCTGTTCTGGGTGATTGCGTTCGACACCATCTACGCGATGGTCGACCGCAATGACGACATCAAGCTCGGCCATGTGCGCAGTTCGGCCATCACCTTCGGGCGCTTCGAGGTGCGGATGGTCATGCTGTGCTACGCGCTCACCTTCGCCATCGCCACGGCGGTGGGGCTGTGGGCGGGGCGCGGCTGGGTGTTCCTCGCGGGGGTTGCGGTGGCGGCGGCCACGGCGGGCTATATCTATACGTTGATCCGCACGCGCGACCGCGCCGGATGCTGGCGCGCCTTCGTGTTCAACAACTGGGTCGGCGTGGCGATTTTCGCGGGACTGGCGCTCGACTATCTGGTGCGTGGCTGAAATGGATTTCAGGATGATGCTGCGCGCCGCGTGGCAGGAGCGCGCCAGCCTGCTCTGTGTCGGGCTCGATCCCGATCCGGCCCGTTTCCCCGCCGTGCTCAAGGACGAGCCGCAGGCGATTTTCGAGTTCTGCCGCGCCATCGTCGATGCCACTGCCGATCTCGTGTGCGCGTTCAAGCCGCAGATCGCCTACTTCGCGGCGCGGCGCGCGGAGGCGCAGCTCGAAGCCCTGATCGCACATATCCACACGCATCACCCCGGCGTGCCGGTGATCCTCGATGCCAAGCGCGGCGACATCGGCAGCACCGCCAGCCAGTACGCCGAGGAAGCCTTCGCGCGTTACGGCGCGGACGCGGTGACGGTGAATCCGTACATGGGGCACGATTCGGTGGCGCCGTATCTGGCGTGGGCGGGCAAGGGCGTGATTCTGCTCTGCCGCACCTCCAACGCGGGCGGCTCGGATGTGCAGTGTCTCGATGTGGGCGGCGAAAAGCTCTATGAGCGCGTGGCGCGGCTGGTGGCCGAAGAGTGGGACGGCAGCGGCCAGTGTGCGCTCGTCGTGGGCGCGACCTTTCCGGCGGAAATTGCGCGGGTGCGCGCCATCGTCGGTGACATGCCGCTGCTCGTACCCGGCATCGGCGCGCAGGGCGGCGACATCGCCGCCACCGTCGCGGCGGGGCAAACTGTGGACGGCGCGGGGCTGATACTGAATTCTTCGCGCGCCATTCTCTATGCGGGCGCGGGCGAAGATTTTGCCGAAGCGGCACGCACGGCGGCGCGCGCCACGCGCGACGCGATCAACGCTTGCCGCACGGCGGACTGAGCACTCGGGCAGTATTGCGCACGCGCCGCGCGCCCCCCTGCTGCTGCGGGGGACATGTGTTTTTACCGTAGCGGCATGCTGCGGGCGCCCGCTACCCAGACCCATTCGAGCAGCGCATCTTGCGACGGGCCGGATTTGCCCGCCTCGGGATGATTGACCAGCATCACCACGGCATGGCGGCGGCCCTGGTGGTCGAGCACGTAGCCCGCGACGGTTTTGACATCGTTGATGGTGCCGGTCTTGAGATGGGCGTAGCCGCGGGCGGGGCTATCGACGAGGCGGCGGCGGGTGGTGCCGTCGCGCCCGAGGATGGGCAGCGAAGCGAGAAATTCCGGCATCCACGGGCGCTGCCAGGCGCGCACCAGCAAGGTTCCGAGGGTGTCGGCGCGGATGCGGGCGGCGCGCGACAAGCCCGCGCCGTTGACCAGCACCATGCCGGCGATGTCGATGTCCGCCTCGGCCAGACGTTGCCGCGCCGCCTCGATGCCCACCGCCAGCATGTCGGCGGGCGCGGCGGCATCCGGCGCGGGGCGGCCCAGTTGCGCAATCAACTGGCGGGCGATGACGTTGTTCGACCATTTGTTCATCGTGCGCACGATCTCGCTCAAAGGCGGCGATTCGTCCGTGAGCAGGGTTTTCGCGCCCGCTGGCGCAACGCCGTGCGTCACCTTGCCGCGCAGCTTGCCGCCCAGCTCCCGCCACAAGGCTTGCACCAGCGCCGCGCCGAACTCGCGCGGCGGCAGGGGCGCAGTGGCCCAAATGCGCGGGCCGCACTGGGCGGGCAGGCTACCGGTGAGCGTCAGCAGATTGCCGTCCAGCCGGGCATCGAGGTCGCGATACCACGGCTCGCACGGCCTGGCGGAAGTCACGATTCTGTTGTCGATGCGGATGCCCGCCAGCGGCGGTTCCGCCACCAGCCGCACCGGCGCCTGCGCCTGCTCGCCGGGGAAAAGCGCCAGCTCCTGCGCGTTGAAGTGCAGCAGCAGGCCGTCGCCGTTGCTGTTGTACGGACGCAGCCCCTTGCCGTCGAAGGCATTGGGGTCGAGCGGCGCAAAGGCGAGCGCGGCATGATCGAGCACGATGTCGCCCGCGACCGTCTCCAGTCCCAGGCCGCGCAAACGCCGCAGCACGCGCCACAACCGTTCGTAGGTGAGCACCGGGTCGCCGTCACCGATCAGGTAGAGGTTGCCGGAGAGCATGCCGCTTTTGATCGGCGCCTCGGCGGCAATGCGGGTCGTCCATGTGCGTTCGGGGCCGAGTTGTTCCAGCGCGGCGAAGGTGGTGACGAGTTTCATCACCGAGGCCGGATTCATCGGCTGCGCGGCGTTGACCGCCAGCGTGGGCTGGCGGGCATCGAGCGGCTGCACCCAGACAGCGACCGCGCTAGGCGGAATGCGCGCCTGATCGAGCGCGGCGCGCACAGCGGGCGGCAGGTTGGCGCTCGGCGCGGCGGGGACCGCGGGCGCAAACAGCGCCGCCACTGCCAAAAGCAACACGGTGAACGCGAGGCGAACGCGCGGCCGTGACCAAAGCGGCATGCGTGCCGACGATGACGATGGTAGCGTTTGCGGCGGTGCACGATAAGTGGATTGCATCGTTGTCTGTCCCCCAACGACATGGAGCAAGCAATGAGTGGTTTTGGGCATTACGACCGCACCGCCGCGGAGCTGGAAGATGAGATCGTGACCTGCGGTGTGCTGATCGGCATCGACTGGGCGGACCCGGTGCAAGTGCGCGCGCTGGCCAATGAAGCATTGAGCTGCACCGGCGAGCAGCGTTTGGCGATGCTGCATCATCACGATGAAAAAGTGCGCGCCAAGGGCGAATTGTTCGCGTTCTCCGAGCTGATGCTCGACATCATGCGCCAAAGCGCCCAGACCGGCGTCCATGTGCCGGAGGTCGGCGTCTGGAACAGCCTCGGCCACGCGCTCACCGCCGCCTCGCAGAACCTGGATACGGCGGAAAACAGCCCCGCCTGAACGCACCGGCGGCTCAAACCGGCGCGTGCGCGTTCGGCAGGGGACATTCCAGCGCATAGAGCGATTCGACCGTCTCGCGCGCCCGCACCAGATGCACGGTGTCGCCATCGACGATGACTTCGGCGGCGCGTGGGCGGGTATTGTAATTGGAGCTCATGCTCATGCCATAGGCGCCCGCCGACAGCAGAGCGAGCAGATCGCCCGCTTCGAGCGCGAGATCGCGCCCCTGCGCCAGAAAATCGCCACTCTCGCAGATCGGGCCAACGATGTCGTAGCGGCCCGGCGGCACGTCGTACGCGACGACAGGCACGACTTCGTGCCATGCGTCATAGAGCGCGGGGCGGGCAAGATCGTTCATCGCCGCATCGACGATGGCGAAATTCTTTTCCTCACCGTGTTTCAGATATTCGATCCTCGTCAGCAGCAAGCCGGCGTTGCCGGTGAGCGAGCGCCCCGGTTCGAAGCACAGCGTTTCCGGGCGATCTTTGAACGTGTCCAGCAGCGGCGCGAGGTACGCGGCCACCGTGGGCGGCGTCTCGTCCCGGTAGCGGATGCCGAGCCCGCCGCCCAGGTCGATGTGATCGAGCCGGATGCCCACCGCCGCCAGGCGGTCGACGAGCGCGAGGATGCGCGCAGCCGCTTCGCTCACCGGCGCGGGATCGAGCAGTTGCGAGCCAATGTGACAGGCGATGCCGCGCACCGCCAGATGTGGCATGGCGGCGGCGCGCTGGTAGAGCGCGAACGCTTCATCGCCGGCAACGCCGAACTTGTTACTTTTCAGCCCGGTGGAAATGTAGGGGTGCGTTTTGGGATCGACATCCGGGTTGACGCGCAGGGCGATAGGCGCGCTCGCGCCCAGTTCGCCCGCAACCGCGTTCAGGCGGTCGAGTTCGGCGGCGGATTCAACGTTGAAGCAGCGGATGCCCGCCGTGAGCGCCTGTTTCATTTCGACGCGGCTCTTGCCCACGCCGGAGAACACCACGCGCTCCGCCCGCCCCCCGGCCGCGAGCACGCGGGCGAGTTCGCCGCCCGAGACGATATCGAAACCCGCGCCAAGCGCGGCGAACAGCGAGAGGACGCCGAGGTTGGAATTGGCCTTGACGGCGCAGCACACCAGCGCCGGACGTGCGCCGAGCGCCCCCCGGTAAGCCTCGAACGCGGCGACGAGCGCGGCGCGCGAGTAAACGTATACGGGCGTGCCGAAACGCGCCGCGATGTCTACGAGCGCAACGCCCTCCAGCGTGAGTCCCGCCGCGCCGCGCGCCAGGGTGGTGAGCGGAAACGCAGGCGCCACACTCATGGCGGCGGGGCCTCTTGCGCCGGGGCGGATGTGTCGCCATGCTCGGAGTTGGTCTCGGGGTTGACCTCTGGGTTGGCTTCAGATTCCGGGCTGACTTCGGACTCCGGGTTGGCTTCGGGTTGGGCGTTGACGTCGGCGGCGGGCGTAACGGCGGGCGCATCCGGCGCGGCCTTGCCGCTCGGCATGGCGGGCGACGTCGCGGTGGGCGGCAGGTACAGCGGCCCCTTGATGCCACAAGCCACGAGAAACAGAGTCAAGCCCGCGAGGACGGCGGCGAACATTGCGCGCATGATGGATTTTCTCCAGTAGAGGGCGGCATGCTAACAGAAGTTCGGACGCGCCCTGAACACCCCAGGGCAAGCGCACGAACACACATCCCTCGCCAGTCGTCGTTTGCTTGCCGTCTCCATGCGTCGCCTCAGTGCGATTGCCCGGCGAGGCGGCGGCGCGCCGGCAAAGAAAGCGCCGGTAACGACCACGCACCCGTCGCCAGACGAAAAAGCGCGCCTTCCGGCGCGTTTTTTCATCGCGCTGCGGAAACCGCAAGGCGACGGGGCTTGGACAATCAAATTTGTCCAGCGCGATGGACAGCGCTTTTCTCCCGTTGCAATATCCCCGGCATGCCGCTACAAATCGAAACCAAACACCATACTGGCGCGCCAGCCCGTTCCATGCCGGAAACGGATCGCATCCGGCTTGCCCACAAGGGAATCCGGGCGGTGACACGCGCCACGGCCGCCGGACGGACGCCTTGAAAGCAGCGAGGCCCGATGCCTGGCGCATGCACTTGCATTGGCAGGCGGATAATCTGGTGCTGCGCGATTGGCTAAGGGACCGCCATTCCCTGACGCAGCGCTTTTCCCATTGCTATCGGCATTTTGAAGTGCGCTGCCTGGCCCAGGGCCTGAAGCCCTTGCGTCCCGATGAAGCCGCTTGCCTGGGCGCGCGGCCCGGCCAACGGGCCTGGACGCGGGAAGTGCTGCTGGTCTGCGATGCCCTGCCTGTCGTTTTTGGCCATACGGTCATGCTGCGCCATCCGCGCCATTCGTTCGACCGCGGCTTTCATGCCCTGGGCAGCCGCCCCTTGGGCGGCTTACTGTTTTCCGACCCGCGCATCGTGCGCGGCCCGCTGGAATTTCGCAGCCTGGATGCGCGCCATCCCTTTTATCGACGCGCCATCCAGGCGCTTGGCGCGGCTGCCTTGCCGTCCAGCCTTTGGGCCAGACGCTCCCGCTTCAACCATAGGGCCAAGGGGGTGCTGGTGACAGAAGTGTTTTTGTCGGCGGCGCTGCCTGCCGCCGCGCTTCCCGTCAATGTTTTTTCTGTTCGCTAAAGCGATGCGATTTTGGTTTGGCGGAACGCAGGTATGAAAGAACTGATTGGTTTTATCTCTATCATCGTGGCGTCCTATCTCAGAGCAATCGGGTGAACGCTGCTTGACGAGTCCGTAGCTGATGAAGAGACGAGGCTGGCGAGGATCGGGCAAGGCGTTGAAGTGGGCAAAAAAACCATTGCACCCCCCATCTCCAAAGTAGTACGATGCCAACCAATTTTGACCTCTATCCAAACGTCCCTAATACATGACGGGTGACTTATGAAACAAGCACATACAATGCTTTCAGGATAT
>JAIRXQ010000079.1 GCA_031268195.1 Azoarcus sp. | reverse complement strand
TACAGCCCGCGGCAAGTCAGCCTGGGCGGGCAAAGCTCGGTGCGCGGCTTCAAAGAGCAGACCCTCTACGGCAGCACGGGCGGCTACTGGCGCACCCAGCTGAACTGGACCCACGCCGTCCCCTGGGCGTGGCTACAGCCGCTCTGTCAGGAAGTCGGTGTGGCGCTGGCCTGGGACCTCGGCGCCATCGAACGTGATGCGGCCAACCGCTACACCGGCCAGCACGGACGTCTTTCCGGACACGCCCTGGAGCTCTCCGCCCGCGGCCGCTACGCCCGCGTCCGCCTGACCCTGGCCCGCGCGGAGAAACGCCCGGCCGCGTTCAGGAAGCATGAGACGCCGCTTTGGATGCGGGTGGATTTGAGTTATTGAGGCGCTGTGCATCTCCCGGGAGAGCATCTCGCACGCCGTGCTAAGATGCGCCTACCCCATTTCCCTTGCGGCATATACGTTTCCCATGATCCACATCACCGTCAACGGCCAGCCCGAAACCGTCGCGGCGCGGCTGACTGTTTTGGCTTTGCTCGAAGCGCGCGGGTTGGCGGACAAGCGGCTGGCGGTGGAGCGCAACGGGGCGATCGTGCCACGGGCGCGGCATGGGGAGACGGTGCTTGCCGAGGGCGACGCGCTGGAGATCGTCGTGGCGGTGGGCGGCGGCTGAACTTCTTCTTCGGGCTTCGATATGAACGACCGTTTGACGATCGCGGACAAGCAATATGGCTCCCGTTTGCTGGTGGGCACCGGCAAATACCAGGATTTTGCGCAGACGCGCGCGGCGCTGGACACGAGCGGGGCCGAGATCGTCACCGTGGCGATCCGCCGCGTCAACATTGGGCAGCATCCGGACGAACCCAATCTGCTCGATGCGCTGCCGCCGGATCGCTTCACCATTTTGCCCAACACCGCCGGTTGTTTCACCGCTGACGAGGCCGTGCGCACGCTGATGCTGGCGCGCGAACTGCTCGACGGCGCGGCGCTGGTGAAGCTGGAAGTGTTGGGCGACATGCGTTCGCTCTACCCGAACATGCCGGAGACGCTGAAAGCGGCGGAAATTCTGGTGAAGGACGGTTTCGAGGTGATGGTGTATTGCGCCGACGACCCGATACAGGCGCGGATGCTGGAAGACCTCGGTTGCGTGGCGATCATGCCGCTGGCCTCGCTCATCGGTTCCGGCATGGGCATCCTCAATCCGTGGAATCTCGGGCTGATCCTGGGGCGCATCGAAGTGCCGGTCATCGTGGATGCCGGGGTTGGCACCGCGTCGGACGCGGCCATCGCGATGGAGCTCGGGTGCGACGGGGTGTTGATGAACACCGCCATCGCCCACGCGCAGAACCCGATCCGGATGGCGGGGGCGATGAAGATGGCGGTGGAGGCCGGACGCGAGGCGTTTCTGGCCGGGCGCATGGCAAAGAAAGCCTACGCCGCCGATCCCAGCTCGCCGCGCGCGGGGCTGATCGGTTCATGAGCGAGCCTGCGCCGCCCGTGCCGTTTTCCAGCCGTTCGATTCGCAGCTATGTGCTGCGACAGGGACATCTGTCCCCGGCGCAGAAACGCTATTTCGACGAGACGATGCCGAAGATCGGCATCCCGTATGCGCCCGCGCCGCTCGAGCTTGCGGCGGCTTTTGGGCGCGATGCGCCGAAAATTCTGGAAATCGGCTCCGGCATGGGCGAAACCACGGCGGCGATCGCCGCCGCGCATCCGCAGCTCGACTATCTCGCCATCGAGGTGCATCGCCCCGGCGTCGGTGCGCTGTGCAAGCTCATTGCGGAAGGCGGACTCACGAACCTGCGCATCGTCCAGCACGATGCGATGGAAGTGCTGCGCGACATGATTCCCGACACCGCGCTCGCCGGGGTACATGTGTTCTTTCCTGATCCCTGGCGCAAAGTGCGACACTACAAGCGCCGCTTGATCCAGCCGGATTTCGTCGCACTCGTGGCGGCAAAGCTTGCGCCGGGCGGCTATCTGCATTGCGCGACCGACTGGGAGCATTACGCCGAGTGGATGCTTGCGGTTTTGTCCGCGAGCGCGCTGGAGAACACCGCGGCGGGTTATGCGCCCCGGCCCGAACACCGGCCGCTCACCAAGTTCGAGCGGCGCGGCCTGCGTCTTGGGCATGGCGTGTGGGATCTGGTGTTCCGGCGCGCGCCCTGAAAAATATCGAGGAATCCCCCCCATGATCCGTCGTCTGTTGAATTTCGTTGTTTATCTGCTGGGTCTCGCCGCTCGGCCGTTCCGCCTCCTGTGGCGTGCGCTCGACTTCACGCGCCGCGCCATTCCCAATCTCATCTTGCTGTTCGTGCTGTTGTTGATCGTCGCCGCCGTCCTACAACCGGGGCCGTCGGTGCCCGCTGGCGCGGCGTTGATCCTGCGTCCGTCCGGGGCGCTGGTCGAACAGACCGTGGGCGAGTCGGCACTCGACGGTCTTTTTTCGCCGGACGGACATGCCCGGACGACCGTCCTGGCTGGCCTGCTCGAAGCGGTGCGCGCGGCCGAGGAGGATCCGCGCATCAAGCTGCTGGTGCTGGAGACTGATGATCTCGACGTGGCGGGACTCTCCAAGCTGGCCGAGCTGCGCGCGGCCATCGCGGATTTCAAAATGTCCGGCAAGCCCGTGCTGGCGCGCGGCGAGCGGTTTTCGCAGGGGCAGTACTACCTCGCCTCGGTCAGCGATGAAATTCACCTCGCGCGCGATGGCTTCGTGCTGTTGCAGGGGTTGGCGTCGTTCAATACCTATTTCCGCGACGCGCTCGACAAGATCGGCGTCAAGATGAACGTTTTCCGCGTCGGTGAATACAAATCCGCCGCCGAGCCTTTCGTGCGCAACGATATGTCCAGGGAAAGCCGTGCTGCCGCGCGCGAGCTGCTCGACGGTTTGTGGGCGCGCCTCCGGGACGATGTCATCGTTGCGCGCAAGCTGACGCCGGAGCGGTTCGACGCCTATGCCATCCATTACCGCGACGCGCTCAAAGCCACGCAGGGCGATGCCGCCGAGGCGGCGCGCGCGGCCGGGTTGATCGACCACTTCTCCAGCCGCGAGCAGTGGCAGGAGCGCATCGCGGAACGGCTCAGAATGACGCCGGGGGCGCGTTTCGGCAAGAAATACCCGCGCATCGAGGCGGACGGCTACCTTGCCGCCGTGCGGCACGAACGCCAGCGCGCCCCGGCGCAGATCGCCGTGCTGGTGGCGCAGGGCATGATCGTCGATGGCGACCCGCAGACCGCGCCGGATGTCGTGAGCGGCGACAGCTTCGTGCGCTTGATCCGCGAGGCGCGCGAGAACCGGCGAGTCAAGGCGATCGTGGTGCGCATCGACAGCCCCGGCGGTAGCGCCACGGCCTCTGAAGTTATCCGCGAAGAGCTCGAACTTGCCAAAAAGAGCAAGCCGGTCGTGGTGTCGATGAGTTCGCTGGCCGCTTCCGGCGGCTACTGGATTGCCACGGCGGGCAACGAGATCATTGCCGAACCTGCCACGATCACCGGCTCGATCGGTATTTTCGCCGCCATCCCTGACATCTCCAGCCTCTACGCCAAGCTCGGCTTGAGCGTCGATGGCGTTGCCACGGCGCCGCTGGCCGCGGCGCTCGACGTGCGCCGCCCGCTTGCGCCGGAAGCGGCGCAAGCCCTGCAACTGAGCATCGAACACGGCTATCGCCGGTTTATCGACATCGTTGCCACGGCGCGCCACATGCAGCCGGAGGCGGTCGACCGTATCGCGCGGGGGCGGGTGTGGAGCGGCACCGAGGCCGTCGCGTTGGGACTCATCGACCGCAACGGCGGACTGGATGCGGCACTCGCCGCCGCGGCCAAGCGCGCCAATCTGGGGCGTTACACCGTTGTCTGGCCCGCGCCGGAGGTTTCCGCCATGCGCCAGCTTGGGCGCTTGTTCATGTCGGCCAGCGCCGATAGCGAAGCCGCGGCTTCGCCCGCCGTGCGCCTCGTCAACACCCTTGCCGCCGATCTCGAATCGCTGCGTTTCTGGAACGATCCGCGCCATATTTACGTGCATTGCCAGTGCGTCGCGCCGTAAATATTCAGGGTATGGAATGGCGCTGGAGCGGCTGCGATGAAAAGAGGGTTCCCCGTGTTGGCCTTGCTGTGCCTGAGTCCGCTTGCGGCGGGGGGCAGTGCCGACGATTATCCGCTCGAACTCAAGCAGCACAAGACGGCGCAGGGCGTGCAGATCGTCGCGGAAAATAAAGGGCCGGCGACCGTGAGTGTTTTTTTCAGCCTCTCCGGCACAAACCTCCAGACCGACAAAAAAACGCCGCTGACCGTCGTCATCCCGCCGAAAACGGGGCGGGACATCGTCCGGATCACGCCCGCCGAGCACACGGCGCGCTACCGCTTCGATTGTCGTTACGATGTCATCGTGGGCGATGCCTTCATGCCGCCCGACCGGGGCTACTACTATCGCATTCCGCTTGCGAAAGGCACGTCGGCCCGAATCGAGCAGGAGCCGAACGGCCAGATCTTCACCCATCACGATGCGCAGACCCGGTACGCGGTCGATTTCGCCGTGCCCGAGGGGACGCCCGTCGTTGCGGCGCGCGATGGCGTCGTGGTCGAAACGAAGGATCGTTACAGCATCGGACGGCCCGACCCGGCGCTGGCCACCCAGGCCAATTTCGTTGCCGTCATGCATGCCGACCACAGCGTCGCTTATTACTATCACCTCGCGCGGCACCGGGTGCAGGTGAGTGCGGGGCAACGGGTGCGCGCCGGGGATCTGCTTGCTTATTCCGGCAACACCGGCTACAGCAATGGCCCGCACCTGCATTTCGATGTGCGCCACGCGGCGGTCGATGGCGACGGAACGGTGGCGCAGGTGTCGATTCCGGTGGATTTCTACCGCGCTTCGGGCCAGAAAATACCCATCCGGGAAGGTTTGCAGGTCGTGGCGGACTGAAGGAAGGGGCAGATGGCGCGGGGCCGTTTGTCAGGCCATGGCGCCCCAGTCCGGGCTGGCGATGATCCGCCGCATCACGCGCTGGATCATCATGGCCATATGTTCGCGATCGACGTTGGGGTTGCGGATGGCGCGCACCATCAGCCCTTCGAACATGGCTGCGATGATTTCGGTCATCGCGGCGAGCGTTTCCTCGTCGTCGTGCTTGCCGCCCGCCTGCCGCGCGATGCGCATGGTTTGCGCCAGGGATGCCATGCAACAGCAATCGGCGGCCTGCACCACGCGCGCGATTTCTTTGTTGCGCACGGCTTCGGACAGGATTTCGATGCGCAGCCCGGCGGTGGTGACGTCCGTGACATCCTTTACGCTGTCCTTGGAGAGTCTGATCATGGTTTCGCGGACGTCCTGCGAGGCGCGCAGTTCGGCCCAGACCACCACCAGCCGTTCGAGGTCGCGTTCCACGATGGCGGCGATGATCGCCTCTTTGTTCTCGAAATAGTGATAAATGTGGCCGGCGCTCATGCCCGTTCGTTGTGAAATACGCGCGATGCTTGCGCCATGAAAGCCGTATTCGCGGAAACATTGCGCAGCGGCATCGAGAATCTGCGCCTGCCGCGCGGCGGTGCGGCTGCATCCGGCAGATGCAGCGAAGGAGGACGAAGCGTTGATCATGATTATTTCGGATGAAACATGTAAATTTTACTGCGTGTGGTAACTTGCACGAGGCAAAACTCTAACATAGAATGAACGTTCACTCCAGAGCGAACGTCATCGGCTCCCCACGAGAAGAATTATCATGCACAAGAATATTCGGCAATCCGCATTGTTTGCAGTGGCGCTCGTCAGCGCCGTGACTCTTTCCGCCTGCGGCGACGATCCGCAACAGGCAAACGCGCCGAGCGCGCCCGCGGTCAGCGTGATCGTGACCGCGTTCTCGTCCGCGCCACTGGTCTCCGAGCTGCCGGGGCGCACGACGCCCTACATGGTGGCCGAGCTGCGCCCACAGGTGACGGGCATCGTCCAGAAGCGCTTGTTTACCGAGGGCAGCACGGTGCAGGCGGGGCAGACGCTCTACCAGATCGATCCATCGACCTACCGGGCCGCCTTCGACAGCGCCGCCGCCAGCAAGGCGCGGGCCGAGGCCAATCTCTACAACGCCCGCCTGAAGGCGGAGCGTTATGCCGAGCTGGTCGACATCGAAGCCGTCAGCAAGCAGGCCAACGACGATGCCTCCGCCGCGCTCAAGCAGGCCGAAGCCGATGTTGCCGCCGCGCGCGCCACGCTGGACAAGGCTCGCATCGACCTGGATTTCACCCGCGTGAAATCGCCGATTTCCGGGCGGATCGGGCGCTCCTCGGTCACGCCTGGCGCGCTCGTCACCGCCAATCAGGCCGCGGCGCTCGCCACGGTGCAGCAGCTCGATCCCATCTACGTCGACCTGACCCAGTCCAGCGCTGAATTGCAGCGCCTGCGCCGTGATGTGGAACGCGGCGCATTGTCGCGCGACGAAAGCGACAAGATCCCTGTGCAACTGTTTCTCGAAGACGGCAGCCAGTATGAAATTCCCGGCCAGCTCGCCTTCTCGGAGGTTTCGGTCGATCCCGGCACGGGCAGTGTCACCCTGCGCGCCAGCTTTCCCAACCCGGATGGCGCTCTGCTGCCGGGCATGTATGTGCGCGCCCG
>JAIRXQ010000032.1 GCA_031268195.1 Azoarcus sp. | reverse complement strand
GCACGCGGTGTTCCGTTTCGATGGCATTCAAATGTGCTTCGATTTGTTCCGATATGGTATATGGCATCTTTCGGTTGCGTTGGATGACGGCAATAGAAGGCGACGACTTGCAACTCAAGTTTCTTCGTGTCGTCGGGAGTCACGGCGGCATTATCATTGAAGTCGACATGAACATTGACGCAGGGGTAGCCGCAGTTCTCGTCGTACCGATAATCGGAACGAGTCTCCTGGAAACGTGGCGGCGGATTGAATTTGATAGAAGATGGGTAGCCCAAGAGCGCAGCCTGACGGAATTCCGCATTCACCTCCGATGCTTCGCGTTTCATTCGAGCTTGGCTATGAATCTGGCGGTGTCGATGATGTTTCAATCCACGCCCGTAACCGGGCGATCAGGCACGGAAGGGGTTACGCCCCTCCCGTGCCCAATTGTCCCCCTGAAGGGGGAGGTTTCCAACCGGAGGTTGTTTTGGATGAGAAAGCCTCTCACCCTCGTCGTTCCCGGCCTGCTCTGGCCCGCGCCGCTCACGCCGCGCCCGACGCAGGCGCTGGAACTTCCGGCGCTCGCATGGCTGCTTGGGCGCGGACGGCGCACGATCACACCGCCCTGCCCGTTCGAGCGCGAACTGGCGCGGCTGTTCGACATCCATGGCGATGAGATTTCGCTGGCCGCGCTGCGCAGACGGGGCGAGGCGCACGCCTCCGCCTCCGCCGCGCATTGGCTGTGCGCCGACCCGGTGCATCTGTCGATTGCCAGCGGCAATCTGTTGCTCTCCGAATTCGCCCCCGACGAGATCGACGCCGCCGAGGCGACCGCGCTCGTAGCCGCGCTCAATGAGCTCTATGGGGACATCGGGGAATTTTCTGCGCCCGCGCCGACGCGCTGGTACTCGCGCCTCACGGAGCCGCCCGCCGCCGCATTTTCCACGCTCCACGACGCGGCGGGTCGCCCGATGCAGCATTTCCTGCCCACGGGCGAGGAGGCCCGCCGCTGGCAACGGCTACTGAACGAGATTCAAGTGACGCTGCACAACCATCCGGTCAACGCGGCGCGCGAGGCAGCGGGTCGGCGCATCGTCAACAGCCTGTGGTTCTGGGGCAGCGAGGCGTACGGCGCACCGCCGCACGATTTCGTCGCAGGGGCGAATAAACATCCTGAACATCCGCGCCCGCCCTATGCGATGGTGCAGGCAACCGATCCCGTCGCACGCGGCTTCGCCCGGCTCGCAAACATCGAACCTGCCGCGCCGCAGCTCGACGCGGCCCTGAACGGCGACGTGCTGGCCGTGCTCGATGCGCTCGCCGCGCCGGCGCGCCATGTCGATCTCGACGCATGGCGCGCCGCGCTCGCCGCGCTGGAAAAAGACTGGTTCGCACCGATCGCCTGCGCGCTACAAAGCGGACGGCTGCAAAGGCTCCAACTTTTCGCGCCGGGCGACCGCTGTGGTTTCAAGCTCGCGCTCGGCGGCTTCGCGCGCCACGCGTTCTGGCGCAAGCCGCTCGCGCTCGACGATCTGCCCCTGCCCGTGCCGCGATGACCGCCACCGCCATCCATCCTCGCTCCGTGCCGCCGCGCGCCCTCGCCGCCCTGACCGCCGCGGGCGTGCCGCCGCTACTCGCGCGCCTGCTCGCGGCACGCGGCGTGGAAGACGCCAGCGGACTCGATCTCTCGCTATCGATGCTGCTGCCGCCAGAGACGCTCACCGGCACGACCGAGGCCGCGCAACTGCTGGCCGACGCCATCGAAGCCGGGGCGCGCATGGTCATCGTCGCGGATTACGACTGCGACGGCGCAACCGCCTGCGCGCTCGGCGTGCGGGCGCTGCGCGCTTTCGGGGCCGACGTGCATTACCTCGTGCCCGACCGCGTCGCGCTCGGCTACGGCCTCACGCCGCCGATGGTGGAACTGGCGGCGGAACTGGCGCCGGAAGTGCTCATCACCGTCGACAACGGCATCGCCAGCCTCGAAGGCGTGGCGGCGGCGCGTGCACACGGCATGAGCACGATCATCACCGATCACCACCTCCCCGGCGACACCCTGCCCGACGCGGATGTGATCGTCGATCCCAGCCAGCCCGGTTGCGGCTTCCAGAGCAAGGCGCTGGCGGGCGTCGGCGCGATCTTCTACGTCATGCTGGCCCTGCGCGCCGAACTGCGCGCCCGCGGCGCATTTTCCGGCGGCGGCGAGCCGAATCTGGCTGATCTGCTCGACCTCGTGGCGCTCGGCACCGTGGCTGATGTCGCCCGCCTCGACCGCAACAACCGCATCCTCGTCACGCAAGGCTTGCGGCGCATCCGCGCCGGACGCATGCAGCCCGGTGTGCGCGCCCTGTTTACAGTGGCGCGGCGCGAGGCGGCGCGGGCGAATGCGTTCGACCTCGGCTTCGCGGTCGGGCCGCGCCTGAATGCCGCCGGGCGGCTCGCGGACATGCGCCTGGGCATCGAATGCCTGCTGACCGACGACAAGGACCGCGCGCTGGCGCTGGCACGCGAACTCGACCGCCTGAATCAGGCGCGCCGCGCCATCGAGACGGACATGCAGGGAACGGCGCATCTCGCGCTGGAAGCGCTCGCCGACGACGAGAGCGCGGGGGTCGTCCTGTTCGAGCCCGACTGGCACCCCGGCGTGATCGGGCTGGTGGCCGGGCGCGTCCGCGAAAAGCTGCATCGCCCCACCATCGCCTTCGCACGCGGGCAGGACGGCGAACTGAAAGGCTCCGGGCGCTCGATCCCCGGCCTGCATCTGAAAGACGCCCTCGAACTGCTCGCGCACCACGCGCCCAGCCTCATGCTGCGTTTCGGCGGACACGCGATGGCAGCGGGGCTGACCATCCGCGAAGAAAATCTCGCCGCCTTTCGCGCCGCCTTCGCCAGTGTCGCGGCGAGCTTGCTGGAACCCGCCGATCTGGAGCGGCGCATCGACACCGACGGCGCGCTCGACACCGCCGACATCAGTCTGGAATCCGCGCGCCTGCTGGCAAGCGAAGTGTGGGGACAAGGCTTCCCCCCACCGCTGTTCGACAACGTTTTTCGCGTCGAGCGTCAGCGCATCCTGAAGGATCGCCATCTGAAGCTCGATCTCACGTTGAACGGCGTGCACTTCGACGCCATCCATTTCAACCATGCCGAGCGCGCCCCAGAACTCATCCAGGCCGCCTACCGGCTGGAGATCAACGAATACAAAGGCGTCTCGAACGTGCAACTGCTGCTGGAACACTTCGAGGCGGCGTAAATCACGGCCACCGCGGCCAGATAAAACACGCCTGTGAAAAACGCGCTTATGGGCTCGCCGCCCGCTGCGCGCCGAGCGGCCGCCTCATCCCTCCACTGGCAAGCGCCGGTTGATTGGCGCGGGCGCAACACATGTGGGGGCGCGATCTTGCGGACCGCCCTCCCCTGCGCGGCATCATCCCCGGCGGCGGCGAATGTGAGCGTGAAATTACCGTCACTACCCTTTCGAAATCTGTACACTTTTTGAGACGCCCGCCCCCGGCGCAAGCCCCCGCTCAAAACGCAAAAACCTTTGCTACATCATTGGTTTGATACATGGCACCCGTGCCGCGCCATCAGGGAAAATCCTTACCAAAAATTCAACAAAACGATTTACACGATTATTCGCGTTCCGTTAAGATTTAACGGTGCGTAACCAGACCTTGCCCCTTCTTGTCGCGTGTTTGCTGGTTTCCGCCACAGTAAACGCGAAACCAATGGAGTCAGATGCTTCAGGGGCGCCCGTTGTACGTTCCGAAAAAAGCGAAAAAAGCAACCGGGGAACAGTCGCAGTCGTTCGCGCCGCCCGCAGCGGCCCGGTATTCGGTCTGGCGGCAATCGCGGCCTTCGCCGCCGTCCGCGCCGCGCGCAACCCAGTGCCTGTCTTCACGCCGGGCGAACTCTCCAACAACAGCCCGGTCGCCGTCGCCGCCGCAACCAACACCCTGTTGGACACCGCCCGGACGGTGACAGTCGGCACGTCCCTGCTCCCGGTGGTCACGCCCAATTACGCGGCAGCGGTCACCTCCGCCTCCAAGGCGGGGCTGAACCGTCTGACGACCATCAAGCACGCGCCAGGAGCCTCCTCCGTACAACGCTTGCTTGGCGAAGGCTTGACCTACATCGGCGTGCCGTATCGTTGGGGCGGTGTTTCTCCGCTCACCGGCATGGATTGCAGCGGACTCGTGCAAGTGGTGTATCGCAACGCCGTGGGAATCAACCTGCCGCGCACCGCCATCGAACAGGCCACGCAAGGCTCCCGCGTCGGCCTGCGCGATCTCCGGCCGGGCGATCTGGTGTTCTTCAACACGATCGGCCAGAACATTTCCCACGTCGGCATCTACGTGGGCAACGGCAAGTTCCTGAACGCGCCCTCCACCGGCAAGTTCGTGCGCATCGACAAGCTCTATTCCCGCTTCTGGGGTACGCGCTACGTCACTGCCCGCCGCATCCTCGACGACAACAAGCGCAGCACTCAACTCGCCGCGCGCATCGAGCAACCCTCGCCGCAACAGCCGAACTAGGGCCGCGCGGCGCGGTTGTTCAGCGCTTGCGCCGCGCCAGCGGTTTTTTCTCGCACTTCTCGCACGCCCCGCAACCGGTGCATTTTTCTTGCGTCACACGGCGACCCAGCGCCTGTTGCAGCGCGCACACCGAACGGCGACAGCACACGAAACTCACCCCCGCGCGGCTGGCGGCATCGCGGAACGCCTGCATGACGTTGTGTCCGATGAAATCAGTAAACAGGATGACGATACCCACGCCCGCGGGCAGCGAAGCCACGCTGCGGCGCTGATGGCTGCTGTCGCGCCCGCTGACGTGGGCGGCGATACGAATGCCGAATTGCTGGAGAACTTCCGGGATGTTGCCGAGGCGATCCGCACCCACGATGAGCGCGTCCGTAGGTGAAGGGGCGATGAAAGCAGTGGCGGTGTTCATGAAAACCTCTAATTGATAATGATTCTCAATCTATTATGCACACACCTCGGGATTTTTACAAACGATAATTTTTCACATCTTCCACGACGACATGCTCATTACTATGTAAGCTCCCGATATATCAAACGGTTCACCACAATAAGCGCATGACCCCGCGCACGATCCCTTGGCTCGACGATCCCGGCGATTTCCCGCCTGCGGACACCGCTCTCGACGACCCCAACGGCCTTGTTGCCGCGGGCGGCGGGCTTTCCTCCGAATGGCTGCTCGCGGCTTACGGGCGCGGCCTCTTTCCGTGGTTCAACGCAGGCGATCCGATCCTGTGGTGGAGCCCCGACCCACGCCTGGTGCTCGTCCCAAGTGAGATCCGCATCCACCGCTCGCTGCGCCGGGTGTTGCGCCAGCAACGCTTCGAGGTGCGCATCGACACTGCTTTCCCCGCCGTGATCGCCGCTTGCGCCGCGCCGCGCGAACCGGGCAGCGGCACATGGATTTTGCCCGCGATGCGGAAGGCGTACTGCCACATGTTCGAACTCGGCTATGCTCACAGCGTCGAATGCTGGCGCGACGGCCAGCTGGCGGGCGGACTCTACGGGCTGGCGCTCGGGCGTGCCTTTTTTGGCGAATCCATGTTCTCGGCACAGACCGACGCCTCCAAGGTCGCCCTCGTCCATCTGGCGTGGCTGCTCGACGCCAAAAATTTCGCGGTGATCGACTGCCAGATGAGCACCCGTCACCTGCTGTCGATGGGGGCACGCGAAATCGCCCGCGCCGAATTCTGCGCCGGACTCGAAAAATGGACACGCATGGGCGATGCGCACGGACACTGGCCCGCCGCTCTCACGCAAGATTTTTTCCCGCCCGAATTCGCTGCCGCCTGAGGACACCATGCGCCAAAACGACGCCTTCGCCCCGCTCCATTTCTACGCGACCGCGCCCTACGTGTGCTCCTACCTGCCCGAACGCATCGCGCGCTCGCAGGTTGCGCTCACCCGCATCATCGAAATGCCTGCCGATATGCCGGAACAGGATTTCAATGCCGACCTCGCCGCCGCCTACGGCACCCTCGTCCAGCACGGCTTTCGTCGCAGCGGCACTTACGTCTATCGCCCACATTGCGACGATTGCCAAGCCTGCGTCCCGGTACGCCTGCCGGTGGAACGCTTCGTGCCCGACCGTGCCCAGCGCCGCGCCATGCGCCGCAACGCCGACCTGAACGTACGCGAATACCCGCTGAAGTTTCTGGAAGAACATTTCCAGCTCTACTGCCGCTACCTACTCGATCGCCATCTGCATGGCGGCATGGATGACGGCAACCGCGAGCAGTATCAGCAGTTCCTGCTGCAAAGCCCGGTCGAATCTTTTCTCATCGAATTCCGCGCGGGCACAACGCTGCGCATGGTCAGCGTCGTCGACAAGCTGGAAGATGGCCTGTCCAGCGTCTATACCTTCTATGACCCCGATCTGCCGCGCGCCTCATTGGGCACTTACGGCATCCTCTGGCAAATCGAAGCCTGCCGCCATTTGCGCCTGCCCTATCTCTACCTCGGCTATTGGATTGCGGAGGCCCGCAAGATGGCCTACAAGATCAACTTCCGCCCAATCGAAGGCTATCGGCGGACTGGACAGTGGCAAGAGATCGGCCCGAATGGGTTCGACGCCGCGCCATAAGAAACGGCGGCCCGCAAGCCGCCATCTTCGCAACCCCGTCATGGGCTCCAGCTGCCGCCGGAGCAACGCTTGAGATTATTGCTGCCCCGCGACCTCCGCCAGTTTCATCCAGGTCGACACCACGGTGTCCGGGTTGAGCGAAATGGTCTGGATGCCTTCCTGCATCAGCCAAGCGGCGAAATCGACGTGATCGGATGGACCCTGCCCGCAGATACCGACGTATTTGCCAAGCCGGTTCGCAGTTTTGATGGCATTTGAGAGCAGCACCTTGACGGCGGGATCACGTTCGTCGAACGCGTGCGCTACCAAGCCGGAATCGCGGTCGAGCCCCAGTGTGAGCTGGGTCAGGTCGTTGGAGCCGATGGAGAAGCCGTCGAAGTGCTTGAGGAATTCCTCGGCCAGCAGCGAATTGGACGGGATCTCACACATCATGATGAGCTTCAGTTCGTTTTCGCCACGCTTCAGGCCGTGCCCGGCCAACAGGTTGACGACGCCTTCGGCCTCGGACAGGTTGCGCACGAAGGGAATCATGATCTGGACGTTGGTGAGTCCGATTTCGTTCCTCACCTTCTTCATCGCCGCGATTTCAAGCTCGAAGCAGTCGCGGAAACTGCTGGCGATGTAGCGCGAGGCGCCACGGAAGCCGAGCATGGGGTTTTCTTCTTCCGGCTCGTAGATCAAGCCGCCCAGAAGCTTGCGGTATTCGTTCGATTTGAAATCGGACATGCGCACGATCACCGGCTTTGGGTAAAACGCACAGGCGATGGTCGCCACGCCCTCGGCCAGTTTGTCGATGAAGAACTGGCGCGGACTGGCGTAGCCGCGCGAGCGGCGCAGGATGTCCTCGCGCAGCGTGGCCGGAACCTGGTCGATTTCGAGGATGGCTTTCGGGTGGATGCCGATCATGTTGTTGATGACGAATTCCAGCCGCGCGAGGCCGACGCCGCCGTTGGGAATCTGCGCGAACTCGAAGGCAAGTTCGGGATTGCCCACGTTCATCATGATCTTCACCGGCAGCTTGGGCAGGTGGCCCATGTCGGTGGTGGTGATCTCGAAATCGAGCTTGCCGCGATAGACGTAGCCGGTATCGCCCTCGGCGCAGGAAGCGGTGGCCTGCTCGCCTTCCTTCAAGAACTCGGTGGCGTTGCCGCAGCCGACGATGGCGGGAATGCCCAGTTCGCGCGCGATGATCGCGGCATGGCAGGTGCGGCCGCCACGATTGGTGACGATGGCGCTGGCGCGTTTCATCACCGGCTCCCAGTTGGGATCGGTCATGTCGGTGACAAGGATGTCGCCCGCTTGCACACGGTTCATTTCGGAGGCGTCGGCCACGACACGCACCGTTCCAGAGCCGATTTTCTGGCCGATGGCGCGGCCGCGAATGACCGGCTCGCCGCATTCTTTCAGGCGGTATTTTTCCATGACCAGCCCGGCGCTCTGGCTCTTGACCGTTTCGGGGCGGGCCTGAAGGATGTAGAGCTTGCCGTCTTCACCGTCCTTGCCCCACTCGATGTCCATCGGGCGGCCATAGTGCTTTTCGATGATGACGGCGTAACGCGCCAGCTCCTGCACTTCGTCATCGGTGAGCGCGAAGCGGTGGCGGTCGGCTTCAGGCACATCGACGGTGCGCACCGATTTGCCCGCTTCGCGCTGCTCGGAGAAGATCATCTTGATGAGCTTGGAGCCGAGGTTGCGGCGCACGACCGCCGCGCGGCCCGCCTCCAGCATCGGCTTGTGCACATAGAATTCGTCTGGATTCACCGCGCCCTGCACCACGGTTTCGCCCAGGCCGTAGGAGGCGGTGACAAACACCACATCCTTGAAGCCGGATTCGGTATCGAGCGAGAACATCACGCCGGATGCGCCGGAGTCCGAACGCACCATGCGCTGCACCCCGGCGGAGAGCGCCACGTCGGAGTGGGTGTAGCCCTTGTGCACGCGGTAGGCGATGGCGCGGTCGTTGTAGAGCGAGGCGAACACCTCTTTCATCGCGTGCAGGATGTTGTCGTAGCCGTGGATGTTGAGGAAGGTTTCCTGCTGCCCGGCGAAAGAGGCGTCGGGCAAATCCTCGGCGGTGGCCGAGGAGCGCACCGCGAAGCTGCCCGTGTCAGCGCCGGCGGCGATGGTCGCGTAGCTGGCTTCGATGTCGGCTTCGAGGCGCGGCGGAAATGGGGTATCGACGATCCATTGCCGGATCTGCGCGCCGGTGCGGGCAAGCGCATCGACATTGTCGACGTCGAGCGTGGCGAGCACGGCGTTGATGCGCTGCGACAAGCCCTCGTGAGCGAGGAAATCGCGGAAGGCATCCGCCGTGGTGGCGAAGCCTCCCGGCACGCGCACGCTCGCGGGCAGCTGGCTGATCATCTCGCCCAGAGAGGCGTTCTTGCCGCCGACCTTGTCGACGTCGGTCATACGAAGTTCTGTGAAAGGAATGACGTAACGGGTCATGACTGGCTTCCGCAATTCGCCCAGAAAAAGCAAAATGCGAATTCTACGGTAAAGGCGTTGCGTGCGCACGGCAGGGTTTGCCCCAATATCCACCCGTCACCGCCTGCCCCGCGACTTCCGCCAACCCTCGACATCAGCCAAGAACAAAGCCCATGAGCGACCTTTTCACCCGAACAGTATTCTTTGTCTCCGACGGCACCGGCATCACTGCGGAGACGCTCGGCCACAGCCTGCTCGCGCAATTCCCCGAAACCCGCTTCAATCAGGTGCGCATGCCCTTCATCGACGATGTCGACAAGGCGCGCGACTGTGCCCGCCAGATCGTCGATTCGGCCCGCAATACGGGGTTGCGCCCCATCGTGTTCAGCAGCCTGGTCAACCCCGCGACCACCGCCGCGTTGCGCGAGGCGCACGACAGCGCCCTCTTTCTCGATCTGTTCGAGCGTTTCATCGAGCCGCTCGAAAGTGAACTCGGCCAACATCAGAGCCACGAAATCGGGCGTTTCCACGGCGTTGCCGAAAGCAACGACTATAAGAAACGCATCGAGGCGATCAACTTCGCCATGACTCACGACGACGGCGTGTCCACATCGGATGACCTCGTTGCCGCCGACGTGATCCTCGTCGGCGTATCGCGCTCCGGCAAGACGCCGACCAGCCTTTATCTGGCGATGCAGTTCGGCGTCAAGGCCGCCAACTATCCGCTCATCCCGGAAGATTTCGAGCGCAACAAGCTCCCCGGCGAATTGCACAGCTTTCGCGCCAAACTGTTCGGCCTGACGATCGCCACCGAAAGGCTGGCGCAAATTCGGCAGGAGCGCCGCCCCAACAGCCACTACGCCAGTATCGAGAACTGCCGCTACGAGATCGAAGCGGCGCAAAAGCTGATGCGGCGCGAAAACATCCGCTGGCTCGATTCCACCGCCAAATCGATCGAGGAGATCTCCGCCACCATCATGCAAAACGTGCGCGTCGATGCGGAATTTTGAGCGTTCGCCCCGAGCGCTTAGAATGTAGCGCTTCTCCAGCATCCGAACGGAATTTGACGATGAAACGACCGCGCAGCAAACGTCGCGGCGGCATTGGCCGCCATGCCGAGGAACTCCTGTGGCTCGCGGGAGGGCTTGCCGAGTCCTGCTGCCGTATCGAGGATCGCTACTGGGAAGCCCGCCTCACCGCCACCATCGACACGGCGTTGACGCACAACGACGAGGACACGCTGGATACCGCGCTCGATCAGGCGTTCAACCGGGGCGAGCGCATCTACGATGAGCTTGCCGACGCCATTGAATCGCGCATCGAGACGCCTTGCGCACCCACTGGTGAACATGATGTCGTGTTCATTGCCGCACCGCTCCTGGCATGGTCGCGCTTTCGCATTCCCGCCCGCTCGCTCCCTACGGCGACGCTGGCCAATCTGCGCGTGCACCTGCTCGCACATGTGCTGGCGCAAAACGCACACCTCGCGCTCGCGGATTTCCTGTTCAGCCCCGATCAACTCCCGCAAGGCTATTGCGATACCGCGGCTTTCGCATCCATGCTCGGCCGTGCTGCATTCACCAATAAAGACTTGCACATCGACACCGACGACATGCCGGAGACGGCGCAATTCCTCTCCGACACCCGCTACCTGCTCGCGGCGGTTGCCGTACCGCGCAACGGCGCGGTTTTTCGCTGGCAGGAGACCGACGGCAGCCGCGCCGATGCGTTGGCGCAATGGCGCGGACAGGGCGGCGACTGCCTCGCCCCACTCCTGCCCGGCTGCGCGCTTGAATTCGTCCTGCCCGAATCCTATTTCGCCGCCTGCCGCGCCGCCGACAAGAACAGCCGTTCCTACTCGGTGCGCGCCTCGGTCGCCTATCTCCTCACCTCGCTCGATGTGCCGGTCATCAAGCTGCGCGCGATCATCGCGCCTTTCTGGGACGAACAGATCGAGGAATACCGCATCGGCTTCACGCTGGATGGCGACGATGACGTCGTGCACGGCGTCGTCTGGCCGCTGCTCGGCGCGGAGGATGAGACGGTCGATGTCCCTGCCGAAATCGAAGCCGTGCTGCGCGAATGCGGCATCGGCGCGATCAAGGTGCTCGATCACCGCTTCCCGCTCGAATACTGCGACGACTGCGGCGCGCCGCTCTACCCCTCGCCCGAAGGCGAAGTCGTGCATGCGGAGATGCCGGAAACCGAGGAAGGGCAGATTCCCCGGCATTTGCATTGACCCGCTCCCCTGGGGCGCGAAGCGTGGCGGCGGCGGGAGAACGCAGGGGGCGCGCCGCGCGCCCTGCGCCTACTGGCGACCCGCCGTTTTAACCTGCTGCACCAGACAGTAGAGCATCGCCCGATCCGCCCAGGTCAGCTCCTTGCCCTCGGCGTGAGCGAAATGCAGCCTGAAGGCGGAGACGGCTGTGTGGGGGTCGCGCACGTCGTACCCCAAAGCGGAAAGGCCGAGCACGGCGTCGAAATCATCCGGCGGCAACTCGTAAGGCGGCTCGCACCACAGGCCGAAACCGGCGTGGGCGAGTTCGCGCCAGGGGAAAAAGGCACTCGGATCGGCCTTGCGTCCCGGCGCGACGTCGGCATGGCCGATGAAATTGGCGCGTGGAACGTTTTGCCGCGCCTGGATGTCGGCCAGCAGCACCAGCAAGGCATTGACCTGTGGCTGTGGAAACGGCTCTTTGCCGTTGTTGACGATCTCGATGCCGATCGAGGCAGAGTTGAGATCCAGATGCCCGCCCCAGTACGACTCCCCGGCATGCCAGGCACGCTGCGTTTCATCGACCAGTTGCAGCACGCGGCCGTCGCGGTCGATCAGATAGTGGCTGCTCACCTCGGAGAGCGGGCTGCTCAGGACAGCGAGCGCACGTTGCAGCGTGTCGGCATGGGTATGGTGCAGGATGACGTAGTTAGCCTTGCGCGGCCCGAAATTGGGCGATGGATGCCATTGCGCATTGGCATTGCCGACGCGCGGCGGCGTCACGCAGGCGACGAGCGCCAGGCACAAGGCAAGCGGCAGGCAAAGCCGGAACGGGCGACGAATCATGATCCTGAAACTCTCGATGTACGCCCGGCCTTCGAGATGCGGGCGAATCTTTGCAGTCTAATGCATTTGCCCGCGCAGGATAACCCACGGCGTACACCGTACAGACATCTGTTGTGGACATCCGTTATTCCTGCAGTTCGTGCCAAACCACCTTCAACCTTATAGCCTGCGAGCTGATAGAATGCGGTAAAGAGTTACTGGGGCAGCGAGCGATCCCGAGGCCCGGAATATATTAGTTGTATCAAGAACGACAGATCGGCAACCAGAGACAGAGCGTCAATTATGCAGACGACCAGAGGTCATACAATGATGGAGTGGTCCGACGAGGAATACAGCGTCGGCATTCCGGAAATCGACGAGCAGCACAAAATGCTGTTTAACTTGGTCAACAAGATCCACGCCGCGATTTACGAACACAAAGGCACTGCGGCCTGTGTGGGGGTACTCGAAGAGCTGGCCGACTATACCCGCATTCATTTTGCGTTGGAAGAAAACTTGATGCAGCAGGGGCATTTCCCCGGCTTCGCGGCGCACCGCGAATTGCATCACGCCTTGGTCAACGAGGTTGTGGCGCTGCTGGAACAAATCCATGCGGGACAGGCAAAGATCAGCTTCCAGTTGCTGCATTTCCTGCGTAGCTGGCTGAAACAACACATCCAGGGCGAGGACAGGAAATATGGTACGTTCTTCGCCCAATTCGGCAGCAACGACAGCTATGAAGAATGGGCCAAACGTTCCGCCGAAGCCTTCCGGCAACGCAAGGAAGGAAAGTGGTGGAAGTTCTGGTAAGCGCAGAGAGTAGTTGCAGGGCATACCCTGTTCCGATCGCTGTTGAGGCGATTTACATATCAATGCGCACCCAATAACCAATGCAAAAATAATTGCTTTGCGGGTGCTTTCCTGCACCGTATGGTTTTTCGTCCAGGTGTTCGCCACGCAAGGTTGGCAGCGCCGCAACAAAGGGCGAACCATGCAAAACACGATTTCCGCACGTAAACGTGCCCTGCTGCCCTGGCTCGTACCGGTGGCGATTCTCGCCATCTGGCAACTCACGGTGCAGTCCGGCTGGCTGTCGACGCGCATCCTGCCGGAGCCGCGCGCAGTGGCGGTCGCGTTCTGGCAATTGTTGTTGTCGGGCGAACTGCTCGAACATCTCGGCGCGAGCACGGCGCGTGCGGCGACGGGATTCGCCATCGGCGGCGGCATTGGATTTTTCTTCGGGCTCATCAACGGCGGGCACAAGCTGGCTGAAAGCCTGTTCGACACCACCTTGCAGATGGTGCGGAACGTGCCGCATCTGGCGCTGATTCCGCTGGTCATCCTGTGGTTCGGCATCGGAGAGGAAGGCAAGATTTTCCTCGTGGCGCTCGGCGTATTCTTTCCGATCTACCTCAACACTTTCCACGGCATCCGCTCGGTGCCGCCGGAACTCATCGAAATGGGGCGCTCTTACGGACTCGGCGGGCGGGCGCTGTTCCAGCAGGTCATCCTGCCCGGCGCGCTGCCCAACATTCTGGTCGGCGTGCGCTACGCCCTCGGTTTTACCTGGCTGACGCTGATCGTGGCGGAGACGATTTCCGCCACCAGCGGCATCGGTTACATGGCGATGAACGCACGCGAATTTCTCCAGACCAACGTGGTCGTCCTGGCGATCCTGTTGTACGCGGCGCTGGGCAAGGCCGCCGATCTGGCGGCGCGAGGTTTGGAGCGGCGCTGGCTGCGCTGGAACACGGCTTTTCTGGCCGCATGAGGAAACGGATCATGAGCACACGCAACCGCAACGGTCTGGGCATCCGGCTGGAAAACGTCCGGCGGCACTTTGGCGAACGCGTCGTCCTCGATGCGCTGACGACGCATTTCGCCGCCGGGGAGTTCGTCGCCATCGTGGGGCGCAGCGGCTGCGGCAAGAGCACCTTGCTACGCCTGCTCGCCGGACTCGACGCCATCGAGGCCGGCCGCCTCGAAACGGATGCCGGGCCAGCGGCCGGGCCGCTTTCGCAGACAAGCGGCGATGTGCGCATCATGTACCAGGATGCCCGCCTGCTGCCCTGGCGCAACGTGGTCGACAACGTCGCCCTCGGCCTGAAAGGCTCGCGCGACAACGTCCGCGCGCTGGCGCTGGAAGCGTTGTCGCAGGTCGGTCTGGCCGAGCGCGCCGGGGAATGGCCGGGAAATCTGTCGGGCGGACAACGGCAGCGCGTGGCGCTGGCGCGGGCGCTCGTGCACCGCCCCCGCTTGCTGTTGCTCGACGAACCACTGGGCGCGCTCGATGCGCTCACCCGCATCGAAATGCATCGCCTGATCGAGCGCGTCTGGCGCGAGCACTGCTTCACCGCCGTCCTGGTCACGCACGACGTGAGCGAATCGGTCATCCTGGCCGATCGCGTCCTGCTCATCGAAGCAGGCCGTATCGCACTCGATCAGCGCGTCGATTTGCCGCGTCCACGCGACCGGGGAGAGGCCGCGTTCGCCCGGCTGGAAGGCCGGGTGCTGGGCCGGCTGCTTGGCGAGGCGCCCCACTCGTTCAGCGAGACACCCCACTCGCTCAGCGAGACACCCCACTCGCCTGGCGAGACACCCCACTCGCCCAGCGACGCTGCGTTCATCGCCGCGCGTGCGGTCGCATGACGACATCTGTCCGCCCGTCCTGAAGACGCGGGCCTCGCCCGCGCCCAGGCAACCTCCCCTGCACATTGCCGGGCATGAAACAGAAGGGTGAGCCAAAATGCCTTGATGTCAGAAATTTTTACACTTTCCCGGCGCAGCGGGCTCATATTCACATAAAATACATAATAATCAATGACATATTTTGCCGCCGGAAAATCAATGGCGTACACCATTCCGGTACGCGGGCGGGAGAGCGAATTCAAACTTTTTTATGCCGTACAAATCATGCGAAATCCGCGTATTTTTTTGATTTTATTGTTGTTTACCGAAATTTTCATTGTTGTTTACCGAAACATAACGGCACTGAAATGTCGGTTTGTAGAGCGTTTTTCCGGGCAAATCGGCGCAGCTGCGAAAAATATTTTTATAAATCATAGAAATACATCATTGGCGCGCTAATTGCTCAGATGGATCATCGGCAGCCCCCCCACGCATGGTGCGAAATGGGCGCATTGCCGAATTTTCACGATCCACAAAAAGAGGAACTACAAAAATGAAACGTCTCGCCAAATTTGCCGTTACCGCGGCACTGGGGTTCGGTTTTGTCGGTGCGGCCCAGGCCGCCTCCGTCTCGCTCACGGGTAGCTATGGGTTCGACACCGATTCGAGCTGGGGGAACCCCACCACTTTTCATTATTACAACGGTCAGGCATTTGCCGACAATTTCCAGTTCTCGTTCAGCGGCGACGCCACACTCTCCCTCTATCTGGGGACGACGTCGCTCAGCGACTGGTCGGTCTATGTGACCGATGCCAGGACGGGCCAGACGCTCACGACGTTCGACAAGCCGACCGGCACATTCGATGTTGCGAGCCTGGGCGCGGGTAGCTACAACCTCTGGGTTTCCGGCAGCAGCCCGCTCGGCGGCCAAGGTTCCTACAGCATCTCCATCACGTCCTCCCCCACCCTGGCCGTGCCCGAACCCGAAACCTACGCCATGCTGCTCGCGGGCCTGGGTATCGTGGGTGCCGTCGCCCGCCGCCGCCGCGCGCGCGCCTGAGCGGTTCTGCTCGCGCCAAACCCTGCGGGGCCATGCCGCTTGTCGGTTCCGGCCTGATCGCAGGGTCATGGCGCAACAATGGAAGGCATCGGTGTTTAAAAAGGGCGGCGGGATCACTCCGTCGCCCTTCTTGCCGCCATACGTGGCCGGCCCTGCGGACTTCATCCCTGCGCTACCACCGCCCCACCGCATGTCGTACAGATCGACCGTGCACGGGCTGGGTTCGTGTGCGCACATGTTTCCTTCACCTGAATTTCAGGGCTGCCAAACCACGCTTTTCACGTCGAGCTTCTTCGGAATCAGCTTGAGTCCGTAGAAAGCGTCCGCGATCGCCTGTTGGTTATCGATCACTTTCTGGTTCAACGGATAGGTGACGCCATAACCGTAGTGCGTAAGCGCCTCGCGCGTGATGTCCTTCGACAGATTGATCTGCGGCGCGAGGATTTCGGCGGCCTCATCGAAGTGCCCGATCACCCAATCCCCCGTCGTCTTGATTTCTTCCAGCGTCCAGCGCAGCACTTCCGGGTAGTTTTTTGCGTAGGGGGCGCTTGAGAGATAGAAATTGTAGTTCTCCGCGACGCCCGGCCCATTGAGCAGCACACGCGCGCCAATCTGCCCGACGGCGGCTTGCGCGAACGGATCCCAGATCACCCAGGCGTCGACGTCGCCGCTCTCGAACGCTACGCGCGCATCAGGCGGCGCGAGATACACCACCTTCACATCGGAATAGGTCAACCCCGCCTGCTTCAGCGCGTTGAGCAACAGGTAATGCACGTTCGAGCCACGGTTGAGCACGATTTTCTTACCCTTCAATTCCGCTACCGATTTGAACGGGGAATGCTGCTGGACGAGGATCTTCTCGGCGCCGGGCGAAGGCGGTTCATTGGCGACATAAACCAGCGCCGCGCCCGCGGCCTGCGCGAACACGGGTGGCGTCTCTCCGACCGCCGCGAAGTCGATGCTGCCGACGTTCAAGCCTTCCAGCATTTGCGGGCCCGCGGAAAATTCGGTCCATGTCACCTTGACGCCTGCTTCGGTCAGGCGTTTGTCGAGATTGCCACGCGCTTTGAGGATGGCGAGGTTGGAGCCTTTCTGCCAACCCACGCGAAATTCCTTCGCTTGCGTTTTTGCCTGTGCCCATGCGGGCTGTGCGACAAAGCCGATACTTGCGGTCAATATCGCGGTCGCGGCAACGGCCAGCGCCTTGACGGACGCACGCCGGGCAATGCTGAAAACTGCGCTGAAAATTGCGCTCATGTGTTTATTCCTTCTGCAATGTCGGGAGCGTTCGACTATGCGCCGCCCCTTTTCACCGCCAAACTGAAAAATCATGCGCTCGTTATTTCTTTGATGCTGCTAAACATAGGTATAAAACCTTGCTAAACAAACAATAAAAATGTTTTTGTACTTTTTCGCCCAACGGGTATCAATACGAACCCTGTGCATTTGCATGGATTTTGTCATTTCGAGGAGAAGACAATGGGTTCGGAAATTTTCTGGTTTTTACCGACGGGCGGCGACAGCCGTTATCTTGGGCGCTCCGATGTGGCGCGCCCGGTGACCAATGGCTATCTGCGGCAAATCGCCACCACCGCGGAGCATCTGGGATACGACGGGCTGCTGATTCCCACCGGCAGCGGCAACCTCGATCCTTTCCTGACGGCGGCCACGCTCGCCAACGTCACCCACAAGATCAAGCTGCTGCTGGCCCTGCGCACGAGCGCCGAAGGGCATCCAACCGTGTTCGCGCGCAAAATCGCCACCCTCGACGAAGCCCTGGGCGGACGCGTCATCCTCAACGTGGTGCCGGGCGCATGGCAGGAAGAGCTCGCAGCCGAAGGCGTGTTTCTCTCCCATGACGAGCGCTACGAACTGGCCGATGAATTCGTGACCTTGTGGAAGCGGCTGACGCAGGGCGAAACGGTCACTTACCAGGGCAAGTATTTCAGGCTCGAAAAGGGCCGCAGCCTGTTTCCGACCGTCACCCAGCCACATCCGGCACTCTTTTTCGGCGGCAGTTCGCCTGCGGCGCACGAATTCGCCGGCAAGCACATCGATGCCTACCTCTCCTGGGGCGAACCGCTGGATCAAGTCGCGGAGAAATTCCGCGATGTCGAGGCGAAAGCCAAGGCACATGGGCGCAGCATTCGCTTCGGGGTGCGTTTTCAGGTCATCGTGCGCGAAACGGAGGAAGAAGCGGTCGCGGCAGCGGAATCCCTCATCAGCCATTTGGACGACAAGCTGATCGCGCAGGCACAGGCACATCTACGCGCCAGCGACAGCGTCGGACAGGCGCGCATCTCGCAACTCCATCAGGGCGACCGCTCGAAACTGTGGATCGGGCCGAACCTGTGGGCGGGCATCGGCCTCGTGCGCGGCGGCGCGGGCACGGCGCTGGTCGGCAATCCGCAACAGATCGTCGAGCGCCTGCGCGAATACGAGGCGCTGGGCGCGGATACCTTCGTGCTGTCCGGCTATCCGCACCTCGAAGAAAGCGTCCGGTTCGCGGAACTGGTGTTCCCGCTGCTGGGCAAGAAGGGCTTCACGGTCAGCGGCAACGTCACGACCGGCGGCGCGTTCGATGTGCCCATCGTGCAAACGAACAAGCAGGCGGCAACGCTGCAAGCCGCCTAGAGGCACGCGCGCCGCTCACGCGGCGCTCGAAACGATTGATTGTCGGGCGGCGCTCCGTTTGACCCAACCTGCGAAACCCGTGGTTCGTGGGCGCAGGTTGGGGAGCACCGCCGCGCGGCGCATCCCGACCCTGCAATCTTTGGCGCATGCGCCGTTTTTTTCACTTCCACTCCAGGCGCACCACTTTCCAGTCGCTGCCCTGCTCCCGCCGCCATTCCAGCCGCACGCGGTAATGGCGCACGCGATCCGGCAGGAAGCCTTCCGCGCCGAGCAACGTGGCCTCGGCCTCGGTCGTGGCGCGATTCTGGATACGGGCATCGAGCGTGTTGCGCCGCCACGGCACGGCGATGGTGACGTTCTTGTAGCGCATGAACATCATGGTCATCGTGCGTTCGGCCCACTTGCGTCCGTCGCCCTCAATATCCTGCGCGGTAAAATCGGGATGCAGCAAAGCGAGCGCGCGGCGCGTGGCTTTTGCCTCCAGCGCGGACTGGAATTCGGTGGCGGCGGCATCCAGCGCGGCGCGCGGGTCGTCTTTCGCACAGGCGGCGAGGAAAAGAACCAGCACCAGCAGAACAGGTCCGAAGGCAGAGATGGAACGTGCGAGGCAAATGGGACGTACGAGGCAATTTTGCGCGGGCATGATGGTTTCTCTCGAAAAAGCGGCTTCGTCGTGGATAATGGCGCGATTCACTGAAACCGTCCCGGACAAACGACGCAATCCCGGGCGCACGCGGCTTGGGAGGGCACGATGATTCTCTGGTGGCACTGGATTGTGGGCGGCATCGTACTGGTCGTGCTGGAACTGGTGCTTCCGTCCTTTTTCATCATCTGGTTCGGGCTGGCGGCGCTGCTCGTCGGCCTGCTGACGCTCATTGCGCCGGGAACACCACTCGCGGCACAACTCTTTTTGTGGGCGGCGGCTTCGGCGGCGTTGACGGTATTGTGGTTCCGCGTCTTTCGCCGCATCAATGACAAAACCCGCCGCAGTGCCGCCACCAGAGACGTGATCGGGGAAGCGGGCGTGCTGGTGCAGGCGGTGACGCCTTCTGCGCGCGGCAAGGTGCGTTTCCAGCGCCCCATCCTCGGCGCGGACGAATGGCTCTGCGCTGCCGACAGTGAAATCGCCGCCGGCACGCGGGTGAAAATCGTCTCGGTCGAAGGCCGTTTCGTCAAAATCGAGCGGGCCTGACCGCCCGCCTTCGTTTCTTCATTCCCTTTTCTCTTCACGCCCCTTTCTTTTTCACGGAGTTTTCTCATGGAAGCAGGACTCGTCATTACCTTCGCAATCCTGTTGTTTGTACTCATCACTGTCGCCAAGGGCGTCCGCATCGTGCCGCAAGGCGAGGAATGGATCGCCGAGCGCCTCGGCAAGTACCAGGGCACGCTGCGGCCCGGACTCAACTTCCTGATTCCGTATCTGGACAAAGTCTCCTACAAGCTCGTCACCAAGGACATCATCCTCGATGTGCAGGAGCAGGAAGTCATCACGCGCGACAACGCGGTGATCCTCACCAACGCCATCGCCTTCATCAAGATCACCGACCCGGTGAAAGCCGTCTATGGCGTGACCAATTTCAAGGAAGCGATCCGCAACCTCATCATGACCACGCTGCGTTCCATCGTCGGTGAAATGGAGCTTGACGAGGCGCTGTCCTCGCGCGACAAAATCAAGGCGCGGCTGCGCGAGAGCATCGCGGACGAGGCCATCGACTGGGGTTTGACCGTGAAATCGGTGGAAATCCAGGACATCAAGCCTTCGCCTTCGATGCAAAAGGCAATGGAGCTGCAAGCCGCCGCCGAGCGTGAAAGAAAGGCGATGGTCACGCGCGCCGAGGGCGCGAAGCAATCCGCCATTCTGGAAGCCGAGGCGCGCCTCGAATCCGCGCGCCGCGACGCCGACGCGCAAGTGCAGCTCGCCGAAGCCTCCGCCGAATCCATCCGCCGCGTCACCGCCGCGCTGGGCACCGAGCCGGGGCCCATGCTTTATTTGCTCGGAGAGAAGTACATTTCCTCAGTGCAAAAACTTGCCTCATCGGACAATGCAAAGGTCGTGCTATTGCCCGCCGACATCCAGGAGACACTGGGCGGGCTGCTCGGCAACGTCGCCAAACTCGGCGGCAGGGCATGAACATGTCGGCGCAAATATCCACTATGGGAGGGCCGACATGACAGGGGGTTCATGACTAACACTGTTGGCGATGGAGCACACCATGCAAGACTTCGGGGCACAAACACGGGCCTTTGCCGCGCAAATCGAAGCCGAGCTTGAAACAGGGCATCTGAACTTTCCCACCTCGATGGACATTTCGTTACGCATCAAGCAGCTTGCCGACGACCCGGATTCTTCCATCGACGATATCGTGGCCGTCGTGCGCGCCGAGCCGGTGTTGAGCGCCAAGGTGATTCGCATGGCCAACGCGATGCTGCTCAACCCCTACGGCGTGCACATCACCAGCGTCAACAGCGCCGTCAAGCGCATCGGCCTGGCGGCGTTGCGCTGTCTGGCCTTCGCCGTGGCCGCCGAACAGCTCACACAGGGGCACCACTCGCCCGAACTGCGCAAAATCGCCACGCGCCTGTGGCGGCATTCGGCGGATGTCGCGTCGTGGGCCTACGCCTTCGCCCACCATCTGCGCGCGGGCAGCCCCGATACCGCCATGCTGGCGGGCATGATGGTCGATATCGGTGAATTCTTCCTGCTCGCCCGCATCGGCAATTACCCTGCGCTGGAAGCCGACCTCAAACGCTTCTCCGAATTCGTCACCTCCTGGCAGGAGCCGGTGACGCGCGCCGTGCTCGAAGCGTTCGAGCTGCCTGACGACATCGTCGAGGCGCTCGATCAGGCGGGCCCTTATGAAGGCGACTGGCCGCCCGAAGCGTTGCACGACATCGTGAAGATCGCCACGCTCGCCTCCGATGCCTCGAACCCGTTCGAGGACTTGAGCAAAGCCAACGCCGCGCCGACGGTATCCGCCAGCGAGGAAGCGGGAGTCGACAAAGCGCGGCTCGATGCCCTGCTCGAAGAAACCCGCGCCGGAAAAGATGCGATGCTCAGCGCGGTATGCGGCTAGGAGACGAGGCCGCGCAACACGCCGGGGGCGAGGGTCAGAGGGCGAGATCAGGGGCGAGGCAGGGGATGAAGTCAGGGGGCGCGGCGGCGTCCGCGCCAGAGATAGCGGTGGATGAAACCGGGAAACGCGAACACCACGAACAGGCACAGCGTCGCGACGTAGAACTCCCAGCCTTGCCGGTAGACGACACCATAGGCGCCCTGCTCCAGCACAGCGGCAAAGATACCGACGATGAGCCAGAGCAGCACGAGTTCCAGCACGCGCCAGCCGAACGCCTTGCCGCCGGGAGACGGCAGCACGAACAGCACGCGCTCGAAAAGAAATGGCAGGTTGGCGGCAATGAACGCCAACCCCAACACGACCCAGACGCCAAGATTTCCAGTCATTTCCGCTCCGCTCAACTGCCGAGGTGCAAAGCTTCGATTGCCGCGCCGCAGGCATGCAGCAGTCCGCCCGGCATGAGGCCGAGCACGGCGATGGCAAGGCCATTGACCGAGAGCAGCACTTGCAGTTCGGGCGGCGCGGCGAGCGGCGCGTTGACGTCCGGCTCCTCGAAATACATCAGCTTGACCACGCGCAGATAGTAGAAAGCGCCGATCACCGACATGACCACCGCCAGCACCGCCAGCCACAGATAACCGGCCGCGACGGCCGCTTCGAGCACGGCGAATTTGGCGAAGAAACCGACGAAGAACGGAATGCCCGCCATCGAGAACATCACAAACAGCATCATCAGTGCGAACCACGGGCTGCGCCGGTTGAGTCCCTTGAAATCCTCGATGTCCTCGGCTTCGAACCCGGAGCGCGAGAGCAGCACCACCATGCCGAAGGCGGCCAGCGTCATGAGCGCATAGGAAATCGCGTAGAACATGGCGCTGGCGTAGGCATCGTTCGTCAGGCCCGATTTACCTTCGACGATGCCCGACAACAGCCCCAGCAGCATGAAGCCCATGTGCGAGATGCCGGAATAGGCCAGCATACGTTTGATGTTGCGTTGCGCCAGCGCCGCGACGTTACCCAGGACGATGGAGGCCGCCGCGACCAGCATCAGCATCGTTTGCCAATGCGCGGCCAACCCGGACAGCCCGCCCACGAGCAAGCGCAGCGCGAACGCGAACGCGGCGATTTTCGGGGCGCTGGAGACGATCAGCGTCACAGCGGTCGGCGCGCCCTGATAGACATCGGGCACCCACATGTGGAATGGCACCACGCCGAGCTTGAACGAGACGCCTGCCACGAGGAAAACGAGGCCGAACAACAGCACTTCGCGCTTGTCCGTCTGGGAGGCCACCGCCTGCGAAACGGCGGGCAAATCCAGCGTGCCGGTCGCGCCGTAGATCATCGACATGCCGTAGAGCAGCAGGCCCGAGGCCACCGCGCCGAGTACGAAATATTTCATCCCGGCCTCGGTCGAGCGCGTCGAATCGCGGTCGAAGGCAACCAGCGCGTAGAGCGCCAGCGACATCATCTCCAGCCCGATGTAGAGCACCAGCAGGTGATTGGCGGTAATCATCACCATCATGCCGAGCGTGGCCAGCAGTGCGAGCAGGAAGAATTCCGGGCGATCGAGCCTGCGCGCGGCGAGATAGTCGCGCCCATAGAGCAGCGCGACCATCATCGTGCAATAGACGGCGAACTTGAGCACGCCGCCCAGGCGATCCTGCACGAACATGTTGATGAAGGAGCCCGTCTCGTCCGCAAACAGGTTGGTGGCAGTGCCAGGTTCACCATGCAGCGCGGCCAGCGTCATCAGGGCCGCCACGACCAGCGTGAGCTGGGTGAGCGCGTAAGCGAGCCCGCGCGCAATGCCGCGCGCGAAGGCCGTCGCCAACATGATCGCGAGCACCATGAGCGCCACGAAGATTTCCGCTGTCACCGGGTAAAAATAGTTGGCATCGAAATTCATCTTTTGACCTGTCCGTTGTCGAAACGCCCGCTCACGGGAGCTTACCAGCGATGACGTGTTGTACGAGCGCATTCACCGACTCGTGCATCGGCTCGGTGAAGGGGAAGGGATACAGGCCCATCGCCAGCACGCAGATGGCGAGCACGGCGAGGAAGAAAAATTCGCGCATCCCGATGTCCGTGAGCGCGGCCACGCGCTCGTTGGCCACGGCGCCGAACACGACGCGTTTGTACATCCACAGGGTGTAGGCCGCGCCGAGCACCAGCGTGGTGGCGGCGAGGAACGCAACCCAGAAGCTGTACTTCATCGCGCCAAGGATGATGGTAAATTCGCCCACGAAGCCGCTGGTGCCGGGCAAGGCGCAATTGGCCATCGCGAACAGCATGAAGAAGGCGGCGAAACGGGGCATGGTGTTCGCCACGCCGCCGTAATCGGAAATTTGCCGTGAGTGCATGCGGTCATAGAGCACGCCGATGCACAGGAACATGGCGGCGGACACGAAGCCGTGCGAGATCATCTGCACCAGCGCCCCTTCGATGCCAAGCGGGTTGACCAGGAAAAAACCCAGGGTCACGAAGCCCATGTGGGCGATCGAAGAATAGGCGACGAGCTTTTTCATGTCCGTCTGCGCCAACGCCACGAAGCCGATGTAGATCACAGCCACCAGCGAGAGCGCGAGCACGTAGGGCGCATATTGCAGGGAGGCGTCGGGCACGATGGGCAGCGCGAAGCGCACGAAGCCGTAAGCGCCGAGCTTCAACGCGATGGCCGCCAGCACCACGGAGCCGCCGGTGGGCGCTTCCACATGCGCGTCCGGCAGCCACGTATGCACCGGCCACATGGGCACCTTGACCCCGAAGGCGACGAGAAAAGCGAGGAAGATCAGCCCCTGCGCCCCGAATGCGAGCGGCGCGCGCTGCCAGACGAGGATGTCGAAACTGCCGGTGACGTTGTAGAGATACAGCAGCGCCAGCAGCAGCAGCAGCGAACCGGCCAGCGTAAACAGGAAGAACTTGATCGCGGCGTACATGCGGTTCGGCCCACCCCACGCGCCGATGACAAGGTAGAGCGGAATCAGCGAAGCCTCGAAAAAGACGTAGAACAGCACCCCGTCGAGCGCGGCGAAGATACCGTTCATCAGCCCCGACATGATGAGAAAGGCCGCCATGTATTGCGCCACCCGGTGCTGAATCACCTGCCAGCCCGCAATCACCACCAAAATGGTGACAAAGGCATTGAGCAGGATGAACCACAGCGAAAGACCGTCGATACCGAGGTGGTAATAAATGTTGAAGTGCTCGATCCACGGCCGCTTTTCCACCACGAACTGCATGGCGGCCGTGCTGGCGTCGAACTCGGTATAAAGCGGAACGGTCACGGCAAAACCGAGCACCGCCACCAGCAGCGCCACGACCCGTGCCATGCGCGCATGAGTGTCGGGGCCGGTCGCCAGTACCAGCACACCGCCGAGTATCGGCACCCAGATCGCCAGATTCAGGTAAGGAATTTCCGTCATCATCACTTTCCGTCAAAAATCGGCGCGCTCACAGGAGAACCCAGAAAGTCAGCAGCAACACCAGCCCCGCGATCATCGTAAAAGCGTACTGGTACAGGTGTCCGGTCTGGAACAGACCCAGGGCGCGGCTCGCCAGCGCCACCAGCCGGGAAGACCCCGTCACACCAACGCCGTCGATCACCCCTTGATCGCCGCCGCGCCACAGGCCGGCGCCCATCAGACGCGCGCCGCCCGCAAAAACGATTTCGTTGAAGCGGTCGAAGTAATATTTGTTGTCGAGCAGACGGTAGATGCCCTCGAACTTGCCGCGCACGAGCGCGGGCCATGCGGGCTTGCACAGATAGAGCATCCATGCCGCCACGACGCCGAAGACCGCCAGCCAGAACGGCGCGCCAAGCAGACCGTGCAGCGCCATCTCCAGTGGCGCGGTCTTTTCCAGTTCCACGCTCGTCTTGATCGCCTCGTCCAGCCAGCCGCCGAACAGCAGCGGTTCGATGGTCAACCAGCCGATCGCCGCCGACGGAATCGCCAGCAGAATCAGCGGCAGCGTCACCACCAGCGGCGACTCGTGCGGCTTGTGGCCCGGCGCCAGCCCGTGATGCTCGCCGCTGTCGGGGTGTTCCTGCGCTTGTCCGAAACGCTCCTTGCCGTGAAAGACGAGGAAATACATGCGAAACGAGTAAAGCGCGGTGACGAACACACCAGCGAGCACACAAAAGAGCGCGTAGCCCGAACCCGGAATCGATGCGGCATGCACGGCCTCGATGATCGAATCCTTGGAGTAGAAGCCGGAGAAGAACGGCGTGCCGATCAGCGCGAGTGAGCCGACGAGCGAGGTTATCCACGTCACCGGCATGTACTTCCACAGCCCGCCCATCCGCCGCATGTCCTGATCGTGGTGCAGGCCGATGATCACCGAACCGGCCGCGAGAAAGAGCAGTGCTTTGAAAAAGGCGTGCGTCATCAGGTGGAAGATCGCCGCCGAATAAGCCGACACCCCGAGCGCCACAGTCATGTAACCCAACTGCGAGAGCGTCGAATAGGCGACCACGCGCTTGATGTCGTTCTGCACGATGCCGAGAAAGCCCATGAAGAGCGCGGTTGTCGCGCCGATCACCAGCACGAACGAGAGCGCCGCCGGGGAGAGTTCGAACAGCGGCGACATGCGCGCCACCATGAAGATGCCCGCTGTCACCATCGTTGCGGCGTGGATCAGGGCGGAAATCGGGGTCGGGCCTTCCATCGAATCGGGCAGCCACACATGCAAGGGCACCTGCGCCGACTTCGCCATCGCGCCGATGAACAGGCAGATGCAGATCGCCGTCAACAGCGGCCAGCCCGTGCCCGGCACTTGCAGCGCCGTCAGTTCTTGCGCTTTGCCGAATACGGTTTGGTAATCGAGGCTGCCCGCGTAGGCGGCAATCAAGCCGATGCCGAGCAGGAAGCCGAAGTCCCCGACGCGGTTGGCGATGAACGCTTTCAGGTTGGCGTAAATCGCGGTCGGACGCTGAAACCAGAAGCCGATCAGCAGATAGGAGACGAGCCCCACGGCTTCCCAGCCGAAGAAAAGCTGGAGGAAGTTGTTCGCCATCACCAGCATCAGCATCGAGAAAGTAAACAGCGAGATGTAGCTGAAGAAACGCTGATAGCCGGGATCGCCGGCCATGTAGCCAATAGTGTAGATGTGCACCATCAGCGACACGAAACTGACGACCAGCATCATCAATACGGTGAGCTGATCGATCTGGAAGCCGACGCTGAAGTCGAGCCCGCCCGCCCGCATCCAGGTGTAGATCGTCTGATTGATCCCGCCGTCCGGCAAATCCTGATAAATCAGCACCGAAGCGACGAAAGCCGCGAGCACCCCGGCGATGGCGAGCAGATGCGCGCCGACGCGCCCGATCGAGCGCCCGAACAACCCGACGACGACGGCCCCGGCCAGCGGCGCGAGCGGCACGATGAGAGAGAGCGTTTGCATGTCCATGTTCGCGTGCGTCCTTAACCCTTGAGGCTGTCCAGGTCATCCACGTGGATCGTGCGACGGTTGCGGAACAACGCCACGAGGATCGCCAGCCCGATGGCGGATTCCGCCGCCGCCACGGTGAGGATGAAGAAAACGAACACCTGTCCGTGGATGTCGCCCAGATAGTGCGAGAAGGCGATGAAGTTGATGTTGACCGCGAGCAGCATCAGTTCGATGGCCATCAGCAGCACGATCAGGTTCTTCCGGTTGAGGAAGATGCCAGCCACGCCGATGGCAAACAGGATCGCAGCGAGGATCAGGTAATGAGAAAGCGAAAGCATCGTCTTAGTGTCTCCCCGTGCGCGTCATGGCTGGGCCGCCGCATCGTCCGCCGCAGCGGAAGGCTCTGTCTTCTCCGCCGCCATCTTGACCAATTCGATGCGGCCCTCGTGGTGCACCGAAACCTGCGCCGATGCCGCGATCCATTTGTCCGTGCGCCGCCTGCGCAACGTCAGCGACACGGCGGTGATCATCGCCACCAGCAGCACCAGCGCGGCCAATTCAAACGGCCATGCGTAGTCGGTGTAGAGCACGAGTCCAAGTTCGCGCGTATTGCTGAAACCGGCGGGCGTCGCGGCGGGCGCGGGCATGGCTTCCAGCCCGAAATACTTGCCGCCGAGCACCAGGCTCATTTCAATGGTGAGCACCACGCCGACCAGTGCGCCCACCGGCAGATATTTCCAGAACCCCTCGCGCAGCCGCGTGAAATCGATGTCGAGCATCATCACCACGAACAGGAACAGCACCATTACCGCGCCGACGTAGACCATCACCAGCGTGACCGCGAGAAATTCCGCCGACAGCAAAAGCCAGATGCCCCCGGCGTTGAAGAACGCCAGCACCAGAAAGAGCACCGCATGCACCGGGTTGCGGGCAGTGATGACGCGCAGCGCCGACAGCACGAGCACTGCCGAGAGGAGATAGAAGACGAAGGTTTTGAATTCCATGTTTGCGCTCAGCCCGACGATTTCTTGCCATGGCGATCCAGCCACTGAATGCGCTTTGCCGCCTTTTTCCCGATCAGATTACCCATGCATCGCTCCGTCCAGAAAGCTTCCGAATCCGTGCGGTGTTTGACGAGATACAGGAGATGGGTATCGCCTTCCCGCATGGGATAGGCGCAATCCGTCTCCGGAAACGCCGTAAACAGGAGCACGTTGCGCGTAACCCCCGCCTTCCACGACCGCAGCATCTCCGCCTCGATGCGCACCGACCTCTCCTCCGGCGCGGCCACCGCACCGATTCTTGCCAGAATCACGGCGTCCGCTTCGGCATAAGCCCGCCGCGCCTCCGGCTCCAGGCAGCGGCAGGCGAACACCTGCGTCGAGGCCAACAGGGATAACCACAGAAAGAAAATGAACTTTTTCATTTCCAGCTTCATGCCATGTGTGGATCATTGAATGGTCCAGTCAGACTTCCTATGACACTGGGATCGTACAGATCTCTGAGAAGGCACGCCTTCAGCGTATCTTCTGCCTGCGTATTGTGGCCCGGTGCGCCATTGACATGCGCAAGTTCATGAACAAGGGTAGCGGCTATCGTCCAATGCCCCATCGAAAAAGCATATTTCGCGATAGTGATATCCTTCCCTGAGGTGGAACCAAAGTAGCCGTGCCGCCACACCGGGTTATAGCTGATCCATACCGATGAGTCGTTCCAGATGTCCGCAAACGTCCGCCCACCCGGCAGCGCTTGAAATGCAGCATTGCATGGAGAGTGACCCTTTATCCGTGTATTGATGATGTTCATTGCCACATTCAACATCGCCAGATCGCTGCTGTCGGCGGCGGTATATGGCAGCCACTGGCGGTGCATGTTCGCGGAAGGGCCGACATGGCCGCTCGATGGGGTATTGATGTTTGGCATTGCTCTCCTTTCCTGTTGAATAGGCCGCTTTACCTATACTTCGCGTCCGCCGCTTTGTCGGCGTCGATGCGCTCTTTGTAGCGCTCGCCAATGGCCAGCAGCATCTGCTTGCTGTAATAAAGCTCGCCGCGCGCCTCGCCATGAAACTCGAAAATCGGCGTCTCGACGATGGCATCCACCGGACAGGCTTCCTCACAGAAACCACAGAAAATACATTTGGAATAATCGATGTCGTAACGCGTCGTGCGACGCGAGCCGTCCTCGCGTTCGGCGACGTCGATGGAGATCGCCATCGCCGGGCAGATCGCCTCGCACAGCTTGCAGGCCACGCAACGTTCCTCGCCTCGCTCGTCGCGGCGCAGCGCGTGCAGGCCACGGAAGCGCGGACTTTGCGGCGTCTTTTCCTCGGGGTACTGAATCGTCAGCTTGCGCTGGAAAAAATGCCGCCCCGTAACGACCAGTCCTTGCAGCAGTTCCTTGAGGAACAGGCTTCCGATGTAATCCTTTGCGCCCATCGCCTATCTCCTCAATGTCCGGCCATCACCGGCACGTTCTGCCAGATCGACCAGGGCGAGATCATCCACACCGCCACCACGACGACCCACACGAGCGTGATCGGAACGAACACCTTCCAGCCCAGACGCATGATCTGGTCGTAGCGGAAACGCGGGAAAGTGGCGCGAATCCACAGGAACATGAAAAGGAAGAATGCCGTCTTGATCGCCATCCAGTAAAAACCGTCGGGCAGGAAGCCCACCGGCGACAGCCAGCCACCGAGAAACAAGAGCGCGGTCACCGCCGACACCAGGATCATGTTGGCGTATTCCGCCAGGAAGAACAGCGCGAACGCCATCCCGGAATACTCGACCATGTGCCCGGCGACGATCTCGGATTCGCCTTCCACCACATCGAACGGCGCGCGGTTGGTTTCGGCCACACCGGAGATGAAATAGACGACGAACAGCGGCAGAAGCGGCAGCCAGTTCCACGACAGGAAGCTGACCCCCTTGTCGTGGAAAAAGCCGACGTTCTGACTATTGACGATGTCGGAAAAGTTGAGGCTGCCCGAAATCATCAGCACGCAGATGAGCGAGAAGCCGAGCGCGACTTCGTAGGACACCATCTGCGCCGCCGCGCGCATCGCGCCGAGGAAAGCATATTTGGAGTTGGTCGCCCAACCCGCGATGATGACGCCATAGACTTCGATGGAGGCGATCGCCAGCAGCAGCAACAGCCCGGCGTTGACGTTGGCCACCACCAGCCCGTCGCCCACCGGCACCACCGCCCATGCCGCGAGCGACGGGGCGAGCGCGAGGATCGGGCCGATGACGTACAACCCCTTGCTGGCGCCACTCGGAATGACGACTTCCTTGAACAGCAGCTTCAGGGCGTCCGCAATCGGTTGCAGCAGGCCGAGCGGCCCGGTGCGGTTGGGGCCGAGGCGCACCTGCATGAAGCCGATGATCTTGCGTTCGGCGTAAGTCATATAGGCGACGCACACCAGAAGCGGCACGAGCAGGGCGAAGATTTTCACCAGCGACCACACCACGAGCCAAAGCGTGGGGCCAAAGAAGTCGGCAACCGGTTGCAATATCGCGTCCATCAAACTCGCTCCACGCTCAATTCGCCAAACAGCGGCCCGATCGCCACCGTCGCAGGATGCGCGGCGGCGATGCACACGCAGCCCGCCGCGACGCCTTCGTCGGCCTGGGCGGTCAGTTCGACCGCCGCGCCGCTGCCCGTGACGCGCACCTTGTCGCCGTCAGCCGCGCCCAGCGCGGCCAACGTCGCACGCGCCATGCGCGCGGTGGGCGCGGCGGCATCAGCCGTTTTCTGCAACGATGCCGCGCGGCGCACGAGCGGATCGGCAAAGTAGATCGGCACGTCAGCCACGCGCTGCAAGCGTCCGCCATGCGGCGCATCCGGCGCGGCCGCCTCGCCCGCCGGGATGTCACCCATGCCGTTGTCGAGGCGGGCGGCAATGTCGGCAGGCAATGCCTCGGCGCGCACGGCTTCGGAGTCCTCGAACTCAAACCCCGGCAGTTCGAGCAAATTGCCGAGCACGCGCAGAATCTTCCAGCCCGGGCGCGTTTCGCCGCGCGGCGGCACGACGGCCTGAAAACTCTGCGCCATGCCGAGGCAATTGACGAAAGTGCCCGAGGTTTCAGTGAAGGGCGCAAGCGGCAACATCACGTCGGCGGCCTGCCGCAATCCGGGAGAATCGAAGGCGCTCAACGCGACCGTGAGGCGGGCGCGGGAGAGCGCGGCGACGGTGGCCGCGCCGTCCGCGAAATCGAGATCGGGTTCCGCGCCGAGCAGCACATAGGCGTGGCGCGGCGCGGCGATCATCGCGTTCGCGTCCAGTCCACCCTCGCCGGGCACGGCATTGACGAGATAGCCGCCGACGCTGTTGGCCGCCTCACCCACGAAGCCGAGCGCGGCGCCAGCCAGACGCGCGATTTCCTGCGCCCACAGATGCAATTCGGCGGCGCGCGGGTGCTGTTCGGCAAGGTTGCCGAGCCACACCGCGCCTTTTTCGCCCGCGGCGAGGCTGCGCGCGATGGCGCGGGCGGCGTCCGGGAGGTCGTTTTCGGCGCACGCCCGCGCGGCGAGCGTCGCCGTCAGCGTCTTGCCGGTCTTTTTTGCCAGCGCGACCGCGATGCCGGCCAGCATATCGACCATGCCGGATGGCGCAACCAGCGCACGCGTCGCCATCGGCATCCGCCAATCCTCGGCGTTCGGCCCGACGGTATTGACCTGCAAGCCGTGCCGCAACGCGGAATGACGCACCTTCTGGCAGAGCAGCGGCGCGTCCTTGCGCAGGAAGCTGCCGATCACAAGGATGCTGGAGATGTCGTGGATGTCGGTCACGTTCATGCCGAGCCAAGGCACGCCCGCGCGCACGGCATCATCCCGGAAATCGCGGCGACGCAGGCGGAAATCGACATTCTGGGAGCCGAGCCCACGCATCAGTTTTTGCAGCAGATAGAGTTCTTCGGCGGTGGCGTGCGGCGAGGCGAGCGCGCCCACGGCTTGCCCGCCCTGCTCTTTGGCTACGTCGCGCAAGGTGCTGGCGACGAGTTCGAGCGCGATCTGCCAGGACACCGTATGCCAATTGTCGCCCTCGCGGCGCATCGGCAACGTCAGGCGCTGCTCGCTCGCCAGCCCTTCGTAGGAGAAGCGGTCCCGGTCGGAGAGCCAGCATTCGTTCAGCGCCTCATCCGGCCCCGGCAGCACGCGCTTGACCACGTCCTGCCGGGTTTGGACGATGAGCTTGGCGCCGAGCGCATCGTGCGGACTGACCGAGCGGCGTCGCGTCAGCTCCCACGAGCGGGCGCCGAAGCGAAACGGCTTCGAGGTGAGCGCCCCGACCGGGCAAAGATCGATGATGTTGCCAGAGAGTTCGGAATCCACCGGGCGGCCGAGGAAGGTCATGATCTCGGCGTGGTCGCCCCGGTAGGTCTGTCCCAATTCCTGCACGCCGCCAATTTCGGCGGTAAAGCGCACGCAGCGCGTGCAGTTGATGCAGCGGCTGGCATCGGAGGAAATCAGCGGACCGAAATCCTTGTTTACCCAGACGCGCTTCGGTTCGTTGAAGCGCGACTTCGTGCCGCCGTAGCCCACCGCGATGTCCTGCAACTGGCATTCGCCGCCCTGATCGCACACCGGGCAATCGAGCGGATGATTGATGAGCAGGAATTCCATCACCGCTTTCTGCGCTTTCGCCGCCGCCTCGGAGCGCGTCCACACCTTCATGCCGTTCGTGACCGGCGTGGCGCAGGCGGGCAGCGGCTTGGGCGCTTTTTCGACCTGGACCAGACACATGCGGCAACTGGCGGCGATCGACAGCTTCTTGTGATAGCAAAAATGGGGAATATAGACGCCGGCCAGGGTCGCGGCGTCCATCACGGTGCTGCCCTCTGGCGTTTGCACCGCCTTTCCGTCGATTTCGATGTCTAGCATGACTGGCTCACATAGACCGGAATTTGGCTGCCCGTGTCCTGTAGCGAGGGCGGAACCAGGCATTTCTTGTTTTCGATGTGGTAGACGAATTCGTCCTCGAAGTGCTTGAGGAAGCTCAGCACCGGCCCCGCTGCCGCATCGCCCAGCGCGCAGATGGTACGACCCGAAATGTTGCCCGCCACCGAACGCAGCAGGTCGAGATCTTCAACACGCCCCAGACCGTGCTCGATGCGATGCACCACCCTGTAGAGCCAGCCCGTGCCCTCGCGGCAGGGCGTGCATTGCCCACAGGATTCTTCGTGATAAAAGTACGACAGCCGCTCCAGCGCCCGGACCATGCAGGTGGTTTCATCCATGACGATCACCGCGCCGGAGCCGAGCATCGACCCCGCCTTGGCGATGGAGTCATAGTCCATCGTACAGGCCATCATCGTGTCGGCGGGCAGCACCGGCGCAGACGAGCCGCCGGGGATCACCGCCTTCAACCTGCGCCCGGCGCGCATGCCACCCGCCATTTGCAGCAGCTCGAAAAACGGCGTGCCGAGCGTGATTTCGTAATTGCCGGGCCGGGTGACATGGCCGGAAACCGAGAAAATCTTCGCGCCGCCATTGTTGGGCTTGCCGAGCGCGAGGAACGCCTCGCCGCCCATGCGCAGCAAGAAAGGCACCGAGGCGAAGGTTTCAGTGTTGTTGATCGTGGTCGGCTTGCCGTAAAGCCCGAACGCGGCCGGAAACGGCGGTTTGAAGCGCGGCTGGCCTTTTTTGCCCTCGATCGATTCCAGGAGCGCCGTCTCCTCCCCGCACACATAGGCGCCATAGCCGTGATGAGCGAACAACTCGAACGAGAAACCGCTGCCGAGGATGCGCTGTCCAAGCAGGTTCGCGGCGCGCGCTTCTTCCAGCGCCGCCTCGAAACGTTGGTAGATTTCGAAAATTTCGCCGTGGATGTAGTTGTAGCCGCGCGCACAGCCCATGACGTACGCGCCGATAATCATGCCTTCGATGACCGCGTGCGGGTTGTAACGCAGGATGTCGCGGTCCTTGAAGGTGCCCGGCTCGCCTTCGTCGGAGTTGCAGGCGAGGTATTTGTCGCCGGGGAAAGCGCGCGGCATGAATGACCATTTCAGCCCGGTCGGAAAACCCGCGCCGCCGCGCCCGCGCATGCCGGAGGCTTTCAGTTCCGCGATGATGGCTTCGGGCGGCGTTTTTTCCGCAAGGATCTTTTTCAATACCGCGTAGCCGCCGCGCGCAACGTAGTCCTTCAACCGCCAAGTGCGGTCACCATCGATGCCATCAAGAATCATTGCATGCGCGCTCATTGCGGTTGCGCCTCCAGTTCGGCCAACATCCGGTCGATCTTCTCCCTGGTCATGCAGCAGCACATGCGGTGGTTGTTGTGCAGCAGCACCGGCGCATCGCCGCACGCGCCCATGCATTCGCCCTCTTTCAGGGTGAACTTGCCGTCGGGCGTGGTTTCCCCAAAGTCGATGCCCAGTTTTTCTTTCAGGTACTCGGCGGCATGGACGCCGCCGGAGAGCGCACAGGGCAGGTTCGTGCACACGACGATCTTGTGACGCCCGACCGGCGCAAGCTCGAACATGTTGTAGAACGTCGCCACCTCGTGCGCGGCGATCGGCGGCATGCCGAGGTAGCCGGCGACGAATTCGATGGCTTCCGGCGACAGCCAGCCGGTTTCCCTTTGCGCCAGCGCGAGACAGGCCATGACGGCGGAACGTTGCTGCCCGGCCGGGTATTTGGCGATTTCACGGTCGAATCGTTGGAGCGTTTCAGCGTCAAACATATTTTTCGCCCATGTCAGGAAGCGGACTTCGTCACGTCCTGCCCGAAACAGAGGACGTAGCCATTCAGGTCGCGGATATAGATTTCCCGCATGCCGTAGAAGGCGTCGCGCAGATCCCGCACCACCTCGCACGCGGGCCTTAGCTTTGCCGCCAAGGCGTCGACATCGTCGACCTCGAAATAAAAAGTCAGCGTTCCACCCGTGGCCGCCGCATTTGCGAAGGCCGGAACGTCTTCTTGCAGGCTTGCGCGCGCCTGGAACATCAGTTCGATGCTGCCGTGGCGGACCAGGGCGTAGACGAGCGGCTTGCTGGCGTCGTACTCGAACAGGATATCTTCCGCACGCTCCGCATGCGCCGGCATCGACATGACGTGCTCGAAACCGAGCACCGTCCGGTAGAAGTCGAAGGTCGCGTGGAGGTCGTCCACCATCATGTTGGTACAGAATTTTTTCAGCATGACCCGCCCTGCCTCCTTATCTGTCGACATCGCCAAAAACCAGATCCAGCGTGCCCATGAGCGCCGTCACATCGGCCAGCATGTGGCCGCGCGCAAGTTCGTCCATCGCCGCCATATGCGCAAAACCCGGCGCGCGCAGCTTGATGCGGTACGGCTTGTTGGCCCCGTCCGAGACGGCGTAGACGCCAAATTCGCCCTTCGGGTGCTCGATGGCGGCGTAAACCTCGCCCGGCGGCACATGAATGCCTTCGGAAAAGAGCTTGAAGTGGTGAATCAGCTCTTCCATGCCCGCCTTCATCTTTTCGCGCTTCGGCGGCGCAACCTTGAGGTTATCGGTAATGACCGGGCCGGGATGTTCGCGCAGCCAGGCGATGCACTGGCGGATGATTTCGTTCGACTGGCGCATCTCCGCCATGCGCACGAGGTAGCGGTCGTAACAGTCGCCGTTCTTGCCCACGGGGATATCGAAATCCACGCGGTCGTACACCTCGTAAGGCTGCTTCTTGCGCAAGTCCCACGCAATGTTCGAACCACGCAGCATCGGGCCGGTGAAACCGAGCGCCAGCGCCCGTTCGGGCGACACCACGCCAACGCCCACCGTGCGCTGCTTCCAGATGCGGTTCTCGGTCAGGAGCGTCTCGTAGTCGTCGCAACATTTCGGGAAACGATTGGTGAAGTCTGCAAGGAAATCGAGCAAGGAACCTTCGCGCGCCTCGTTGAGCTTCGCCACCGTCTTTTCGTTCTTGAAGCGGTTGGGCTGGTATTTCGGCATCGTCTCCGGCAGATCGCGGTAGACGCCGCCGGGCCGGTAGTAGGCCGAGTGCAGGCGCGCGCCAGAGACGGCCTCATACACGTCCATCAGGTCTTCGCGCTCGCGGAAGGTGTAGAGAATCATCGTCATCGCGCCGATATCGAAGGCGTGCGAGCCGATGCCCATCAGGTGATTGAGGATGCGCGTCACCTCGTCCATCATTACCCGGATGTACTGCGCGCGCTCCGGCACATCGACACCCAGGAGCTTTTCCACCGCGAGGCAGTAAGCGTGCTCGTTGCACATCATCGAAACGTAGTCGAGGCGATCCATGTACGGCACGGACTGCACCCAGGTGCGCGCCTCTGCAAGCTTTTCGGTGCCGCGATGGAGCAGCCCGATATGCGGATCGACGCGTTCGACCACTTCGCCGTCGAGTTCGAGCACCATGCGCAGCACGCCGTGCGCCGCCGGGTGCTGCGGGCCGAAGTTGAGCGTGTAGTTGCGAATCTCCGTCTCAGCCATGAGCACTGCCCCCGTAGCTTGCTTCGCGCACGATGCGCGGCGTGTTCTCACGCGGCTCGATCGTCACTGGCTGATAGAGCACCCGGCCCGCTTCGGCGTCGTAGCGCATTTCGACGTAACCCGACACCGGGAAGTCCTTGCGCAGCGGATGGCCCTCGAAGCCGTAATCGGTGAGGATGCGACGCAAATCCTCGTGGCCGCGATAGACGATGCCCAGGAGGTCGAACGCCTCGCGCTCGTACCAGTTGGCAGCGGGCCACAGCTCGCAGATCGAATTGAGCACCGGAAAGGCGTTGTCCTCCGCGAACGTGCGCAGGCGCAGCCGCCAGTTGTGGGCATAGGAAAGCAGATGCAGCACCGTGGCGAAACGCTTGCCGCGCGCGCGCGCGGCGTCGGCGTGGGTGGAATAGTCCAGCCCGGTGAGGTCGATCAACTGCTCGAATTTCAGATCGGCGTGATCACGCAAAATGCGGGCAACCTCGAAGTAGTCGGCCGCGGCGACCTCTGCGGTGAGCTCGCCGCGATCCTCGATGAGCGTGCGCAACCGCGCGCCCACGACGATCCGTAAAACTTTCTTCAAACGATCGAGTTTGGCGCTCATATCGGCTTCGATCCTTTATCGGCGCGCGATGGTGCTCGTGCGCCGGATCTTGTTCTGGAGTTGCAACAATCCGTAGAGCAAGGCTTCCGCCGTCGGCGGACAGCCCGGCACGTAAACATCGACCGGCACGATGCGGTCGCAGCCGCGCACCACGGAATAGGAATAGTGGTAGTAGCCGCCGCCGTTGGCACAGGAGCCCATCGACATCACCCAGCGCGGTTCCGCGAGCTGGTCGTACACCCGGCGCAGCGCCGGGGCCATCTTGTTGGTCAGCGTACCCGCGACGATCATCAGGTCGGACTGGCGGGGGCTGGCGCGAAACATGATGCCGAAACGGTCGAGGTCGTAGCGCGACATGCCCGAATGCATCATCTCCACCGCGCAACAGGCCAGCCCGAACGTCACCGGCCACAACGATCCGGTGCGCGTCCAGTTGATGACCGCATCCAACGATGTGGTCACGAAACCTTCACGAAAGACGCCCTCGATGCTCATGAATACTTCACCTCACTCCCAGTCGAACGCGCCATTCTTCCACTCGACGATATAGCCGATGACCAAAACAGCGAGAAAGACGATTGCGGAACCGAACACGAACCAAGCCGCCGCGCCCACGACGATGAACTCCCGAAACACCGTCGCCCACGGGAAAAGGAAGGCGATTTCCAGATCGAACAGGATGAACAGGATGGCGAGCAGGTAGTAGCGCACGTCGAACTTCATGCGCGCGTCCTCGAAGGCGGGGAAACCGCATTCGTAGGCGGAGAGCTTTTCGGCATCCGGCTTGTTCGGCCCAAGCGCCTTACCGAGAAAAAACGGCCCGACGCCGAAGGCAAGTCCGACGAGTATGAACAGCAGAACCGGCAGATAGTTCTCTAACATGACCCGTTGCTCCCACGCCGATGTCCCACGACATAGCGGCGATTCGTGTGTTCGTATGTGACAGCGCCCGAGGCATGAAAACCCGGTTGCCTATGGTGTTTTCCATTTGCCCTTCGTACGAACGCCCGCGACATGCGGGCGCTCAACACTCAAGCAAGCTGCAACTTCTCATAAATGGTGCCGGCGATGAGACTCGAACTCATACGGCTTTCGCCACTACCCCCTCAAGATAGCGTGTCTACCAATTTCACCACGTCGGCACGAGAAATCGCGATTCTATGTTTTTTTGCCGCATTGCGCAAAAGGAACGACGGGAACGGTGCATCACAAGCGTCGCATACCGTTCTCCGCATGCCCTCGCGCTTATTCGGGAATGGCGCCCTCGTTCGATGGGGCGCCTTCTCCCGCCACAGGTTCCGCCGTTTCGGCGCTGGAAGCGGCAGGGACGGAATCATTCGCTGCCGGAACCGCCGGCTTTTCTTGCGCCGCTGGCACGCTGACACCTTCCATGATGTGGGCCGGAGCCGCCTCGCGATGGCTAGCCAGATACGCCAGCCCCAGACTGGCGACGAAGAACACCGTTGCCAGCACCGCCGTCGTGCGGCTCAGGAAATTGGCCGAGCCGGATGCGCCGAACAGGCTGCCCGAGGCGCCACTGCCGAAGGCCGCGCCCATATCCGCGCCCTTGCCATGCTGCATGAGCACGAGGCCGATCACCCCCAGCCCCGCGATGACTTGTATGAGCAGCAACAAATTGAACCAAGTCGAATTACCCATCGTTACCTCGAAAAAACCGTCCGGGCCCGCGTTCAGGCCCCTTGCGCCACCGCCGCCCGGCAGATGGCCATGAAATCTTGCGCAACCAGCGCCGCGCCGCCGATCAGGCCGCCATCGACATCCGGCATCCCAAACAACTCCGCCGCGTTGTCGGCCTTGACGCTGCCACCATAGAGGATACGCACCGCCTTCGCGTCCGCCCCCTGCTCACCGAGCCAGCGTCGGATGTCGGCATGAACCTCCTGTGCCTGCGCTGCCGTGGCCGCGCGCCCGGTGCCGATGGCCCATACCGGCTCGTAGGCGATCTCCAGCCTGGCGAATGCCGGCGTGCCCACGACCGTGCGCACGGCATCCAGCTGACGGCGAATCACCGCCGACGCCTGCCCCGCCTCGCGCTCGGCCAGCGACTCGCCCACACAGACAATGGGCACCAGCCCCGCCCGCAACGCTGCCGCCGTCTTCCGTCCCACACTCGCCTCGTCCTCTCCGAACAGCGCCCGCCGCTCGGAATGCCCGACGATGGCGAATTTGCAACCCAGCTCCGCGAGCATTTCCGCGCTCACTTCGCCCGTATACGCGCCGCTTTGGAACTCGCTCACCGACTGCGCCCCCAGCGCGACGCCTTTCAGGAGCGAAGCGGCCTGCGCCAGATACGGAAACGGCGGACACACAGCCACCTCCACCCCGGCCACGGCCTCGAGCGCCCCAAGAAGTGCCGCATTCGCGGCAAGGCCGCCGTTGAGCTTCCAGTTACCGGCAACGAGTTTATGCTTTTGTGCCATGTGCAAGAATGCGTCCACGAAAACGCGCGATTGTATAAGAGCCGTGGCATGCGCGACAAGCTCGACTGCGCCGCACGCGTTCGATCATTCTCGGAACGCCTTCCGGAGCGTTGCCCGGCTCGATGCGCCCCTCCGGGTCGGCGTGGCCGAAAACCCGGAAAACCCCGTCCGCGAAAACCTGCCGGGAGATACATTCACATTCGCCCTCCAGCGTAGGGCAATCGCATGAATGCCGCCATCGTACACGCTGACATTTTTTCGTTTACGCACCAAGGCTTACACCGGGGACTGTTCACAGCCTTTTGTTTTATGTAGTTTTCTGTCTTTCTGGAGCGATTCATGGAGACGGCAAGCAGACTACGACTAAAAGTCCAACGAAAAGACGGCGATCCCGACTCTGCTGCAAACGCTCGCTCTCGAAGGATGTATCGTGACGATCGATGCGATGGGCACGCAGGCCAGCATTGGTGTATGGATGTCGCCTTTGGCGATGACCAGATGCGGGCGCGCACCAGGCATGCAGCGCACAATCTCGCTGTGCTCAAGCACATGACGGTCAATCTCATTCGTCTCGATCCCATCCCGCGCAAAGGCGGCATCAAGGTGCGACGACTCGTCGCCGCAACTTCCGATCTCTATCGCGTACACTTGTTCGGCATGGAGGTGTAGCGGCAAGCTGGGTTCGTGCGATTGCCCTGCACCGGAAACACGCTTGCCGGACGCAATGGGGTGAGAATGGTGCTTTCCCGCATCCAACGAGAAAACGCATGCGAAGGATTGCAATCTTGCTGGCTGCCGTCGTTTCGATGTCCACGCCCATCCGGGCGCAGGAACCCGGCAAGACGGCCTTGCAGGCTCAGGAACAGGCGCTGGCCGAGGCGCACGCCAGGCTGGCGTTGTCGTTCGGCTCCGGCATGGTGCAGGCGGGCGGGCGGAAGCTGCCGTTCCGTTTCATGCCGCCGGAGGCTGTGGACGCGGGGCGAAAATATCCGCTGCTGATCTATCTGCACGGTTCTGGCGAGCGCGGCACGGACAACAAGCAGCAGATGGGAGCGCACGTCCTGAATCTGGCCCAACCCGCGTGGCGAGAACGTTACCCGGCCTTCGTGTTCGTGCCGCAATGCCCGCCCGATTCATGGTGGGGAATACCGTACCGGAAAATCGTCGAATACACGATGAAGCCGCACACAGCGCCCGCGCTCTTCGAGCCGCCCGCCGCACCTGAACGTCCCGGCCCGCTGGAGATGATGCTGGGCTGGGTGGCGCAGGCCGGGCAGCGCTATCCGATCGACCGGGATCGCATCTACATCGTCGGTTTTTCGATGGGCGGCATGGGCGTCTATCGCGCGCTGGAAATGCAGCCCGATCTGTTCGCAGCGGCCATCCCGATCGCGGGCAACGGCGATCCGGCCAAGGCGTCGCTTTATTACCGCACGCCGATCCGGATTTTCCACGGCGAGCAGGACCGCAACGTTTACCCGGCGGCGGCGCGGCGCATGGATGTGGCGCTCCGCGCGGCGGGCGGGCATCCGAAACTGAGCCTTTTCCCCGACATGGGCCATGACCCCGCCCGCGCCATGAGCGACGAGGGGACGTGGGACTGGCTTTTCGCCCAGAAAAAGCGGCGCTCGGTGGTTTTTCGCTGATTCCGAAACCTCCGCCCCCGGTCGGCTTCGCGGGCCGCGCCTCCCGGAGGGTGCCTCAAAAAAACCGCCCTCCCCAAAGGAGGCGGCACGCGAAGCGTGACGGAGGGAAAAGCCAAATTTAACCTATACATCATAGACTTGCCGCACTGCAAAACTGCTTGAACCACGCGGCCGACGGGGGTATATTCGCCGCTCCCGTTCGAGTGGTTCCGGTGGCCAAGAGGCGCGCGAAGCCGGGGCGCCAGCGCGCCCGGTTTTTTGTCGCCCGGCTTTTTTGTGCCCGCTCGGCAAACACGGCTAGAAAGACGTTTCGAGGATAGAGCGATGGATCTCCCGCGGAAGCAGGGACTTTACGACCCGGCAAATGAACACGACGCCTGTGGCGTGGGCTTCATCGCCCATATCCGGGGCAAGAAGTCGCACGAAATCGTTTTGCAAGGTCTGGAAATCCTGAAAAACATCGACCACCGCGGCGCGGTGGGGGCCGACCCCTTGCAGGGCGACGGCGCGGGCATCCTGATCCAGATCCCCGATGCGCTCTACCGCGAGGAGATGGCCAGGCAAGGTGTGACGCTACCGCCCGAAGGCGAATACGGCGTGGCGATGGTATTTTTGCCACAGGAAGCCGCCACCCGGCTCGCCTGTGAGGAAGCGCTCGAACGCGCCGTGCGCGCCGAGGGGCAGACCGTCCTGGGCTGGCGCGACGTGCCGGTGAACCGTGAGATGCCGATGTCGCCGGCGGTGAAGGCCACCGAGCCAGTGATCCGCCAACTCTTCGTCGGCCGCGGCCCGGATGTGATGGTCACCGAGGCGCTGGAACGCAAACTGTTCGTGGCCCGCCGCCGCGCCGCCAACGCCATCGGTGCGCTAAAGCTCAAGCACGGCGAGGCGTATTACGCCACTTCGTTCTCGGCGCGCACCGTCGGCTACAAGGGGCTGCTGCTCGCGCCGCAGGTGGGGGTCTATTACACCGACCTCACCGACCCTCGTGCCATCTCGGCGCTGGCGCTGGTGCATCAGCGCTTCTCCACCAACACTTTCCCGAAGTGGAACCTGTCGCAGCCGTTCCGCTACATTGCCCACAACGGCGAAATCAACACGGTGCGCGGCAACTATAACTGGATGCGCGCACGGGAAAAAGGCGTCTCCTCGCCGCTGCTGGGCGAAGATCTAAGGAAGATCTGGCCGCTGATTTATCCAGGCCAGTCCGATTCCGCCGCCTTCGACAACGCGCTGGAACTGCTGGTGATGAGCGGCTATTCGATGGCCCACGCGCTCTTGATGATGATTCCCGAGGCGTGGGAATCGCATGCGCAGATGGATGCGCCGCGCCGCGCTTTCTACGAATATCACGCCGCGATGATGGAGCCGTGGGACGGCCCCGCTGCCGTGGCGTTTACGGACGGACGCCAGATCGGCGCGACGCTGGATCGCAATGGGTTGCGTCCGGCGCGCTATTTCATCACCGACGACGATTTCGTGGTGATGGCCTCCGAGGCTGGCGTGCTGCCGATTCCCGACAGCAAGATCGTCAAGAAGTGGCGCTTGCAGCCGGGCAAGATGTTCCTGATCGATATGGATCAGGGCCGCATCATCGATGACAAGGAAATCAAGGATTCGCTGGCGCGCGCGCGCCCCTACGGCGACTGGCTGGAGAAGATCAATATCAAGCTCGATGAGCTCGATTGTGCGGCCTCCTGCGCGCCTACCTCCGGCGCCAGCCTGCTCGACCGCCAGCAGGCGTTCGGCTTCACGCAGGAGGACATCAAATTCATCCTCGAACCGATGGGCCGCAGCGGCGAGGAAGCCACCGGCTCGATGGGCAACGACTCCCCGCTCGCGGTGCTCTCCGGCAAGGAAAAGCCGCTGTTCAACTATTTCCGCCAATTGTTCGCGCAGGTGACGAACCCGCCGATCGACCCGATCCGCGAGCAACTGGTGATGTCGCTCGTCTCCTTCATCGGGCCGAAACCCAATCTGCTGGAGATCAACGAGATCAATCCCCCGTTCCGGCTCGAAGTCACCCAGCCGGTGCTGGACTTCGCGGACATGGCGAAGATTCGCAACATCGCGCGCTACACCCACGACAAATTCCGCTCCGCCGAACTGGACATCTGCTACCCGGCGCAGTGGGGACGCGAGGGCGTGGAAGCGCGGCTGGCATCGCTGTGCGCCGAGGCGGAAAGCGCCGTCCTGCAAGGCAACAACATTCTCATCGTCTCCGACCGCAAGGTAGACGCCGGTTCAGTGGCGATCCCGGCGTTGCTGGCGCTGTCCGCCATCCATCAGCATCTGGTCGCGCAGGGCCTGCGCACCCGCGCCGGCCTGGTGGTCGAAACCGGCAGCGTGCGCGAAACGCACCATTTCGCCGTGCTCGCCGGTTTCGGCGCGGAAGCCGTCCACCCCTACGTCACGCTGGAAACCATGAGCCAGCTTGCCGGTGGCGGCGAGCAGGGCGAGACGTACATCCACAACTACGTCAAGGCGATCGGCAAGGGCTTGCGCAAGGTGATGTCCAAGATGGGCATCTCCACCTACATGTCCTATACCGGCGCGCAAATCTTCGAGGCCGTCGGTCTGCAACAGGCGTTCGTCGACCGCTACTTCAACGGCACCTCCAGCAAGGTCGAGGGCATCGGCGTTTTCGAGGCGATGGAAGAAGCCATCCGCCTGCACAAGAAGGCATTCGGGGCCGACCCGGTGCTGGTCGACATGCTCGATCCGGGCGGCGAATACGCTTACCGCGTGCGCGGCGACGAGCACATGCTCACGCCGGAAGCCATCGCCACGCTCCAGCATTCGACGCGCGCGGGCAAGTACGACACTTACAAGGAATATGCAAAGATCATCAACGATCAAAGCCGTCGCCACCTGACCCTGCGCGGCCTGTTCGAACTGAAGCCCGCTGCGGCGCCCGTGCCGCTCGACGAAGTGGAGCCGGCGCGCGAAATCGTCAAGCGTTTCGCGACCGGCGCGATGTCGCTCGGCTCGATCTCCACCGAGGCGCACACCACGCTCGCCATCGCCATGAACCGTATCGGCGGACGCTCCAACACCGGCGAAGGCGGCGAAGATCCGCGCCGTTTCAAACCGGTCACGCAGGCAATGAAGCTGTCGCAGCTGATCGGCGAGTCAAGAGTCGAGCGTGACATCGAACTCGCGGCGGGCGATTCGCTGCGCTCTTCGATCAAACAAGTGGCATCGGGGCGCTTCGGCGTCACCGCCGAATACCTCGCCAACGCCGACCAGATCCAGATCAAAATGGCGCAGGGCGCGAAACCCGGCGAGGGCGGCCAGCTGCCCGGCCACAAGGTTTCGGAATACATCGGTTTCCTGCGCCATTCGGTACCGGGCGTCATCCTGATCTCGCCGCCGCCGCACCACGACATCTACTCCATCGAAGATCTGGCGCAGCTCATCCATGATCTGAAAAACGTCAATCCGCGCGCGGATATTTCGGTCAAGCTCGTCTCCGAAGTCGGCGTCGGCACCGTCGCCGCCGGGGTCGCCAAAGCCAAGGCCGATCACATCGTCATCTCCGGTCACGACGGCGGCACCGGCGCTTCGCCCTTGTCCTCGATCAAGCACGCAGGCGCGCCGTGGGAACTGGGTCTGGCCGAAACGCAGCAAACGCTGGTCATCAACCGCCTGCGCGGCCGCGTGCGGCTTCAGGTCGACGGCCAGATGAAAACCGGCCGCGACGTGGTGATCGGCGCACTGCTCGGTGCGGACGAATTCGGCTTCTCCACCGCGCCGCTGGTGGTCGAAGGCTGCGTGATGATGCGCAAGTGCCACCTCAACACCTGCCCGGTCGGAGTCGCCACGCAAGACCCGGTGCTGCGCCGCCGCTTCACCGGCCAGCCCGAACATGTGGTGAATTACTTCTTCTTCGTCGCGGAAGAAGTACGCGAACTCATGGCCCAACTGGGCATCCGCAAGTTCGACGAACTCATCGGACGGAGCGACCTCATCGACATCAAAAAGGGCATCACGCACTGGAAAGCGCGCGGGCTCGACTACAGCAACATCTTCTACCGCCCCGAAGCGCCCGCCAGCGTCGCGCGGCTGCATCTCGAACGGCAGGCGCACGGTCTGGACAAAGCGCTCGACAACGAACTCCTGAAACGCGCCGCGCCCGCCATCGAACGCGGCGAACAGGTGGAAATCGACCTGCCGGTGAAGAACATCAACCGCACCGTCGGCACCATGCTCTCCGGCGCGCTCGCCGCCAAATACGGGCGGGCGGGGCTACCGGAAAACAGCATCCGCATCCGCCTCGCGGGAACGGCAGGGCAGTCGTTCGGGGCCTTCCTCGCGCGCGGCATCACGCTGGAGCTGACCGGCGAGGGCAACGATTATGTCGGCAAAGGACTGTCGGGCGGGCGTGTCCTCGTCAAACCGGCGCGCGATTTCCGGGGCGCCTCCAGCAGCAACATCATCGTCGGCAACACCGTGCTCTACGGCGCGACCGAGGGCGAAGCGTATTTCTCCGGCGTGGCCGGGGAGCGTTTCGCGGTGCGCAACTCCGGCGCGGTCGCGGTGATCGAGGGCGTGGGCGACCACGGTTGCGAATATATGACCGGCGGCACCGTGGTGGTGCTCGGCGCCACCGGGCGCAACTTCGCCGCCGGGATGTCGGGCGGCGTCGCCTACGTGTTCGATGCCACGGGCGATTTCAAGGAATTGTGCAATCAGGCGTCTGTCAAACTTGAAGCGCTGCCCGAGCCGGACGCCACCATCGCCGCCGCCGCAAGCGAATTCGCCAACGGCGCGCGCATCGACATCGACCATCTCTCGATGCGCGACGAAGTCATCCTCAAGGGCCTGATCGAACGCCATGCCCGCTTCACCGGCAGCGAATGCGCCCGCCACATCCTCGACAACTGGGAAGGCTGTCGCGGCCGCTTCGTCAAGATCATGCCGAACGAATACCGTCGCGTGCTCGACGAAATCGCCGCGCAACGCCAGCAGCAACGGGAGGTTGCATAAAAAATGGGCAAGCCCACCGGATTTCTCGAATTTCAGCGCCAGCCGCAGGAATACCTGCCCGTGTCCGAACGCCTCGGCAATTACAAAGAGTTCGTGCGGACACTGACCGACGACAAGGTCAAGGTACAAGGCGCGCGCTGCATGGATTGCGGCGTGCCGTTTTGCACCAATGCCTGTCCGGTCAATAACATCATTCCGGACTGGAACGACCTCGTATTCAAGGGCGACTGGCAACGCGCCGCCGCCGTGCTGCACTCGACCAACAATTTCCCCGAATTCACCGGCCGCGTCTGTCCCGCGATCTGCGAGGCCGCGTGCACGCTCGGCTACAACGCCGAGGCCGTCGGCATCAGGTCGATCGAAGAAGCCATCATCGACAAGGCATGGTCAGAAGGTTGGGTGAAGCCGCAACCGGCGCCCGCCAGGACCGGCAAGAAAGTGGCCGTAGTCGGCGGCGGCCCGGCCGGACTGTCGGCAGCGCAGCAACTTGCGCGCGCCGGGCATGATGTGACCGTGTTCGAGAAAAACAACCGCGTCGGTGGCCTGCTGCGCTTCGGCATTCCCGACTTCAAACTCGACAAGGCGCAAATCGACCGCCGCGTCGCGCAGATGGAAGCCGAGCGCGTTTCTTTTCGCACCGGCGTGCTCGTCGGCGCCAAAGAATTGCCCAAAGGCGTTGCCAGCGACGCGCAAGAAACCGTGCCCGCCGCCGATATCCTCGCCGAATTCGACGCCGTGGTGCTCACCGGCGGCGCCGAGACGCCGCGCGACCTGCCCGTGCCAGGGCGTGAACTCGAAGGCGTGTATTTCGCGCTCGAATTCCTCATCCCGCAAAACCATGCAGTCGCGGGCGATGGCGCTAATCCCATCTCCGCCAAAGACTGCAACGTCGTGGTCATCGGCGGCGGCGACACCGGCTCCGACTGCGTCGGCACCAGCTACCGTCACGGCGCGAAAACCGTGACCCAATTCGAGTTGATGCCGCAACCGCCCGAACGCGAAAACAAACCCCTGGTGTGGCCCTACTGGCCCACCAAGCTGCGCACCTCGTCCTCGCACCTCGAAGGCGAAACCCAGCGCGAATACTCGATTGCCACCAAAGCATTCATCGGCAAGGACGGCAAACTCACCGGCGTCAAAACGGTGCGCCTGGAGTGGAACGAAGGCCGCATGGGCGAAGTGGCGGGCAGCGAGGAAGTCTTTCCCGCCGAACGCGCCTTCCTCGCCATGGGCTTCACCCACCCCGTGGCAAGCGTGCTGGACGCCTTCGGCGTCAAAAAAGACCCCCGCGGCAACGCACAAGCCAGCACCGAAGCCAGCGGCGGCTACGCCACCAACATCCCCAAGGTTTTCGCAGCAGGGGACATGCGGCGCGGTCAATCGCTCGTGGTGTGGGCCATCCGCGAAGGCCGTCAATGTGCACGGGCAGTAGACGAGTTCCTGATGGGAAGCAGCGTTCTGCCGCGTTGAAGCCTCTTTTTTTGGAGGTGAATCACGCAGTTTTGCCAATCTGACCTTGCCCCTGAAAAACGTATCCCTTGCGATGTGATGTAATCAAAGCAAGGAGAATGAGATGACGAACAAAGCGACTCGTGCGCGTTACACGTACGAATTCAAGCAGGAAGCGGTGCGTCTGGTCGAAG
>JAIRXQ010000011.1 GCA_031268195.1 Azoarcus sp. | reverse complement strand
GCGGCCGCCATGCCCGCGTCCGCTTGACCCTGGCCCGCGCGGAGAAGCGCCCGGCCGCGTTCAGGAAGCACGAGACGCCGCTTTGGATGCGGGTGGATTTGAGTTATTGAGGTGGGCAGCCGGCAGGGCGAGATCGCTGGCAAGATCGCGCTGGCAAGATCGCGCCGGCAAGATCGCCGCGTTCGACCCTCTTGCGCGGCGCTTCGGCAACGACAGCGGCCCTGGTCTCTGTGCTTGTGAGCTCAGGATGCGGGGACGGGAAAGCGGCGGGTGTGAGGCGCGACGTCAGCGTTCAGCCGTGCCACTCGAAGGCCACTCGCTTCACGTTGCACAGCAGCTCATAGGGGATCGTTCCCACGCTTTGCGCGACCGTGCCGACGGGGATGCGCTCGCCCCAGAGTTCGACCGTGCTGTCGATGCCCGCTTCCGGTAGATCGGTGAGATCGACGGTGAGCATGTCCATCGAGACACGTCCGATGAGGGCGGCGAACAGGCCATCCACGGCGACCAGCGTGCCATCGGGGGTGGCGCGCGGATAGCCGTCGGCGTAGCCCAGTGCGACCAGCCCGACCCGTGTGGGGCGCGGCGCGACGAAACGCGCGCCGTAGCCGAGCGGCTGTCCTGCGGCCAGTTCACGCACGGCGACGATGCGGCTCTCCAGCGTCATCACCGGGAGCAGGCCGGCGTCTTCGCCGGGCAGGGGATCGGCACCGTAGAGCATGATGCCGGGACGCGCCCAGTCGCGGTAGGCGTTTGGGCAGCTGAGAATGGCGGCGGAGTTGGCGAGGCTTTTTTCACCGGGTAGCCCGTGTGTGGCCTCGTCGAAGATGCGGATTTGCGCGGCGGTGGCCTCGGCCTCCGGTTCGTCGGCGCGGGCGAAGTGGGTCATGAAGCCGCAATGTTGCGTTTTGCCGCTCACTACGAGCCGTTTCCACGCTTGCCGCACCGCGCCGGGGAGGAAGCCGCAACGGTTCATGCCGCTGTTGACCTTGAGCCAGACGTAGAGCGGCGCGGGCAGGGCGGTTTTTTCGATCATTTCCACCTGCGCGGCGTGATGCACTGCCGGCCATAGTCCGAGGCGGGAGGCTTCGAGCAGTTCGGCGGCCTCGAACACGCCTTCGAGCAACAGAATGGGCGCGGTGATGCCTGCTTCGCGCAGTTCGCGCGCCTCGTCGATGAAGGCGACTGCAAAGCCGTCCGCCGTGGCGGCCAAGGCGCGTACGCAGGGAACTGCGCCGTGCCCGTAAGCGTTGGCCTTGACCACGGCGAAGGCGCGTCCGCCGTGGCGTTCGCGTGCCAGATGATAGTTGTGGCGCAGGGCCTCGAGGTTGATCAGGGCACGGGCGGGACGCATGGGAAGGATTGGCAGGCAGACGATGAAAAGGGCTGAGATGGTGCGCCGATCGCGCTGTAGCTGCAATCGGCGGGATCACATGAGCGGCGATTTATTACGCTGGTCACGTTGCGACGCGACGGGACAGTGCGGTTCTCTCATGAACGTCGCTGTTTAGCGCCTTGGTTTGATGGTGACCGCGCTGGGATCGCGCTCGAACCATTGCAGTTGTGTGTGCATTCTTTCGCCACCGGCGATTTGCGGCAGCGATGGTGTCAGCGGCGGAATACTGGCGGCTTCACGGGCGGCGATGATCGCTTGGGCGCGCCTGAACGCTTCCGTAAACGAGCGTGTTTCGTGCAGGGCTTCGGCAAAATAGGCGCGCCCGAAATCGGTGAGCTCGTTGCCGGGATCGCAGCCGAATGAGCTGCGTTTGGCGGCAGATGCGCTCATGACCAAAGTATTGCCGTCCGCGAGCGCGGGCACGAAGCCGCCCGAATAGCAGGCTGAAACCACCACGACCCGGCGCTGGATGCCGGAATCGTCGAGCGCCTTGCGCAACAGGCGCGGTGTGATGCTGGCGAAATCGAATGGCCACAGCTTGATTGAAAAGCGCTGGTCGGCGCTGCCGTGCGAGGTGAGGAAAAGGAAAAGCAGGTCTTCTTTGCCGTTCATGCGTTTGCCGATGCGCCGCAGCGCTTGCGAGAGCGATTCCACGCTGGCAAAGGGAATGCGGTTCGCCGTAGCGGGATTGTTGACCAGAATCAGGGAGTGTCCGGCGGTGGCGTAGCGATCCTTGAACAGTTGTTCCACGGCGATGGTTTCGCGCATGAACACGCCTTCCTCGCTGCCCGCGACGCCGAGAAAAAAGATCTCCGGTACGCCGGGCTTGCCCGCCTCGATGGCGTCGAGGCGGGCTTCGAGCAGGCGGGACTGGCCGTAGAGCACGCTTTCATCGACGGTGAAGGCATCGGCATCGGTCACGGGCGCGGGCAGGGAGATCTGCCACAGGGCGAGCGGGTCGATGCTGGAGAACACGGCCAGCAAAGCCAGCGGCGTGAGCGGCACATAGAGGCCGCGCCGCCAGTGATCGCAGGGGCGCGCGCGCGCGACGAACACAGTGCCTGCCGCCGCCAGCCACAGGTGCGGCAGTATGGCAAAGAAGTGCGGCAGCATGCCGGCGAGCCAGGCGGCGAAACCGGGAAACGGCGGATTGGCGAAAAAGCTGACTTTGCTCAACAGTGCCCAGACGTGTGCGCCGATGAATCCGGCTAGCGGCAGCAGGGTCAGCAACAGTGAGAACACGAGCCAGATGCGAGCGCCGTCCAGTTGGCGGTCGATCATTTTCAGGATGCCCGCGAGCGCCGCGATTGCACCGAATAACACGAATATCGAGCCATCGAGCACGAGCGCGCCGTTTTCGCGGCCACTCAGGGCGATGCCCAGGCCGAGTGCGAGCAGGAAATAGAGCAGGAGCAGCCAGGGCAGCTTGCCGATGTCCGGCGTGAGGCTCCCGGGCGCGGCGCGGCGAAAGAGCAAAAGGCGACCGAACTGGATGAGGTCGGTCAGCAGGCTGGAGCGCGGTGCGGCGTCGGGCAGGGGCATGTTTTTTGTAAAGCTTTGTTTCGAGCGATATTGTGCCGCTTATTTGCGGGCGTGACATTTAGTATTGGCCTCTTTTTTGTCAGTAGCCGTGTTTTACGAGCATTTCGGTTTGCTGGCCGAGGTTTGCTAGAATGATCGTTCCTTCTATGTGCGCCGGACATCCGCAGCCCATGAATCAGGCTATTTCCAACGAACCCACCGCCAACGAGTCCCCCTCCAGCGAGCCCCCCTCCAACGAGCCCATCTCCAGCGAATCCATCTCCAACGAACCCGTTGTCCGTCTCGAACAGGTTCGCTTCGCTTACGGCGAACGCGAAATTCTGCGCGGCGTCGATTTTGCCGTGCATCGCGGGCAACTCGTGGCGATCATGGGCGGCTCCGGTTCCGGCAAAACCACTTTGCTGCGTCTGATCGGCGGGCAGTTGCACGCGAACGCGGGCAAGGTCACGGTGGCCGGGCAGGATTTGGGGGCGTTGTCGACCTCCGCGCTTTACGCCCTGCGGCGGCGCATGGGGATGTTGTTTCAGTTCGGGGCGCTTTTCACCGACATGAGCGTGTTCGACAACGTGGCCTTTCCGTTGCGCGAGCATACCGATTTGCCGTTCGAGTTGATCCGCGATCTCGTGTTGATGAAGCTGCACGCCGTGGGGCTGCGCGGCGCGGCGGCGCTGATGCCATCGGAGCTTTCGGGCGGCATGGCGCGGCGGGTGGCGCTGGCGCGCGCGGTGGCGCTCGATCCACTGCTGGTGCTCTACGATGAGCCGTTCGCCGGGCTGGATCCCATCTCGCTTGGCGTCACCGGACAGTTGATCCGGCAGCTCAACGACGCGCTCGGGGCGGCTTCGATCATGGTGACGCACGATGTGCGGGTGTCGCTTGAGCTGGTCGATTACGTCTATTTTGTCTCCGACGGCGTCATCGTCGCGCGGGGGACGCCGGAGGAAATCCGCGCATCGGACGATCCTTTCGTGCACCAGTTCGTGCACGCCGAGGCCCACGGTCCAGTGCCGTTCCACTATCCCGCGCCGCCGCTGGCGAGCCTGCTCGATGAGGTGGCGGCATGAACGCCGGGGTGGCGGCATGAACGCCCTGCTCGAGTTGCTGCGCAAGATCGGCGCGATGACCATCGATGGCGTGTGGCGGCTCGGCTTTATCGCGCGCTTTTTCTGCGTGGTGCTGCGCTACTCCGGGCAATCGTTCCGGCGCTTGCCGCTGACCATCCGCGAGATTTATTTCAGCGGCGTGTTGTCGCTGCTCATCATTTTGGTGTCGGGCCTCTTCGTCGGCATGGTGCTTGGCTTGCAGGGCTACGATATCTTGCAACGCTTCGGCTCCATCGACGCGCTCGGCATCATGGTGGCGCTGTCCTTGCTGCGCGAACTCGGCCCGGTGGTGGCGGGACTTTTGTTCGCCAGCCGCGCCGGTTCGGCGGTGACGGCGGAAATCGGCCTCATGAAGACCACCGAACAGTTGCAGGCGATGGATATGATGGCCGTCAATCCTATTGCCCGCGTGGTCGCGCCGCGTTTTTGGGGCGGGGTGATTTCGATGCCGCTCCTGGCCGCGCTTTTTTCTGCGATGGGCATCCTCGGCGGTTGGCTGATCGGCGTCGTGGCCATTGGCGTCGATGATGGCGCGTTCTGGTCGCAGATGCGCGCCTCGGTCGATTTTCGTTACGACGTGCTCAATGGCATCATCAAGTCCTTCGTCTTCGGCATGGCGGTGTCGCTGATCGCCGTGTTCGAGGGCTATGACTGCCAGCCCACGGCCGAAGGGGTGTCGCGGGCAATTACGCGCACCGTGGTGAGTTCGGCGCTGGTAATACTGGCGCTTGATTTCGTACTGACTTCTTTCATGTTCCGAGGTCTTTGATGAGCCGGACGACGCTTGATTTGTGGGTGGGTGTTTTCGTGGCGGTGGGCTTTGCCGCGCTGGTCTTTCTCGCGGTAAAGGTCGGCAACCATTCTGGTTCGTCGGGGCCGATTTATACAGTTTCGGCGGCCTTCGACAATATCGGCGGCCTCAAGGTGCGCGCGCCGGTCAAGAGCGCGGGCGTGGTCGTGGGGCGCGTCGGGAGTATCGGCTTCGATAAGACGAAATTCCGCGCCGTGGTGCGGCTCGATCTCGATGGACGCTACACCTTCCCGGTCGATACCAGCGCCTCCATCCTGACTTCCGGCCTGCTCGGTGAGCAGTACGTCGGACTCGATCCGGGCGCGGAAGAAACCGAACTCAAAACTGGCGATCAATTACAGATTACCCAGTCGGCGGTGGTCCTGGAAAAGCTCATCGGCCAATTTCTGTTCAACAAGGCAGCGGAAGCGCCCGCGTCGGCGAAGTGAAGGCAATGTACGGCAAAAGTTTCTCCCTGGCTTTTTCTTTCCTGATGCTGACGGTGTTGCTCGCCGGTTGCGCCAATACGCAGCCGCAAGACCCGTTCGAGCATTACAACCGCAAGATGTTCGTGGTCAACGAAAAGCTGGACAAAGCCGTCGCCAAGCCTGTGGCGAAAGTCTATGTCAAGGTGATGCCCACGCCGGTGCGCGGCTGGATCGGCAACTTCTTCGGCAACCTCGGAGAACCGTGGACCAGCGTCAACAATTTGCTGCAAGGCAAGCCCCGTGATGCGCTCAATGACGCGATGCGTTTCGTGTTCAATTCGACGCTCGGCATCGCCGGTCTGCTCGATATCGCCAGCGCCGCGGGAATGCCCAAGCACGATGAGGATTTCGGCCAGACGCTCGCCGTGTGGGGGTTTCAGGACGGCCCGTTCGTGATGTTGCCCTTCCTGGGGCCAAGTACCCTGCGCGATACGCTCGCCTCTCCGTTCGATTGGGCGTTCGACGATCTCTGGCGTTCGGCATTGGATGCCGCGACGCGCAATATTCTGATCGGCGCGCGATTCGTCAATGGGCGTGCACGCTTTCTTGGCATCGATCGCACGCTCGACGAAGCCACGCTGGACAAATACCGTTATTCGCGCGATTTCTATTTGCAGCAACGCCGTTTCAAAATCTATGACGGAAACTTGCCGCAACAGTACGAAAACTACGACAATCCGGACGATGCTTCGGATGGCAGCCTGGATGCATCCCAAGCGGAGCCGGTCGCCGCCCAACCTGAAAACGCCCAACCCGAAAGCACCCAACCCGAAAGCACCCAACCCGAAAACGCCCAACCCGAAAACGCCCAACTCGAAAACACCGAAACCGAAACAGGAGAATGACGATGACGAGAAGACTGTTTGCGCGCTGTTTGCTGCTCCTGATGGCGGCCTTCGCTGCGCCGGCGGTGCATGCCGCCGCTGCGGCGCTCGCGCCCGACGCACTGGTGCGCAACGTCTCTGACGAAGTCCTCAAGATCGTGCGCAGCGACAAGGCGATCCAGTTCGGCGACACCCGCAAGGTGCTGGCGCTGGTCGACGAAAAAGTACTGCCGCATTTCGACTTCCGCCGCATGACCATGCTCGCAGTCGGCAAAGACTGGCGCAGCGCCACGCCGGAACAGCAAAACCGCATGACCACCGCCTTCCGCACCCTGCTCGTCCGCACCTACTCCAACGCGCTCACCAAATACCACGACCAGACCATCAACCTGAAACCCCTGCGCGCCAATCCGGGCGACAAGCAGGTGAGCGTCAAAACCGAAATCACCCAGCCCGGCGCGCAGCCGGTCAGCATCGACTATTCGCTGGAAAAAACCGATCAAGGCTGGAAAGTGTTCGACGTAATCGTAATGGGCGTAAGCCTCGTCACCACCTACCGCGGCAACTTCAGCGACGAAATACAAAACAATGGCATCGCCGGGCTAATCGCTTCAATCGAGGCCAAGAACAAATCACTGGAAGCGGCACAGGGCGGAAAATGATGGCAGAGCAGGTCGTGAAACTGGAAGGCGCGCTGACGCTCCAGACCGTTGCCGCCAGTCTCCAACGCCCGCTGCCCGCCGGAGATTTCACCATCGACCTCGGCGGTCTCACACAGACCGACTCCGCCGCGCTCGCACTCCTGCTCGCCTGGCTGCGCCGTGCAAAAGCGCGCGGAAGCCGGGTCAAACTGCGCGCCCTGCCCGAGTCCCTGCATGCCCTCGCCAGCCTGTACGGCATTGACGCGCTGTTGCCGATCGAGGCTTGAACTGGAAAATCCCGCAGCGCCTTCCCGGCAACCCCATTTTTTTTCGACATGAGCACGCCTGCAATCCGCATCACCGCAGTAACCAAGCATTACGGCAGCTTGCAGGCGCTCGCCGGAATCGACCTCGAAATCGGGCAAGGCGAATTTTTCGGCCTGCTCGGCCCCAACGGCGCAGGCAAAACCACGCTCATCTCCGCACTCGCGGGGCTGATCCGCGCCGACAGCGGCAAGCTGGAAATCATGGGGCACGACGTCACCACGGACTACCGCAAGGCGCGGCTCAAACTCGGCGTCGTCCCGCAAGAACTCGTATTCGATCCATTCTTTACCGTGCGCGAAATGCTGCGCTTCCAGGCTGGCTATTTCGGCATTCGCGGCAACAACGACTGGATCGACGAAATTCTCCACCGCCTCGATCTCTCCTCCAAAGCCGAGGCCAACATGCGCACACTTTCCGGCGGCATGAAACGCCGGGTACTGGTCGCACAAGCGCTGGTGCATCGCCCGCCGGTCATCGTGCTGGATGAACCGACCGCCGGAGTCGACGTCGAACTGCGCCAGAACCTGTGGCGATTCATAAAAAAACTCAATGCCGACGGCCACACCATATTACTGACCACCCACTACCTGGAAGAAGCCGAAACCCTGTGCGGGCGCATCGCCATGATGAAAGCTGGCCGCATCGTAGCGCTCGACACCACCGCCAACCTGCTATCCCGTTCCGCCGTCCGCAGACTGAAAGTGCGCGCCGAACGCCCTGCCGCCGCGCTCGCCCTGGGCGGCACAGCAGCGGGAGACTGGCTCGAATTCGGCTTCGACGCCCCCGGAGAAATCGAAACACTGCTCGCCCGCCTGCGCGAAGCGGGCGCTGGCGTATGCGAAATCGCCGTGGGCGAACCCGAGCTGGAACAAGTATTCGTGGAAGTCATGCGGCATGCCTGATCCATTCAATGCCTCGCCCCTGACCGGCTTCCGCACCCTGCTCTACAAAGAAATACTGCGCTTCTGGAAAGTAGGCTTCCAGACCGTGGGCGCGCCCGTGCTCAACGCACTACTCTTTCTACTGATCTTCTCCCGCGTACTCGACCGCCATCTCACCGTCTATGGCGAAGTGCCCTACACCGCCTTCCTGGCGCCGGGGCTGATCATGATGTCGCTCCTGCAAAACGCCTTCGCCAACAGCTCATCCTCGCTCATCCAGAGCAAAATCACCGGCAACATCATCTTCGTACTGCTGCCGCCGCTGTCGTACCGCGCCTTCTACGCCGCCTACATTCTCGCCGCCGTACTGCGCGGCCTGTTCGTCGCCATCGGCGTATGGCTCGCATCCTTGATCTTCGTCGCCACAGCCCCCGCGCATCCCGCATGGGCGCTCGCCTTCGCCGTGCTCGGCGGCGCGCTGCTCGCCACCTTCGGCGTCATCGCAGGCATCTGGGCCGACAAGTTCGACCAACTAGCCGCCTTCCAGAACTTTCTCATCCTCCCGCTCACCATGCTCTCGGGAGTCTTCTACTCCATCCAGTCCCTGCCCCCGCTCTGGCAGCAAATCTCGCACTTCAACCCATTCTTCTTCATGATCGACGGCTTCCGCTACGGCTTCTTCGGCCAATCCGACGCCTCCCCCTGGCTGAGCCTGGCCGTCACGGGCGGCAGCCTCGCCGTACTGGCCGCGCTCACACTGGCCATGCTCGCAAAAGGTTACAAACTGAGGGGCTGAAAGAAAAAACGTAAAAACGTCTTATACTCCGGCGCGATGGGCCGGAACACAAACTCCCCTGCGCCGCGCGCAAACATCGCGGTCTGATGTTTAAACGGCGCGGTCTGATGTTGTGAACGGCGCGGTCTGATGTTGTGAACGGCGCGGTCTGATGTTGTGAACGGCGCGGTCTGATTTTCAAACGGCGCGGTCTGGTTTTTAAACGGCGCGGTCTGGTTTTTAAACGGCGCGGTCTGATGTTTACGCGGCGAATGGCCGCCTGAAACCCCGCCCTTCAGGACGGGGTTTCAGGCGGAGTCAGTTTTACGATGAAAGACCGTGAAATATCCCGTCCGGCAGCTCAAACGGCCGGAAAACAGCGGCAAAAGGCATCTCTGGGCGCCTCCGGCCCCAATCCGTCATAAACAAAATGGAAAAATTCAAAATATGGACAAATTGTTGATCGAAGGCGGCAAACGCCTCGTGGGCGAAACAAGCATCTCCGGCGCCAAAAACGCCGCCCTGCCCATACTTTGCGCGGCACTGCTGAGCGCCGAACCCGTAACTTTCACCAATGTGCCGCAACTCAAAGACGTTGCCACCCTCCTTGCCCTGCTCGGGCAAATGGGCGTCAAAATCGAACGCGAAGGCGACACAGTAACGCTCGACGCCAGCGCCCTTGACAATCCGGTCGCCCCCTACGAAATGGTCAAGACCATGCGCGCCTCCATCCTCGTCCTTGGCCCGCTCGTGGCGCGCTGCGGCGAAGCGCGCGTCAGCCTGCCCGGCGGCTGCGCCATAGGCGCGCGTCCGGTCGACCAGCACATCAAAGGACTCCAGGCGATGGGAGCCGAAGTCGCGGTCGAACACGGCTACGTCCACGCCCGCGCCTCCCGCCTCAAAGGCGCGCGGCTCGTCGCCGACGTCGTCACCGTCACCGGCACCGAAAACCTGATGATGGCCGCCAGCCTTGCCGACGGCACAAGCATCATCGAAAACGCCGCGCGCGAACCCGAAGTCATCGACCTCGCAAATTGCCTGATCGCCATGGGCGCGAAAATAAGCGGCGCGGGAACCGGCGTCATTCATATCGAAGGCGTTCCCCGCCTGCACGGCGCTCAGCACAGCATCATGCCCGACCGCATCGAAACCGGCACCTACCTCTGCGCGGCGGCGGCCACCGGCGGAGACATCCGGCTCACCGGCGCCATGGCTTCCAGCCTGGACGCCGTCATTGGCAAACTCATCGAAGCCGGCTGTACCGTGCAAAGCGAACCCAAGGCCATCCGCCTGTCCGCCCCGCCGCGGCTCTCATCGGTCAGCCTGCGCACCGCTCCCCACCCTGCCTTTCCCACCGACATGCAAGCCCAGTTCATGGCGCTCGACTGCATCGCCCAAGGCACGGCGATCATCAGCGAAACCATTTTCGAGAACCGCTTCATGCACGCCACCGAACTGCAACGCCTGGGCGCGGACATCCACATCGACGGCAACACGGCTATCGTGCGAGGCGTCGAACGTCTCCAGGGAGCAAGCGTCATGGCCACCGACCTGCGCGCCTCCGCCAGCCTCGTCATTGCAGGGCTGACCGCCGAAGGCGAAACCACAATAGAGCGCATCTACCATCTCGACCGGGGATACGAACGGCTGGAAGAAAAACTCGCCGCCTTGGGAGCGAAAGCGCGGCGGATAAAATAATGCTTTTCAAACCGGCCTGCCGATGGATGAGGTACGGGCGCTCCTGCATTGAGTGATGGGCAGGCTCTTCGATAACGCATTCGACACGAGGGGGATGAATACCGCCGGATCAAGCGCTCGATCTGCATCGTGATCGCCGATTTCGTGCTCATCCGTGAAAACGACGCTTACTGCAATCGCTACCGGCTCCATGAGACGGTGGAAAAATACCTCGCCAGCCAAGACAAGAAACCATGCTGGCCCCAGGCAAACATGCGCGGCTCCGGCTCGGTTCGGTTCGATTCCGATGCAACAGCCGGAGAAGAAGCAAGGCAGGAGTAGAGGCACGCTATACTGGCGCACTTCAACGTACAAGCTGCTTTCAGGGGTTCATCACATGGCTGGTCACTCTAAATGGGCCAACATCC
>JAIRXQ010000083.1 GCA_031268195.1 Azoarcus sp. | reverse complement strand
ATTTCAGCAAAAACATGGCTGGAACGGTCGCGCGGCAAAGGCAGGCCGATCGGGATGTCTTTCACCACGCGGCCAGGGTTGGCGCTCATGACGACGACGCGATTGCTCAGGAAAATAGCTTCCTCGACGTCATGGGTGACGAGAATCATGCTGACGCCTTCCACGCGCCAGATACGTTGCAATTCTTCTTGCAGACGGAGGCGGGTGAGCGCATCGAGCGCACCCAGCGGCTCATCGAGCAGGAGAATCTCCGGCTGGTTGACAAGGCCGCGCGCAATGGCGGCGCGCTGCGCCATCCCGCCGGAGAGCTGATGCGGATAAGCTTTCTCAAAACCGCCGAGGCCGACGAGATCAATATGCGCCTGCACCGCCTTGCCCTTGGCCGCCGACGCGCCCGGCGAATTCTCCAGCGCCAGCGCAATATTCTGTTCAAGCGTCAACCACGGCAGCAAGCGATGATCCTGAAAAACAATGCCGCGATTGAGGCTCGTGCCGCGCACCCGCTCGCCATCGAGCAGAATCTCGCCCTGATAGCCGGTATCCAGCCCCATGATGAGGCGCAGCAAAGTGGATTTACCGCATCCGGAAGGGCCGACGATAGAAACAAAAGCGCCCGCCTCCACGGTGAAACTGGCCTTGTCCAGCACGGGCAGGCTGAGGCGGCCCGCGATGTCGTAGGACTTGGAAACCGCGCGGATTTCCAGCGTACCGATGTTGCTCATCCTGTTCTCCCCGATGTTTTCCCCGGCATCGCGGCTCAACCGTCGAAGCCCGCTTTCCAGCGCAAGAGGCGGCGCTGCAACACCAACATGCTCCGGTCGATGCCGAAGCCGACGACGCCGATCAGCGCCATGCAGACCAGCAACTGATCGGTGAGCAGCAAACCCTGGGCGCGGAAAATCAGAAAACCAAGCCCTTCCAGCCCGCTCAGCCCCTCGGCCACAACCACGAGCGCCCACGCCAGCCCCGCCGAATACCGCAGGGAAACCGCGAGGCTGGGAGTGATCGCCGGGAAAATCACCTTTTTCACCAACTGCCGCCGGGTGAGCGTAAACGCCTCGGCAAGCTCGATATAGTTCCTGTCGACACCGCGAATGCCCTGCAACACATTGAGAAACACAGGGAAAAACACAGACTTGGCGATAACGAGAATCTTGGCTGGCGCGCCCAGCCCGAGCCAGAGCACGATGAGCGGCAACCAAGCGACGCTCGGGATGTGGCGCAGCGTATTCAGGGTCGGGCCGAAAAAAAGCTCCACCCGGCGCGACAAGCCCGCCGCCACGCCAAGCGCGATGGCAACCAGGCTGCCATAAATGAAAGCCTGCCCGACGATAGAAATACTCACCCAAAAATCGTGCACCAGATTCTGGTGGATGAGCATTTGCCAAAACTCGCGCACGACCTTGCCGGGCGGCGGCAGAAAAACAGCATCGACCCATTCCCGGCTGGACGCGAGCTGCCAAAGACCGAGGATGATGAGCGGCAACAGCAAGCCGATGTACTGCTTCTCCCGCAAGAATCGCCCGCTTCGGCACGAAACCGCCGCAAGCCATGCCGCGCCCGCCGCCGCCGCCACAAATGGTTTGCCGCTCACCGTGCTGTCCATGCTTCAGTCGTAGATCGAGTATTCGCCGCCGACAAAGAAACGGCCGTCGATGAATTTATCGATCTGCTCATCGGTGAGCTTGCGATCCGCGAGAATGTCATCGCCATTGGCGGCGTACCATTTCTGAAATTCCCGGATCGCGGTGCGGGCGCGGTTGGCGTTCGCTTCCCCTGCCATGAATTCCCACTGGCCCAAATGGGTGATCTGGAATTTGGCGATATTGAGCGGCACCCGTGTTTCTCTGGCAATAATCGCCGCCGCCTCGTCGACATGGTCGAGCGTCCATTCCTGGGTGCGCTCGCGCGCGGCGAGAAACGCTTTCACAACACCGGGATATTTATCGGCGAAATCGCGCCGGGCGAAATAAGTCACCCTGCCCGCATAATTCACATAAACGCCGTCGTCGGGCGAATGTCCGATCACCTTGAGCTTGCCCGACAGCCACGGCCCGGTGAACTGCCCGGCGGCCAGATGCGCCGCAGTAGCGTCGGACGCGCCGGAAATAACAGCGGCAATTGCCACAGCAGGATTATCGATAGACTCATATCTGACCCGCCCCTTCTTGAGCCGGGAGTCGAGGGGAATACCCGCCTTGTTCAAAATTTCAAACGGCGACGACCAATAGCAACTAATGCGGCTGCTCCCGAACTTCTTGCCATCGAGATCCTTCGTCGTATTAATGCTGCCGTCGTTGGCCCGCGCGAGGATGGGCGCGCGATACCGATTAGACGGCTCAGAAATCCAAATAATGACGCCGTCCAGCCCATTGGCGCGGTGCACGAAAGCCGGATACACCATGCGCTGCGCGATAGCGATCGCGCCGCCGCCGACCGCCGCCGTTTCAGCGCCGAGCAATTCGGCTGCGCCGGAGGCGATCAAATTCACCTTCGTCGTGCCGATCTTCTCGAATTCCGCCTTGAAAAAACCACGTTCCCGGGCGACCACCGTCCAGGGCGACAACTGCAAATTGATCGTGGGCAACACGGCTTCCCGAGCCTGCGCGGACGCGCCAGCCCCATACGAAAACCCCGTGAGCGCCAGTGCAACGGCGACAACTCGCCGCCAGAGGTGGGCGTGCCTGTTCATAGAAAATCTCCTGGCAAAAAATCCGGCTCCGCCGTGGGATCACAATGGGAAAACGGATCAGCGTCCGATGCTAAAGCCGCCGCACAGCGGGCGGAACGATTGATTTTCGATATGAAATCAATCCCCCGCCGAATTTGAATAGTAGAAAGCCTTCGATTCGGGCCGGCGGACAGCGTGAGGAATCTCTACCTTTACCGCTCTTTCAACGGCCGGTTTCAGGTTAAAAAAACGCAAGAGTTCCACCCCGCGCCCGATATACTTCACGGCCTCCGTCCCCCCCACGAACGAACGCCATGAAGCTCGAAACCCTCGCCATCCACGCCGGTTACACCCCCGAACCCACCACGCATGCAGTCGCCGTGCCGATCTATCAGACGACGTCCTACTCGTTCGACGACACGCAGCACGGCGCGGATTTGTTCGACCTGAAAGTGCCGGGCAACATCTACACGCGCATCACCAATCCGACCAACGCCATCCTTGAACAACGCATCGCGGCAATGGAAGGCGGCGTCGGCGCGCTGGCGGTGGCTTCCGGCATGGCGGCGATCACTTACGCGCTCCAGACCATCGCGGAAGCGGGCGACAATTTCATCTCCACCGCCACACTCTACGGCGGCACGCAAAACCTGTTCGCACACTCGCTGCCGCAACTGGGCATCCAATCGCGCTTCGCGGACTATCGCGACCCCGCCAGCTTCGCGCGCCTGATCGATGCACGCACCAAGGCGATTTACTGCGAATCCATCGGCAACCCACTCGGCAACATCACGGATTTCGCGCGGCTGGCCGACATCGCGCATGCGGCGGGCATTCCGCTCATCGTCGACAATACGGTGCCCTCCCCTTACCTGTGCCGCCCGTTCGAGTACGGCGCGGATATCGTGGTGCATTCGCTCACCAAGTATCTCGGCGGGCACGGCAACTCGCTCGGCGGCATCATCGTCGATTCCGGCAAATTTCCGTGGGCTGAGCATCAGGCGCGATTCAAACGCCTGAACGAACCCGATCCAGCCTATCACGGCGTGTGCTACACCGAGGCGCTTGGCGCAGCGGCCTACATCGGCCGTGCCCGCGTAGTGCCGCTGCGCAGCCAGGGCGCGGCGCTCTCGCCGTTCAACGCCTTCCTGATCCTGCAAGGCGTGGAAACGCTGGCGGTGCGCATGGATCGCGTCTGCGAGAATTCGCTCAAAGTGGCGCAATTCCTCCAGCGCCACGCCAAGGTGTCGTGGGTGAATTACGCCGGTCTGCCGGATCACACCGATTTTTCGCTGGTGCAAAAGTACATGGGCGGCCGCGCTTCGGGCATTCTCACGTTCGGCGTCAAGGGCGGCATCGAAGCCGGTGTGCGTTTTCAGGATGCGCTGAAGCTCATCACGCGCCTCGTCAACATCGGCGACGCCAAAACGCTTGCCTGCCACCCGGCCTCCACCACACACCGCCAGTTGAACCCGGAAGAACTCAAGAAAGCCGGGGTGTCGCCAGATATGGTGCGTTTGTCGATCGGCATCGAGCACATCGACGACATCATCGACGATCTGGCCCAGGCGCTCGCGGCGGCCTGAGCGCGCCGCCTTGCCAAAAGGATGTTTCTCATGTCACTTTTCTCCCCCCTTCCCGACACGGCCCCCGCAGGCGAGCGCGCCCGCCACCGCGCCGGCCGTTGCCTGTTGCTGGCGCTCGCCGCCACGCTGCCCGCGGTGCTGTTGCTGATGAACGCCAATACTTTGCTGGCAAAGGTGGCGACGCTACAGGGCGCGGCATTCTCCCTCACCAGTTTCCTGGCGGGCGCCGTGCTCGTCGTGCCGCCGGTGATCGCCCTCGCGGGCTGGGTACTCGCGTTCTGGCACGGCGTCGGCAGCGTCTATCTGCCGCGTTCCAGGCCAACGCCGATCCTCGACCGTGTGCTCGTCGGCATCGGGCTCGTGGTGTGGTTCCTGCCCGCGTTGGCGTTCGTGGGCACCGCCGTGGCGTCGATCTGGTCGGGACGTGTGCATTTCGTGCGCCCGGCGCGCGACTACATGCTGGCGACCGATCCGATCGCATTCTGGCAAGGCGTCGGCTTCTTGCTGGTCGCGGGCGCGGTGTTCGCGTGGGGCGCGTGGCGCTTCTGGCAGGGCAAACTGCGGCGCGGGCCGGACGAGGAAGCTGCGTCCTAGCCCTGCCCGATTTCGCGCACGACCTGTAGCGCCTGTTCGATGCGCTCGACGCCGTGGATGTCGATGCCGTGGATGGCATGCCGCGTGACGTTGGCGTGTGGCACGATAGCGGTTTTGAAACCGAGTTTGGCCGCTTCCTTCAAACGCTCCTGCCCGCGCGGGGCGGGACGGATCTCGCCCGCCAGACCGATTTCTCCGAAGACGGCCAGGCCCCGCGGCAACGGGCGATCACGCAACGATGAAACCACCGCCAGCAGAATCGCCAGGTCGGCGGCGGGTTCAGCAACCTTCACGCCGCCGACGGCGTTGACGAACACGTCCTGATCAAAGCAGACGATACCCGCGTGCCGGTGCATCACCGCCAGCAGCATGGCGAGCCGCATCGGCTCCAGCCCCACCGTGAGGCGGCGCGGATTGGGGCTTTGTGAGTGATCGACCAGCGCCTGAATTTCCACCAGCAAGGGGCGCGTGCCTTCCTGCGTCACCAGCACGCAACTGCCCGCAACGGCGGCATCATGCTGCGAGAGGAACAGCGCCGAGGGGTTGGAGACGCCTCTCAGACCGCGCTCGGTCATCGCGAAAACACCGAGTTCGTTGACCGCGCCGAAACGGTTCTTGAAGGCGCGAATCAGGCGAAAACTGGAATGCGTGTCGCCCTCGAAATAGAGCACGGTATCGACGATGTGTTCCAGCACCCTCGGCCCGGCGAGCGCGCCGTCCTTGGTGACGTGGCCGACGAGGATGAGCGTGGTGCCGCTTTGCTTGGCGTGGCGCGTGAGCTGCGCCGCGCACTCGCGCACCTGCCCGACCGAGCCGGGGGCCGATTGCAGGTTTTCCGAGTAGAGCGTCTGGATGGAGTCGATCACCGCCACGCGCGGTGCGGCCTCGGCCAGGACATCGAGGATGCGCTCAAGGTTGCATTCAGTGAGAAGTTGCAGTGATCCGGGCGCGAGTTGCAGGCGTTGCGCGCGCAAGGCGACCTGTTCGGGCGACTCCTCGCCGCTCACGTACACCACGGAATGATCGGCCTGCGCGAGTTTGCACAGGGCTTGCAGCAACAGGGTCGATTTGCCGATGCCGGGGTCGCCGCCGATCAGCACCACTGCGCCGGACACCAGACCGCCGCCGAGCACACGATCGAACTCATCGATGCCGCTCGGAATGCGCGGCTCCTCGCGCGCTTCGAGCGCGGCAAGTTTGAGCATCCGCGCCGCCGCGCCCGCCACGCCGACCCGGCGCGGCACGCCGCCCGCGCCGCGTTCGATCACAGTCTCGACCAGGGTGTTCCATTCCTTGCACTGCGGGCACTGCCCCTGCCAGCGCGGCGATTGCGCGCCGCAACCACTGCAAACATAAGCGGATTTCGTTTTCGGCATAGCGGCAGTTCATAGAGGGGACAGGCAATGGCAGGCGCGATTAGACCACATTCGCACAGGTTTCCGGGTGTCGGGAAACAGTCACGTTACGCGCGAAGGCGCTTCATGTTATAAGGTCGGGCTTGAACAGTCTCCACGGTTTGACAAGCCATGCCTTTGGGCTTTTACATCATCATGGCGGCGCAGTTTTTTTCCGCGCTCGCCGACAACGCCCTCCTCATCCTTGCCATTGCGATCCTCAAAAGCACAGGCGAGCCAGAATACGAACCACTACTGAAGTCGTTCTTCGCGATCTCATACGTCGCGCTGGCCGCATGGGTTGGAGCATTCGCCGATTCGATGCCGAAAGGCAGGGTGATGCTCATCAGCAATGCGATCAAGGTCATCGGCTGCCTGCTGCTGTTTGCCGACGTACATCCGCTCTATGCTTATGCCATTATCGGCCTGGGCGCGGCGGCTTACTCCCCGGCCAAGTACGGCATCCTCACCGAATACCTGCCCCATCGCAAACTGGTGGTGGCCAACGGCTGGATCGAAGGGCTGACCGTAGCGGCAATCATCCTCGGCACCGTGCTCGGCGGCGCGCTGACCCGCGACAAGGCGATGATGTGGTTCGACGGGCTGGATTTCACCCACCTGTTCGGCAACACCGGCGTTGGCGCAGGCATCGCGATCACCGGCGTGTTCTACCTGATCGCCGCCGTGTTCAACCTGTTCATCCCAAATACCGGCGTCGATCACAAACCCCTGCACAACAACCCGCTCTACCTGCTCCACGATTTTTACCATTGCCTCAAGATGCTGTGGCGCGACAAGCTCGGGCAAATCTCGCTCGCGGTCACGACGGTGACATGGGGCGTGGCACATGCCCTGCAAATCATCGTCATCAACTGGGGACCAGAGACATTCGATAAAATCCACAACACCTCGGATGCGACCCTGCTGTTCGTATGGGTCGCCTTCGGGATGGCGGCCGGGGCGGTGGCGGCGTCCTGCCTCGTCAGCCTGCGCCGGTCGGTGCGCGTCATTCCGCTGGGCATCGTCATGGGCATCACCATGCTGCTTATGCCGTTCATCACCAACCTGAACATCGCCCGGGCCATGCTGTTCGCCATCGGCGCATGCGGCGGTTTCTTCGTGGTGCCCATGAATGCCCTGCTCCAGCATCGTGGCCACGTCCTGCTCGGCGCGGGGCATTCGATCGCAGTGCAGAACTTCAACGAAAACCTGTCGACCCTGCTGATCAACGCCGCTTATTCCCTGCTGATCCTCGTCGGGCTGGGAATCAATACCATCATCGTCTTGTTCGGGCTGTTTGTGATCGTCTCGATGTCGCTCATCAAATGGTGGCACGAGGCCAACCAGCGCAAGGCCGACGATGTGGCGCAACTCGATAACGTGAGTTAACCCGGAGATTTCACCATGCCCCCGCCGGGGCGATGGTTTGCAGGTGTCCCTGCGCGAGGCTCACGAGCGCCTCACATCCCTGCGCCGCCTGCCGCGATCTCCCCCCGCACCCGGTATGCCGGAAACGTCACCATGAAGCACGCCCCCTGCCCGGGGGCGCTGTCGACGGTGAGCGTGGCCTCGTGCCGTTGCAGGACGTGTTTGACGATGGACAGCCCCAGTCCGGTGCCGCCGGTGGCGCGAGAGAAGGCGGAGTCGACGCGGTAGAAGCGTTCGGTGAGCCTCGGGAGGTGTTCGGGTGCGATGCCGGGGCCGCTGTCGCGCACGGAAAAACAGGCTGTGCCGTCGGGCTGCGCCTCCCAGCGGATTTCGATGTCGCCGCCGGGCGGCGTGTAGCGGATGGCGTTGTTGACGAGGTTGGACAGCGCGCTTTGCAGCTCGGTGGCCGCGCCCGCGATTTCTCCGGCCTGCGGCAGCGCCGCCGCCGCCGGAAACACGAGCCGCTGCGGGGCGCTTGCGCCGGTGGTGAGGGCGGACAGGGCGCGGGCGTCGGCCTCGATCTGCGCAAGCACGACGGCAATGGGCGTCCAGTCCTCCAGTCCGGGGGGCGGGCTGCCTTCCAGGCGGGAGAGCATGAGCAGGTCATCGACCAGCCGGCGCATGTGCCCGGCCTGCTGCGCCATCCGATCGAGGTATTCCCGGTGTTCGTCTTCGGAGAGCGCAAGCGTCTGCATGGTTTCGACGAAGCCCGCCAGCACGGTAAGCGGCGTGCGGATTTCGTGGGAGACGTTGGCGACGAAGTCGCGCTGCATGGCTTCGGCCTGCTCGAATACGGTGATGTCCTGCGAGATCAGCAGCAGGCGGCCCTGCCCGTAGGGGCACAGCCGCACGGACAGGCGCAGGGGATGCGCCTCGCTGCTGACGGGACTGGTCATGATGACAGCCTGCTCGAAATCCCGCGCGGCGAGGTGGGCGACGAAGGCGGGATCGCGCAGGAGATGGGTGACCGACTGGGCGATGTCCCGGCGGGCGTCCAGCCCGAAGTGGCGACAGGCCATCTGGTTGCACCATTCGATATGGGTGTGTTCGTCGAGCACGATCACGCCGTTGGGCGAGGCTTGCAGACCAGCCTGGAGGTTTTCCAGACGGGCTTCGCTTTCCCGCGTCAGGCGGGCCTGCTTGCGCAGCAGGCGGGAGACGCGCTGCGCCGCTTCGCGCCACAGGCCGGACAGGCGCGGCGGCGCATCCGGGGTTTCATGCAGCCGCCGCAGCCAGTCCAGGAAGCGCAGAAAACGCCAGGTGTCCCAGACCAGCCAGAGGCCGCTGCCGAGGGCCACGCCGAGGGCCACGCTGGGAATCGTGTGCTTGAACAGGCTGGCGAAGCCCGCCCCCGCCCCCATGAGCAGGAACAGGACAGTGAGGCGAAAAAGCATGCTGTACATAGGCCGTCAACCGTTTTCGGCGGGTTTCGCCACCAGCCGGTATCCCGCGCCGCGCACGGTTTCGATCATCCCGCCCGCGGCGCCCAGGGCATCGCGCAGGCGCTTGATGTGCACATCGACGGTGCGCTCCTCGATGAAAGCCTGCTGCCCCCAGATGTCGTCCAGCAGACGGGCGCGGCTGTAGACGCGCTCCGGATGTTGCATCAGGCAATGCAGAAGGCGGATTTCGATGGGACCGAGCCGGCATTCCTCGCCGTGATAGTGGACGCGAAGCCGTTCCATATCGAGCGACAGCGGCCCGACCACGAGCTCCCCGGCGAGCCGCTCGGGGGCGCTGCGGCGCAGCACGGCCCGGATGCGGGCGAGGAGCTCTTTTGGGGAAAAAGGCTTGGTGATGTAGTCGTCCGCGCCGCTGTTCAGTCCAGCCAGCTTGTCGGCTTCCTCGCAGCGGGCGGTCAACATGATGATCGGCACGTCCCGCATACGCGGGTCGGCGCGCCATTTGCGCGCGAGCGCCAGCCCGCTTTGCTGGCCTGGCAGCATCCAGTCGAGCAGGATGAGATCAGGCAGGGCATCGTCCATCGCCCGTTGCGCGCTGGGGCCGTCGACAGCCATGACAGTCTCGAAACCGCCGTGGCGCAGGTTGACCCGCAGCAGTTCAGCGATGTCGACCTGGTCTTCGACCACCAGGACGCAGGGTTTCAGGGGAACTCCGGCGTTCACGGCACACACCTACTGGACGACGGATTCGATATGGGTGAGCGAGCTGTGGCGCACGTCGGTTCCTTTGACGATGTAGATGATGAATTCGGCGATGTTTTTGGCATGATCCCCGATGCGTTCGATGGCTTTGGCGAGAAAGAGCAGGTTGAGGCTATCGCCAATGGTGCGCGGGTCTTCCATCATGTAGGTGATGAGTTTGCGGGTGAAGCCTTTGAATTCCTGGTCGATCAGGTCGTCCTCTTTGAGGATGGAGACGGCGGTATCCAGGTCGAGCCGCGCGAAGGCGTCCAGCGCGCGGCGGATGAGGGTGATGGCCATGCCGGAGGCCAGGCGCAGGTCGCCGATGGGCATTTTGCGGGCGGAAGCACTCTCGACGATGGATTTGACCCGGCGGGCGATTTTGTTGGCTTCGTCGCCCGCGCGCTCCAGGTTGGTGGTGATTTTGGAGATGGCCAGCAATAGGCGCAGGTCGCGGGCCGCGGGCTGCCGCCGCGCGATGATGGAAGTCAGGGCATGGTCGATGGCGACTTCCATCATGTCTACCCGGTCTTCGGTCTGGATGACTTCGTCGGCCAGGGGAATGGAGAATTGCGCCAGCGCCTGGATGGCGTTCTGTATCTGGATTTCGAGCAGTCCGCCCATTTCCATCAGTTTGGAGCAGATGCTCGTGAGTTCGCTGTCGAACTGGGAGGATAGGTGTTTTTCGGTCATGTCGTTTTAGCCGAAACGGCCCGTGATGTAGTCTTCGGTTTCCCGGCGACGCGGTTTGAAGAACATTTGTTCGGT
>JAIRXQ010000038.1 GCA_031268195.1 Azoarcus sp. | reverse complement strand
CACCGCCAGTTCCGCCGCCGCTGCAAAGAGCGGGTTCCAGATCATGATGCTGGCGACGCTGAGCGCAATCGCGCGATGGAAGGGGGTGTGCGGGGTCATGGCAGCTTCCAGGACGCGGGCGGAACAGGGACGCGTCGGCGGGGTTCAGAAGGAAAATTACGTAAATTACATATGTACACAGCGTGTGACATATGTCACACGCTGTGTGAATTTAGCAGCATGACGCTGTATAAGCAAATATAAGACGACGATGTTCTGCCTTCCGCAGTGTTGCCAATCCACACTTCTGTCTGCCTATGTGAAGGCGTATCAAGCGGTGAGCATTGTCGGCGCGATGGCCACGGGATTGGGCTTTTACGGCCCTCAACGCCGCCCGCCCGGCCTTCTGCGCCCGCCGAGTGCGTGGCCGTCGGCGTAGGCATGCTGGGCGTAGGTCATGCCCGCAAGCGCCCTCGCCACGCGGTCGTTGATCGAATCCCTGGGCATCAGGCCGCGCGCATCGGCTTCGCCCGCCGCCACGCCGGTGAGCACGCTCATCGCTTCATCGACGGTGGAAACCGGGTAGATGTGGAAACGCCCGGCGCGGGCGGCTTCGAGCAGCTCCTCGCGCAGCATCAGATGGCGAACGCTGGCCGCCGGGATGACGACGCCGTGGCTGCCGTCGAGTCCGCGCAGGGTGCACAGATCGAAGAAGCCTTCGATTTTTTCGTTGACGCCGCCAATGACCTGCACTTCGCCGAACTGGTTGACCGAGCCGGTAATCGCCAGCCGTTGTTCGATGGGCAGCCGCGTGAGCGCCGAGAGCAGCGCGCACAGTTCGGCGAGCGAGGCGGAATCGCCCTCGACCGGGGCGTAGGACTGCTCGAAGACCAGGCTCGCCGACAGTGACAACGGCTGGTGGCGGGCGTAGCGCGCGGCAAGGAACGCGGAGAGGATCATCACGCCCTTGGAGTGGATCGCGCCGCCGAGATCGGATTCGCGCTCGATGTCGAGCACATCGCCGTCGCCCAGGCGAACGGTGGCGGAAATCCGGGTGGGATAGCCGAATCGCTCGCCCGCGAGTTCGACCACGACCAAACCGTTGATTTGCCCGGCACGCGCCCCCGAGGTGGCGATGAGCGTGGTGCCATCGAGGATGGATTCGCGCACCAGCGCCGGATAGCGGCTGGCGCGGCGCATCCGCGCGGCGAGCGCCGCCTCGATTTCGCCGCACCCGATGGCCGGGCGGGCGGCGGCGCGCGCGTAGTGGTCGGCCTCGCGCATCAGATCGGACAGACGCCGCGTGGAAAGTGACAGGCGTTCGGCGTCCTCGGCCAGACGCGCGCCCTCCTCCACCATGCGTCCGACGGCGGCGCGGTCGAGCGGCAGGATGTTGGCCGAGCGCGCCAACATCGCCAGCAGGCGCGCGTATTCGCGCTCGTTCTCCGGCGTGCGCGGCAGATCGTCGCCAAAGTCGGCGGCAACCTTGAACAGTTCGGCGAACTCGGGGTCGTTCTCCATCAGGGTGTAGTAAGTCTCCCGATCGCCAATCATCACGACTTTGAGCGCGCACGGCACGGGCTGCGGTTCGAGCGTCAGCGCCCCGCCCCAGCCCTGCGCCTCGGCGGGCGGCTCGACACGGATCTCGCCGCGCCTGAGCGTGCGCTTCAAGCCTTCCCAGGCGTAGGGCTGCGCGAACAGGCGTTCCGCATCGAGCACGAGATAGCCGCCATTGGCGCGGTGCAGCGCGCCGGAGCGGATGAGGTTGAAATGGCTCACCTGCACGCCCTGCTGCACGACGTGTTCGATGCGCCCGACGAGGTTGCCGTAGCCGGGGTTGTCCTCGAAGACGATGGGCGCGCCCGCGGCGCAGGCGTGATCGACGAGGAGCTTGACCTGATAGCGCGGGTAGCGCGCGGCCTCCTCGCCCTCGCCGTCTTCTTCTTTGTCGTCGGCAGCGGCGCCGGAGACGGCGGCACCGAGCACGTCTTTTTCCACCGCGTCGAGGAATTTCAGGATGTCGGGCAGATCGGCATAACGGGTGCGCAGGTCGCGCAGCAGGTGGGCAAGCGCGGGGGTGAGCGCCTCGCGCGCTGCCTTGACCAGTGACTCGCGCAGCGTGGCACGCCAGTCGGGGAATTCGTCGAGCAACGCCGCGAGCCGATCGCCCCATGTCTCGATGGCGGCTTTGATCTTGTCGCGCCCGGCCGCGGGCAGGGCCTCGAATTCTTCCGCGGTGAGCGCCTCCGGCCGCTCTTCGCCGTTCTTTTGGGGCGCGAAGACGAAACCATCGGCGCTTTGCAACAACACCAGTCCGTCCGCGCCGCATTGCTCGCCCACTTCGCGCAAGGCCGCGTCCTCGCGCGCCTTGTGCGCACTTTGCAGGGCTTCGATGCGTTCGGAATAGGGCGCGCTGTCGAGCGCCGCTTCGATGGCTGGTTTCAGTTCGCGCACGAAACCTTGCATGTCGGCGCGAAACGCCGCGCCGCGACCGGCGGGCAGCGTCAACAGGCGTGGATGCAGCGGCTCGTCGAAGTGATGCAGATAGCACAAATCCGGCGGCACCGGCCTGGCCGCCGCGTGCTCGCGCAGCAGCCGGAAGGTCACGGCGTGCTTGCCGCAGCCTGTGTCGCCCAGCACGAACACATGGTAGTCGTCCTGCCCGATCGTCAGCCCGAAGCGCAACGCCTCCATCGCGCGTTCTTGCCCGAGATCGCCGGGATGATCGCTCAGTTCGGCGGTGGTATCGAAATCGAAGTGCGAAAGATCGCAGTGCGCCCGCAGGCGTTCCGCCGGCAAAGCGGCGATGGTGGCGGTGTCAGGTGTCGGCGCGGCGGCCATGTCGTCGAACTCCCCGCGCTCATGAGGCGCGATGGGCGGGAAAAGGGGCATCTATACCCCGAAGCGATGGCGCGAGGCAAGCCGACCGCGACAGCACCGCCCGCAACCGATCGGGCGATGCGCCGGGCCCTTACTCCTCGATTTCTTTCGGCGCCTCTCCGTCGAGCCGCGCCGACTCGATGCGTTGAAACCTGGCGGTGATTTTGCGGCTGGAGGCGTGCACCTGTTCTACGTCCTTGCCGGCCTGTTCGATGTGGCGGGCGAGTGCTTCCATGCGGGTATCGAAGCGTTGGAAGTCCTGCGCGAGCTTCGCCAGTTCGTCCTGGATGACGTGGATTTGCCGCCGGGTTTCGATGTCTTTCAACACGGCGCGCGCGGTGTTGAGCACCGCCATCAGCGTGGTGGGCGAGACGATCCACACTCGCCTGGACTGGGCGTGGGCGACGACTTCGGGGTGCGAGGCGTGCAGTTCCGCGAACACGGCTTCGGCGGGCAGGAACATGACCGCGCCGTCCGCCGTGACGCCGGGCAGGATGTATTTGCCCGCGATGGCATCGACGTGGCGGCGCACGTCGGCGCGAAAGGCCGTGCGCGCGCCCTTGCGCTCGGCGGGCGAGAGCGTGTCATCGAACATGCGGTGGTAGTTTTCGAGCGGGAACTTGGCGTCGATGGCCACGCTGCCGGTGGGCGGCGGCAGTTCGAGCAGGCAGTCGACGCGCGTGCCGTTGGGCAGCGCGGTCTGGAAAGTGTAGGCATCCGGGGGCAGCGCGTTTCTCACCAGCGCCTCCAGCTGCACTTCTCCGAACGCGCCGCGCGCGCGCTTGTCGCCCAGGATTTCCTGCAAGCTCACGACACTGGTGGTCAGGCCGTCGATTTTCTTTTGTGCCTCGTCGATGGTCGCCAGCCGCGCCATGACGCTGGCAAAGGTGTCGTTGGTCTTTTTCAACCCTTCGTCGAGGCGCAGATTCACCTGCCCCGACAGGGTGCGCAACTGTTCCTCCACGCCGCGCGTGAGGGCTTCGACGGAGCGCGACAATTGCAGCGAGGCGGCGGTGACGCCGTTCTGGAGCAGTTCGCCGTTGGCGCGGGCATGCTCGCCCATGCGGTCGGTCTGGCGATCCAGCCCCGCATGCAGGTCGCGCAGCATTTCGCGGTGCTGCTCGATGCCGCCGCGCGCGATCAGTTCGCGGAGCTCATCGCGCCGCCGCCGGTCGCGTCTGGGCGCGCCGATTACTCGCCAGAGCAGCAAAAAGGTGACGAACAGCAGCAGCCCCAGACTGAGCAGCAGCAGACTATGAGGCAGGGTTTGCATCAGGGCGTCCTTCAGTTGGTTCAGGCGTGTTCGCGCGCCAGCCGGCGGCGGGCGAGTTCCACCCAGTACGCCGTTCCGAGGGCGAGGATGTCGTCGTTGAAGTCGTAGCGCGGGTGATGCAGCGCGGCGCTCGCGCCATTGCCGATCCAGATGTACGCGCCCGGTCTTTTTTGCAGATGGAAAGCGAAATCTTCCGCGCCCATGCTCGGATGCTCGGCCGTGTGTACGGCATCTTCCCCGACCACGGCAGCGGCGGCCTGCACGCACCACGCCGCTTCGGAGGCGACGTTGATCGTCGGCGGATAGCCGCCCGGTTGCAGCTCGAAGGCGATGTCGACCCCGAACGCCGCCCCGATTCCCGCGCACAGTTCGCGCAACCGCGTCAGCGCCTTCTCACGCACGGCGGGCGAGAAGGCGCGCAAAGTGCCCGCCAGCTCCGCCGTCCCCGGCAGCACGTTGAAGGTGTCACCCGCATGAAAGCAGGTGATCGACACCACGGCGGCCTCCAGCGGATCGAGCGCGCGCGCCACGACGCTTTGCACCGCCTGCACCAGCGCCGCGCCCGCGAGCACCGGGTCGGCGCCCAGATGCGGCATCGCCGCGTGCCCGCCGACGCCCTCGATGCGAATGCGAAAGCGATCCGTGCCCGCCATCACCGCCCCCGCGTGTACCGCGAATTCTCCGACGGGCAGCCCCGGCCAGTTGTGCATCCCGAACACGGCATGCATCGGAAAGCGCTCGAACAACCCTTGTTCGATCATCACCCGCGCGCCGCCCGTGCCCTCTTCGGCGGGCTGGAAAATCAGATAGACCGTGCCGTCGAAATCACGCCCATCGGCCAGCACCCGCGCCGCGCCCAGCAGCATGGCGGTATGCCCGTCGTGCCCGCAGCCATGCATGCGCCCGGCAACGGTGGAACGGTGCGCAAATTCGTTGGCCTCCGCAATCGGCAGCGCATCCATGTCCGCCCGCAATCCGATCGCTTCGCCACTGCCCGCGCCGCGAATCACCCCCACCACACCTGTGTCCGCCAGGCCGCGATGCGTCTCGATGCCCCACGCTTCCAGCCGCGCCGCCACCACGCCGGCCGTGCGCTTTTCCTCGAACGCCGTTTCAGGATGCGCATGCAGATCGCGCCGCAGGGCTTGCAGTTCGGATTGAATGAGGCGGGCGGAAGCAAGGGGAAGCATGGGCGCGGCATCGAGGCGGGTTGGCAGCGAAGGGGCACAGTTTATTACAGACGGCGAACGCTTCCCGCAATTGCGCCGCCGCGCCTTCGCGCGCGAAAAACCCATCCCCTGAAACCGCATTCACACATTCACACGTAACACACTCCACACGCCCCCCACCCTCCCCGCCCTACAATGCCCCTGGCCTCTACCTTGAGTGCGGAGAACGGCGATGGCGGAGATTTCCCTGAGCAATCTGAAAATCCAGCTGGTCGAGCCATCGACCATGCAAGCGGAGGTGGTGCGGCGGATGCTCGAAGAGATGGGCGTGCATCAGATCAGCCGCTCCGACAGCGCCGGGGCCGCGCTCGCCAAGATGCGGACGTTGCGGCCCGATGCCGTCATCAGCGCGCTCTACCTGCCGGACATGGCGGGCACGGAACTGGTCGCGGCGATGCGCGAGGACGAGGATCTGGAGTGGCTGCCGTTTATCCTGATCTCCAGCGAAACGCGCCCGCAGGTGTTGAACCCGGTGCGGCAGTCGGGGGCATGCTGCATCATCGCCAAACCGTTTACCGCCGCGCAGATGCAGCGCGCCCTGCATGCCGTCGTCGACCAGCTCGCGGGCATCGAACAGATCAGCGGCGACGATGTGGATCACCTCAAAGTGCTGCTGGTCGATGACAGCGCGATGTCACGGCGCCACATCCGCCATCTGCTCGAAGGCATGGGCATCGAGCATGTGCTCGAAGCCGAAAACGGCCGCGAAGCCCTCCCGCTTCTGGCGGAGACGATGTTCGATCTCATCCTCACCGACTACAACATGCCGGAAATGGACGGCCGCGCGCTGGTCGAATACGTCCGCACGCAAAGCTGGCAGACCGAAGTGCCGATCCTGATGCTGACCAGCGAGAACAACGAGGGCCGGCTGGCGGCGGTGGAAAAGGCGGGCGTGTCCGCGATCTGCGACAAGCCGTTCGATGGCGGCAATATTCGGACGCTGATCGCAAACGCCCTGCGGGGTTAGAAAAACCAGGGGCAGATACTCTACAATCTGGCGCATCCCGATTCTCCGGAAATCCCCTTGAAGCTCCCGAACGAAACGCCCGCGCTCTCCGAGCCCGAAATCGCCGCACATACGCCCGTGATGCAGCAATATCTGCGCATCAAGGCGCAGCACCCGGACGCACTGCTGTTCTACCGAATGGGCGATTTCTACGAACTGTTCTTTGCCGACGCGGAGAATGCCGCGCGCCTGCTGGAGATCACGCTTACCACACGTGGCAAATCCGCCGGAGAGCCGATCAAGATGGCGGGCGTGCCGTTCCATGCCCTCGAACAATATCTGACCCGGCTGATGAAACTGGGCGTATCGGCCGTCATCGCAGAACAGGTGGGCGAACCGAATGCGAACAAGGGGCCGATGGAACGCGTGGTGAGCCGTATCGTCACCCCCGGCACGATCACCGAGGCGGCGCTGCTGGACGAGCGCAAGGACGCGCTGCTCCTGGCGCTCAACGTGCATCGCGGCGTACTGGGGCTGGCGTGGCTCAACCTCGCCAGCGGCGATCTGCGGCTGACCGAATGCTCGCCGGAAATGCTGGCGGCGCAGTTCGAGCGCCTCGCGCCCGCCGAGGTGCTGGTGCCGGACAGCCTGACGCTGCCGCTGATGGAGACGCTCTCCCCAACGCTGCGGCGGCTGGCGGATTGGCAATTCGATAGCGAGAACGCCGCGCGCCTGCTCGCGGAGCATTTCGGCACCCGCGACCTCGCCGGATTCGGCGCCACCGACGTGCCGGTGGCGCTCGGCGCAGCCGGAGCGTTGCACGATTACGCCCGCGCCACGCAACGACAAAACCTCGCCCACGTCACCGGTCTGGTGCTCGAACGCGATTCCGAATTCCTGCGCATGGACGCCGCCACCCGGCGCAATCTCGAACTCACCGAGACGCTGCGCGGCGAACCCGCCCCCACCCTGCTCTCGCTGCTCGATGATTGCATCACCAGTATGGGCAGCCGCTGGCTGCGGCACGCGATCCACCATCCGCTGCGCGATCCCGCCATCCCCGCCGCGCGCCAGCGCGCCGTCGCCGCGCTGCTCGAACCAGGCAAGGCGCACGCCATCGACGCACGCGCCGACGCGGTGCGTGACGTGCTCAAAAATGTGGCCGATCTCGAACGCATCACCGCGCGCGTGGCGCTGAAAAACGCACGGCCGCGCGATCTTTCCGCGCTGTGCGAAAGCCTCGCCCGCCTGCCGAAGATCGCGCCGATGCTCGACGGCGCCGCCGACCTGCTCGATGCGCTCGCCGCCGATCTCGACGTGCCCGCCGCGCCGCACGAGCTGCTCAGCCGCGCCATCGCCCCCGAACCGGCCGCGATGGTGCGCGACGGCGGCGTGATCGCCGCGGGGTTCGATACCGAGCTCGACGAGTTGCGCGCCATCCAGAGCAACTGCGGAGCCTTTCTCATCAAACTCGAACAACGAGAGCGCGCCCGCTCCGGCATCGCCAACCTGAAAGTCGAATTCAACAAGGTGCACGGCTTCTACATCGAAGTGAGCCACGCCAACACCACGCGCGTGCCCGACGACTACCGCCGCCGCCAGACCCTGAAGAACGCCGAACGTTACATCACCCCCGAGCTGAAAGCGTTCGAGGACAAAGCGCTCTCGGCGCAGGAACGGGCATTGGCGCGTGAGAAGATGCTGTTCGAGGCCGTGCTCAATGCGCTCGCCATCCACATCCCCGCCTTCCAGCGCGCGGCGCGCGCCCTGGCCACGCTCGATGCGCTCGCCGCCTTCGCCGTGGCCGCGCGCAATTTCGAGTACGTCGCGCCCGAATTCTCCGCACAGCCGGGCATTCGCATCACAAGCGGGCGGCACCCGGTGGTGGAACGCCGGCTCGAGCATTTCATCCACAACGACGCAACGCTCGACCCCACGCACCGCATGCTGCTCATCACCGGCCCCAATATGGGCGGCAAATCCACCTTCATGCGGCAGGTGGCGCTGATCGCGCTCATGGCCCACATCGGCAGTTTCGTGCCCGCCACCGCCGCCGTCATCGGCCCGCTGGATGCCATCTACACCCGCATCGGCGCCTCCGACGAGCTCGCCTCGGGCCGCTCCACCTTCATGGTGGAAATGACCGAGGCGGCCGCCATCCTGCACGGCGCAACCCACCACAGCCTCGTGCTGATGGACGAAATCGGCCGCGGCACATCCACCTTCGACGGCCTCGCGCTCGCCTTCGCCATCGCCCGTCATCTGCTGGAAAAAACGCGCGCCTTCACACTGTTCGCCACCCACTATTTCGAGCTGACCCGCTTCGCCGCCGAGGCACCCGAATGCGCCAACGTCCATCTCGGCGCGCTCGAACATGGTCACGGCATCGTGTTCCTGCACGCGCTCGAAGACGGCCCCGCGAGCCAGAGCTACGGCATCGAAGTCGCGGCGCTGGCGGGCATCCCCGCCGCGGTCATCCGCGAAGCCCGCCGCCGCCTGCGCGATCTTGAAAACCGCGCGATCGACACCGGCCCGCAAGCCGACCTGTTCACCTCGCCGCCGCAAGAAGAAGAAGAGCCCCCGATCTCGCATCCCGCGCTCACCGAACTCGCCCAAACCGACCCGGACGCCCTCTCGCCGCGCGAGGCGCTGGAAAAGTTGTACGTGTTGAAGCGGCTGATGGCATAGGCGGGCACGCCCCCACCCCTTGCCGCGACACCGCCATACCGAACAGGCGTTCGCGATAGAGATCGGAAGTTGCGGCGATGAGTCGGCGCAGCTCGATGTCCCCTTTGCGCGGGACGGGGTCGGGACGGCATGAGAAGCTGGGTCAGACGAACTCCGCGTTCCCGGAACCGGCCTCGACGCTCCGCCCACCGGCGAGGGACTTCCGAGCCCCGACATCCGAGTTCCGAACCCCATCGTCCGAGTTCCGAACACCATAACCTTCCTGCCCCCGAGGAACCCCCCATGCCCATCTCCCGCTTCTTTTTCTTTCCCGCGCTGCTCCTGAGCGCCGCCCTCATGCCCGCCCACGCCCAGACTTCCGCATCCGCCCTCCAGAGCGCCGCCGCCAAACCCGCCGTCGCGCCCGCTGCCGCGCCCGCCCCCAAACCCGCCACCAAACCCTACCTCACCGTCAACAACTACCCCATCACCCAACCCATCGTCGACGCCTTCATCGCCGAACATATTGAGGTGGCCGGTAGGCATGCGATGGCCCGGATCATCGCCGGGGCCGATGCGGCCGAGCAACTGGGGCCGGCACGGACTCGTCACGCAACGATCACCCGATTGCCCTGTCGCGCCGCCAATTATCCCTTTGCAAATCGCGCTTTCCACGCTAAAATCGACAGGCTTTGACAGGCAGGCGTAAGTGTTTGTGTTTGCCATGTTTTTTCCGGTTGAAGGACGGGGTGGGCGTTACGCCCATTTTTTATTTTTGGAGAGCGGGCGTGCGGGATGTGACGGAGCTCATCGAGGAAGTCGTGACCGGGCTCGAATTCGAGCTGGTGACGGTCGAGCATTCGCCGCGTGGACGACTGATGCGCGTTTTCATCGACATCGCGCGCGGCGTCACGGTCGATGATTGCGCCACGGTCAGCAATCAGTTGACGCGCGTCTTCGAGGTCGAGAACATCGACTTCGACCGTCTGGAAGTCTCCTCGCCGGGGCTGGATCGTCCGCTCATGAAAGCCGCCGACTTCGAGCGTTTCGCCGGGCAGGAAATCCGGTTGCGCACCAGCGTGCCGGTGGACAACCAGCGCAACTTTACCGGCGTGCTGCTGGGGCTGCGAGATGGCGCGGTCGCGGTAGACACCGAGAAGGGGGAACTTCTGGTCGCCCTTGCGGATGTCGAAAAAGCGCGCCTCGTTCCAAAATTCTGAATCTGGAGGTTTCACCGAGCATGAGCCGCGAGATCCTGTTGCTTGTTGATGCGTTGGCGCGCGAGAAGAACGTCGCTAAGGACATCGTGTTCGCCGCGCTGGAGTCGGCGCTCGCCTCCGCAACCAAAAAACGCGTCCACGACGATGCCGACGTGCGCGTGGCCATCGACCGCGAAACCGGCGATTACGAATCTTTCCGGCGCTGGGTGGTGATGCCCGATGAGGAAGTGACCAACGACGAAGCCGAGATGGGCATCATCGATGCCCGCGACATTCGCCCGGAAATCGGACTGGGCGAATTCATCGAGGAGGCGCTGGAGCCCATCGACTTCGGGCGCATCGGCGCGCAGGCGGCCAAGCAGGTCATTCTGCAAAAAATCCGCGATGCCGAACGCGAACAAGTATTGAACGATTTTCTGGAGCGCGAGGAATTCCTCGTCTCCGGCACCATCAAGCGCGTCGAGCGTGGCAACGCCATCATCGAGGTGGGCCGCATGGAAGCGGTGCTGCCGCGCGATCAACAAATTCCGCGCGAAAACCTGCGCGCGGGCGACCGCGTCAGGGCGTATCTGCTGAAGATCGACCGCGGCGTGCGCGGCCCGCAACTGATCCTGTCGCGCACCGTACCCGAATTCCTTACCAACCTGTTCGAGCTGGAAGTGCCCGAAATCGAAGACGGTTTGCTGGAAATCAAGGCATGCGCGCGCGACCCCGGCCTGCGCGCCAAAATCGCCGTCAAGGCCAACGACCAGCGCATCGACCCCATCGGCACCTGCGTCGGCCTGCGCGGCTCGCGCGTCACCGCCGTGCGCAACGAGATCGCCAACGAGCAGATCGACATCATCGTCTGGAACTCCGACCCGGCGCAGTTCGTGATCTCCGCCCTGCAACCGGCGGAAGCCGTTTCCATCGTGGTGGATGAAGAAGCGCACGCGATGGATGTGGTGGTCGATGAGAACAATCTCGCTATCTCCATCGGGCGCAATGGCCAGAACGTCAAGCTCGCTTCCGAGCTGACTGGCTGGACGATCAACCTGATGAGCGAGCAGGAATCCGCCGCGCGCGGCGAGGAAGAACGCGGCACGTTGCGCGCGCTCTTCATGGAGCGGCTCGACGTCGACGAGGACGTGGCGAACATCCTGATCGATGAAGGCTTTTCCTCGCTGGAGGAAATCGCTTACGTGCCGCTTGCGGAAATGCTGGAAATCGAGGATTTCGATGAGGCTACCGTCAACGAGTTGCGCAACCGCGCCCGCGACGTGCTGCTCACCGAAGCCATCGTCACCGAGGAAAAACTCGAAGGCGTTGCCGACGATCTGCTTGCGCTCGGCGGCATGGATAAAACACTGGCGGCCAGGCTCGCCAGTCAGGAAATTCGGACACGGGACGATCTGGCCGATCTCGCCGTCGACGAGCTGGTCGAGCTGACCGGCATCGACGAGGAGCGCGCCGGCGCGCTGATTACCAACGCGCGCGCCCACTGGTTCGAGCGGCAATGACGGGAGTTTTGCAATGGAAAGTGTGACCCAGTTTGCCGGCGAACTGAAAATGCCGGCAGCCGCGCTCCTGGAGCAGCTCAAGCGTGCGGGCGTCGACAAGTCCGACGAAACAGATCTGCTCACCGAGCGGGACAAATCACGCCTGCTCGAATATCTGCGCGAATCGCACGGCGACGGCAGACGGGGCAAGATCACCCTGACCCGCAAGCAGACTTCCGAGATTCGCGCCACCGATTCCACTGGACGCGCCCGCACTGTGCAGGTCGAGGTGCGCAAGAAGCGCGTTTTCGTCAAGCGTGGCGAGAACGCCGAAGCCATCAGCGAGGAGGCCGCAGCCGCGGCCGCCGTGGCTGCGCCCGAACCCGTCGCACCGCCGCCGGAGTCGGTGTCCGCCACAACACCGCCCGCGCCGGTCGCCGAACCCGCCACCGAAGCCGCCGCCGAGCCCGCTGCCGCGCCTGAAGCGCCGCTCGACACCGCGGCTGAACCCGTTGCGCCGCAAGTGCCGCCCGAGGCGGTCGAGGTCGAGGCCAAGGCTGAGCCCGAGGCTGAACCCGAAGCCAAACCCGCGGCCAAGGGCTCCAAGGCCAAAAAGTCGGCGAAGGCAGAGCAAACCGCTCCCGCCGCGAGCACGGAAGCCCCCGCCGAGGCGGAAAAGCCCACAGGAGACGCCAAGACAACCGTGCGCCGCAAGCGCGCCGCGCCCGAACCGACGCCGATCACCGAAATTCTCAGCAAGGAAGAACTCGCCGCGCGCGAACAGGAATCGCGCCGCCATCGCGAGTTGCGCGAACGCCAGCAGGCCGACCTGCGTGCCCGCCAGGAACGCGAAGCCGCGACCAAGGCCGCTGCCGAGGCGCGCAAGCTCGAAGAAGAGCAGGCCGTTGCCCGCGCCGCGCAGGAATCCACGAAGAGCAAAGAGGCGCCCGCCGCCGCCGCCAAGACGCCGGGCAAAAAGGCCACGGGCACCCTGCACCGCCCAACGCGCGAGGCCGCAAAACCCGCCGGCCGCGAGCCCGGCAAACGCACCGGCGCGGCCCGTGATGGCGATAACAGCAGTAAGCGCAGAGGACTCAAAACCCGTGGCGACGTCACCGGCGGCGCGGGCAGCAACTGGCGCGGCGCCAGAGGCGGCGCTCGCCACGGTCGCGGCCATATCGAAGAGCAGCATGCCGCATTTCAGGCGCCCTCCGAGCCGATCGTGCGCGAAGTGCACGTGCCGGAAACCATCTCGGTCGCGGATCTCGCCCACAAGATGGCGGTCAAGGCCACCGAAGTCATCAAGACCCTGATCAAGATGGGCATGATGGTGACGATTAATCAGGTGCTCGATCAGGAAACCGCCATGATCCTGGTCGAGGACATGGGTCACAAGGCGCTCGCCGCCAAGCTCGACGACCCCGATGCCTTCCTCGCGGAAGAAGACGAACACAAGGATTACGAAGTCCTGCCGCGCGCCCCGGTCGTGACGGTGATGGGCCATGTCGACCACGGCAAGACCTCTTTGCTCGACTACATCCGCCGCGCCAAAGTGGCGGCGGGCGAGGCGGGCGGCATCACACAGCACATCGGCGCATACCACGTCGAGACGCCGCACGGCATGATCACCTTCCTCGATACGCCGGGACACGAAGCATTCACCGCCATGCGCGCCCGCGGCGCGCAGGCCACCGACATCGTCATTCTGGTGGTGGCCGCCGACGACGGCGTCATGCCGCAGACGCGCGAAGCCATCCACCACGCCAAGGCAGCGGGCGTGCCGCTGGTGGTGGCGATCACCAAGATCGACAAGCCCAACGCCAACATCGAAAAGGTCAAGCAGGAACTGGTCGCGGAAGAAGTCGTGCCGGAAGAATACGGTGGTGACGTGCTGTTCGCGGCGGTGTCCGCCAAAAGCGGCCTGGGCGTCGACCAACTGCTCGAAGCCGTGCTGCTTCAGGCCGACGTGCTCGATCTGCGCGCCCCGCTCGATGCCCCCGCCAAGGGGATGATCATCGAAGCGCGGCTGGACAGGGGCCGTGGCCCGGTGGCTTCCCTGCTGGTGCAATCCGGCACCTTGCGGCGCGGCGACGTGATGCTGGCCGGCGCCACCTTTGGCCGCATCCGCGCCATGCTGGACGAAGCGGGCGACAACATCGAAGAAGCAGGCCCGGCAATCCCGGTCGAAATCCTCGGCCTGTCGGATGTGCCCGCCGCGGGCGACGAGGCCATCGTGCTCGCGGACGAAAAGAAGGCGCGCGAAATCGCCCTCTTCCGCCAAGGCAAGTTCCGCGACGTGAAGCTCGCCAAGCAGCAGGCAGCCAAGCTCGAAAACATGTTCGAACAAATCGGCGAGGGCGAAACCAAGACGCTGGCCCTCATCATCAAGGCTGATGTGCAAGGCTCGCAGGAAGCCCTGTCGCAGTCGCTGCAAAAGCTCTCCAACGATGAAGTCAAGGTGCGCGTCATTCACGCGGGCGTCGGAGCAATCACCGAATCCGACATCAACCTCGCGCAGGCATCCGACGCAATCGTCATCGGCTTCAACACCCGCGCCGACACGGGCGCGAGAAAGCTTGCGGAGAACTTCGATGTCCAGATCCGCTACTACGACATCATCTACGATGCCGTCGACGAGGTGAAGGCCGCGCTCTCCGGCATGCTCTCGCCCGAAAAGCGCGAAGAAATCATCGGCATGGTCGAAATCCGCCAGGTGTTTACCATCTCCAAGGTGGGTGCGGTCGCGGGCTGCCAGGTGCTCGAAGGCGCGGTGCGGCGCGGCGCATCGGTACGACTGCTGCGCAACCACACGGTCATCTGGGCGGGAGAGCTGGAATCGCTCAAGCGTTTCAAGGACGACGTCAAAGAGGTCAAGGCCGGTTACGAATGCGGCCTGCAACTGCGCAGCCACAACGACATCCAGACCGGCGACCAGCTCGAAGTGTTCGAAATCCGCGAAGTGGCGCGGACGCTCTGACATGCCGAAAGAGTTTTCGCGCGGCCAGCGCATCGCGGAGCAAATCCGTCGCGAGCTGGCCGAGTTGATCCGTCTGGAGCTGAAAGACCCGCGCGTGGGCTTCATCTCGCTCACCGACATCGAGCTCACGCCCGACTACGCCCATGCCAAGGTGTTCTTCACCGCCCTGCAAGGCGCGGAGGCCGTCCCCGGCATCCTCGAAGGGCTACAGCGCGCCGGCGGTTTCCTGCGCCGCAAACTGGGCCAGCGCATCCGCATCCACACCCTGCCGGAATTGCACTTCCAGTACGACCCCTCGCTGGAAGAAGGCAGCCGCCTGTCGCAACTCATCGACCAGACCGTGCGCGAGGATGAAGCCCGCGCCCGCGAGACAGATGAGTGAAACGGGGGTGAGTGCGAAAACACCGATTGAGGCAGAGGCGCGCAGATTGAGGCAGGGGCATCGAGGCTGACATTGGCAACCGCCAAACTGAATCGCCCTCCCAGAATCGCCGTCGACGGCGTGCTGCTGCTCGACAAACCGGCGGGCATGACCTCGAATGCCGCGCTGCAAAACGCGCGCCGCCTGCTCAACGCGCGCAAAGCCGGCCACACCGGCACCCTCGACCCACTCGCCAGCGGCCTGTTGCCGCTCACGCTCGGCGAGGCCACCAAGTTCTCGCAAATGCTGCTCGACGCGGACAAGGTCTATGAGGCCGGAATCCGCCTCGGCATCGAAACCGACAGCGGCGACGCCGAGGGCAACGTGTTGGCGACGAAACCCGTGGCGGTCGATGAGGCCACCTTGCGCTACGCGCTCGCCCGTTTCACCGGCGAAATCGAACAAATCCCGCCCATGTATTCGGCCCTGAAACGCAACGGCAAGCCGCTCTATGAATACGCCCGCGCCGGCATCGAACTCGAACGCGCCCCGCGCAAGGTGACGCTCTCCGAATGCGCCCTGCTCCGCTTCGACGGCTGCCGTCTGGATGTTCGCGTCGCGTGCAGCAAAGGCACCTACATCCGCAGCCTCGCCATCGACATCGGCCGCGCCCTCGGCTGCGGCGCGCACCTCGACGCCCTGCGCCGCACCCGCATCGGTGCGTTCGATGTGTCGCAAGCCGTCACGCCGGACGCGCTGGATGCGGCCGCGCCGGACAACCGCACCGCCCTGCTCGCGCCAGTCGACACCCTGGTGGCGGCATTCCCGCGCCTCGATCTCGATCCGGACGCTGCCCGCCTGATCCTGCAAGGCCAGCCGCTCGCACCGCAAAAAACAACCGCCGGGAAAAGCGCCCCCGGCGGCTGCGTACGTCTCTACGGCCCGGCAGGATTTCTCGGCCTTGGGCAATGGAAAGACGATGGGCACGATGGGCAGCTATGGCCGAAGCGCCTGATCGCGCACTGAGCCGGTTGACTACGCCGGCACGTCGAACCCGGCGCCCTCCACCGCCGCGCGCAGCGCGGCGGCATCGACTCTGGCGGGGTCGTACTGCACGGTGGCGCTGGCGCCCTCCAGCGAAACCTGCGCGGCCGCCACGCCGGGCAGCGCCTCCAGCGCCCTGGTGACGTTGCGCACGCAGCCGCCGCAGGACATGCCTTCGACCTTGATCGTTATTTCGGACATTTTTCTCTCCTCCAGATTCATCGTTGCGGCGCGCGCTTCGGCCGCCAGCGCTTCAACAGCAGGGAATTGCTCACCACCGACACCGAGCTCAGGGCCATCGCCGCCCCCGCCAGCACCGGGTCGAGGTGGCCGGAGGCGGCCAGCGGAATGCCAAGCACATTGTAGATGAAGGCAAAAAAGAGATTCTGGCGGATTTTCGCCAGCGTCGCACGCGAGAGTGCCACGGCATCGGCCACCCCGGCGAGACTGCCGCGCACGAGGGTGATGTCCGCCGCCTGCACCGCCGCGTCCGCACCGGCGCCGATGGCAAACGACACGTCCGCCGCCGCCAGCGCGGGAGCATCGTTGATGCCGTCGCCCGCCATGCCGACGCAGCGCGCGCCGGGCGCTTGCTTCAGGGCTTTGACCGCCTCCGCTTTGCCTGCGGGCAGGATGCCGGCGCGCCAATCGTCGATGCCGGTCGCGCGGGCGATGGCCGCTGCCGTGTGCGGGTGATCGCCGGTCAGCATCACCACTTTCACCCCCGCCGCGCGCAGCCGCGCGACCGCCGCCGCTGAATCGTCGCGCAGGCGGTCGGAGATGGCGATCAGGCCCGCGTAAACACCCTCGACGGCGAGCGCCACGCACGCATTGCCGAGCCCGGCGAGCGTTCCGGCATCGGATTCACCGCCCGACACATCTATGCCGTGCGCAGCGAGAAAATCCAGCGAACCGAGCCGCAGCGCACGTCCGGCGACCCGCCCTTCGATGCCTTGCCCAGCCGCGGCGCGCGCCTCGGTCACGTCTAATTTTTCGCCTGCTTTTTCGCTTATTTCCGGCTCAGCTTCGGCCGCCCGCACGATGGCCCGCGCCAGCGGATGCGAGCTCGTGCGCTCCAGCGCCGCCGCCAGACGCAACAATTCGGCGGACGACCACGGCGGCGCGGGGACGATTTTTGTCACCGCCGGTTCACCCGCGGTCAGGGTGCCGGTTTTGTCGACGGCGAGCGCCGTCAGCTGCCCGGCGCGCTCCAGCGCCTCGGCGTTCTTGATGAGCAGCCCGGCGCGCGCGCCCTGCCCCACCGCCACCATGATCGCGGTCGGCGTCGCCAGACCGAGCGCACACGGGCAGGCAATCACCAACACCGCGACGGCATCGATAAGCGCGGCCTGGAAATCGCCCTGCCACCACCAAAACGCGAACGTCGCCAGCGCCACCGCCGCCACCGCCGGAACGAACACGGCGGCGATGCGGTCGGCCAGACGCTGCACGGGCGCTTTCGAGCTTTGCGCCTGCTCGACCAGATGAATGATGCCCGCGAGAAGCGTGCTCGCGCCGACGCCGGTCGCACGGCAGCGCAACAAGGCGTGGCCGTTGACGGTGGCGGCATAGAGCGGATCGCCCGGATGTTTATCCACCGGCATGCTCTCGCCGGTGAGCATCGCTTCGTCGAGCGCGGATTCGCCTTCGATCACCACGCCATCGACAGGCACGGCGTCGCCGGGGCGCAGGACGAAGATCGCGCCCGGTTGCAGGGCATCGATGTCGACCTCCACCACTTCGCCGTCGCGTTCGAGACGCGCCCGCTTCGGCTGCAAGCGCACGAGGGCATCGAGTGCGGCGCCGGTGCGGGCCTTGGCGCGCGCTTCCAGCAGCTTGCCGAGCAGCACCAGCGTGATGAGCATTGCGGATGCCTCGAAGTAGACGTGCAGATCGTGCCGTCCCAGGAGCGTCACCGCGAGGCTGTAGACGTAGGCCATCGTCGTGCCGAGGGCCACCAGCACATCCATGTTCGCGCCGCCGCCGCGCAGCGAATTCCACGCACCGCGATAGAAACGCGCCCCGATCCAGAATTGCACCGGCATCGCCAGCAGGCATTGCAGCCAGCGCGGGAGGAACTCGTCGTGCCCGCGGGAAGCGCCCGGCCACAGGCCGAACATCGCCAGCATCTGTACCGCCAGCGGCAAGGTGAAGGCGGCGGCGATCCAGAAGCGAACGAGGCTCGCCCGCCATTCCTCGCGCTTCTTCGCGCGTTCTTCCTCGCGATTGGCGGCGGGGCGAGCGGAAAAACCGGCCTTTCCCACAGCGGCGCACGCAGCTTCCAGGGTGAGCAGGCCGGGCGCGAAACGCAGGATGGCGTGTTCGCTGGCGAGATTGACCGTGGCCTCGACGCCCGGCAGACGATTGAGTACTTTTTCCAGCCGCGCCGAGCAAGCGGCGCAGGTCATGCCGGAGATAGCGAGATCGAGCCGCTCCTGTGCAGACTCGTTCATCAGCATATCTCGTTTTCCCACAGGAACTCCCAGAGGCCGGGCGCGCGAACGAGCCCATAGACGCCGAAACCGACGACCAGCAGCCCCACGAGCAGGCGCACCTTGCCGTTGCGGGTGAAATCGCGGAAACGGCCCAGCACCAGCCCCGCGAGCAGCAGATTGGGCAAGGTGCCCAGGCCGAAGACAAGCATCAGCCCCGCGCCGCGCGCCGCGGAGCCGGAGAGGAGCGCGAAGGACAGGACCGAATAGACCATCCCGCAGGGCAGGAAACCCCACAACACGCCGAGCGGCAGGGCCTGCGCCACCGAGCGCACGGGCAGGAACCGCTTCGTCAAGGGCTGAATGTAGCGCCACAGCACCTGACCGCCGCGCTCGAAAGGCGCCAGCAAGCGGGTAAAGCCGGCGAGGTACAACCCGAGCGCGATCAGCATCAGGTTGGCGAGCACGAAAAAGGCGAAGGACACCGGCTGAATGTCCTTGAACAGCAGGCCGAAGGCGCCGACGAAGGCGCCGACCGCCGTATAGGAGCCGATGCGGCCGATGCTGTAGGACAGATGCAACGGCCATTGCCACAAGCGCGCGGATGACGCTTCCACCCGCGGCAGGAGCGCGCCGACGATGCCGCCGCACATCGACACGCAATGGACGCCGCCAAAGAGTCCGAGCAAAAAAGCAGAAGAATAATCGGTGACGACAGTCATGATGGACGGGACGGCACGCGTCAGATCACGCGGGAGTAACGCCTGCGTTCGCGATCGGCGCGCAGGTAACGGTCGAACACCATCGCGATGGCGCGCACCAACAGGCGGCCCGCGGGCAGCACGGTGATCCAGTCGTCCTCCACCTTCACCAGTCCGGCGCCCTCCATTTCGCGGAGATCGGAGAGTTCGTCCGCGAAATATTCCTTGAAATCGATCAGGTGCGCGATCTGGATCGACTCGATGGAAAGCGCGAAATGGCACATCAGGGCCTGAATGATCGAGCGGCGCAGGAGATCGTCCGCCGTCAGCTCGATGCCGCGCAGCACGGGCAGCACGTCGCGCTCGAGCGCGTCGTAATACTCGTCGAGCGTCTTGTAGTTCTGCGCGTACACCGGGCCGATCTTGGCGATGGACGAGACACCGAAGCCGAGCATGTCGCACTCGGCCTGTGTGGAGTAGCCCTGAAAGTTGCGGTGCAACCTCCCCTGCTGCTGCGCCACGGTGAGCTCATCGTCCGGCTTGGCGAAGTGGTCCATGCCGATATAGACGTAGCCCGCATCGGTCAGGCGGTCGATGGCCAGTTGCAGGATGCCGAGCTTGGTATCGGGCGTGGGCAGATCGGCTTCCAGGATGCGGCGCTGCGGCTTGAACAGCCCCGGCAGATGCGCGTAGCTGTAAAGCGAAATGCGGTCGGGCGAGAGCTCGACCACTTTGTCGAGCGAGCGCCCAAAGCTGGCGAGGCTCTGCTTGGGCAGGCCGTAGATCAAGTCCATGCTGATCGAATGAAAGCCGGTGGCGCGCGCCGAATCCATCACCAGCTTGGTTTCCTCGAAGCTCTGCTCGCGGTTGACCGCGATCTGCACGTCCTCGGTAAAATCCTGCACGCCGACGCTCATGCGGTTGAAGCCGAGATCGGAGAGCAATTCCACGGTGTCGAAATCGACTTTGCGCGGGTCGAGCTCGATTGAATATTCGCCGTTGGGAACAAGCTCGAAATGCTCGCGCGCCGAGGCGATGAGGCGGCGCAATTCGTCATGCGACAAGAAAGTCGGCGTCCCGCCGCCCAGATGCAGTTGCGTGACCTGCCGCGCCCCGCCGAGCGCGGCCACTTGCAGGCGAATTTCGCGATCGATGTAATCCAGATATTGCGCCGACTGGCCGTGATCCTTGGTGACGATCTTGTTACAGGCGCAGTAATAGCAGATCGTGTTGCAAAAGGGGATGTGAAAGTATAATGAGAGCGGTCGGCTCACTCCGCCCACGGCCCGCTTTCCCAGCCAATCGGCGAGCGCGCGCGCATCGAACGCCTCGATGAAGCGATCTGCGGTAGGGTACGACGTATAACGCGGCCCGTTGATGTCGAAGCGACGGATCAAATCGGGATCGAAGATGAGTTTGTTATGAGTGGTCATGGATACGCTGCCCGAAAGTAGAGCAAAGATGGCAGAAAGCCTTCATTTTCCGGTTGACGTGGGTCAACCGCAACAATAACGAAAGCCCCCGGTAAACGAGTCTGCCTCCAAATGAAAAATCCCGTACCCGTCACGGCAGCGGATCTGAAAAGAGTCTGTTCCCAATGTAACCTGCTCGAATTGTGCCTGCCATTCGGGATGGACAACCAGGACCTCCACCGCCTCGACGACCTCGTGGGGGCGCGCCGCAAAATCAAACGCCAGCAGCCGCTCTACCGCACCGGCGACCCGTTCGAGGCGATCTACGCCATCCGCACCGGCTCGTTCAAGACCGACGTGCTGCTCGAAGACGGGCGCGAGCAGGTCACGGGCTTCCAGATGACCGGGGAAATCCTCGGGCTCGACGGCATCAGCGTCGAACTGCACTCCTGCAACGCCGTCGCGCTCGAAGACAGCGAGGTGTGCGTGATCTCGTACCCCCGTCTGGAAGAGCTCTCCCGCCTCGTCGAAGGCTTGCAGCACCAGTTCCACAAAGTCATGAGCCGCGAGATCGTGCGCGATCACGGCGTGATGATGTTACTCGGTTCGATGCGCGCCGAAGAACGGCTGGCCGCCTTCCTGCTCAACATGTCGCAACGCTTCACGGCGCGCGGCTTTTCATCGGCCGAATTTCACCTGCGCATGACGCGCGAGGAAATCGGCTCGTACCTCGGCCTGAAGCTGGAAACCGTCTCGCGCGCCTTCTCCCGTTTTCAGGAAGAAGGTCTGGTCGCCGTGCAGCAAAAACATATCCGCATTCTCGACAACAGCGGACTCAAAAACCTGATTCAGCATCAGGCGGGGTTGCGTTGATGGCTGCGCGCAATGCCGCTTGCAAGGGCGAAGCTCGCCGCGCCTGTGCGGGTTCGGCCCACTTTCATCCTGCCGCTTGCAAGCGCAGGCGATCGCCTCAAAGTCGTTCGCGAGCAGGCGCAGGGCGTCGAGGCGCGCGTTGAGAGCATCGATTCCGGTAAACGGTAGGTTCAGGCACCGGCAGCGCAAAGAGCCGTGACTGAACGGCCGCGAAAAGGTTAACCGCGAAAAGGTTAACCGCGAAAGGACCAACCGCAAAAGGGCCAACCGCAAAAAGACTGAACGCAAAAAGCGAGAGACGCCGCAGCGGTGGCGGCGACTGTATTTCCGGGTATTTCTGGCGGAGACGAAGGGATTCGAACCCTTGATGCAGGTTTTGCCCGCATGCTCCCTTAGCAGGGGAGTGCCTTCGACCTCTCGGCCACGTCTCCGTTTTCGGAAGGCGGGACTATATCGGCTGGCCGCCTTCCGGTCAATTTGAGCTGCGTCACACGGCGCGGTCGAGATCGAATGCCTTGTGCAGGACGCGCACGGCAAGTTCGAGATATTTTTCGTCGACCACCACCGAAATCTTGATTTCAGAGGTGGAAATCATGCGGATGTTGATGCCTTCTTCCGACAAGGTGCGGAACATGCGCGCCGCAACACCGGGGTGCGAGTGCATGCCGACGCCGACCAGTGACACCTTGCACAAGGTTTTGTCGGCTTCCACCGACTTGGCACCAATCACCGCTTTCACGCGGTCGAGCACGTTGAGGGTTTTGTCCAGATCGCCTCGCATCACGGTGAAGGACAGATCGGCCGTGCCGTCGCGTCCGGCGTTCTGGATGATCATGTCGACGTCGACGTTGGCCTCGGCCACCGGGCCGAGGACCTGAAAAGCCATGCCGGGCTGGTCGGGCACGCCCTGCACGGTGATCTTGGCTTCGTCGCGGGTGAAGGCGATCCCGGAGATGACGGGTTGTTCCATGTCTCTGTTTTCCTCAACGGTGATGAGCGTGCCCTCGCCCTCGTCCTCGAAGCTGGAGAGCACGCGCAGCTTGACTTTGTACTTGCCGGCGAATTCCACCGAGCGGATTTGCAGCACCTTGGAGCCGAGGCTGGCCATCTCCAGCATCTCCTCGAAGGTGACGGTATCGAGCTTGCGCGCTTCGGGGACGATGCGTGGATCGGTGGTATAGACGCCATCGACATCGGTGTAGATCTGGCATTCGTCAGCTTTGAGCGCCGCCGCCAGCGCCACGCCAGTGGTGTCCGAGCCGCCGCGTCCGAGCGTGGTGATATTGCCCTCGGCGTCGACGCCCTGGAATCCGGCAACGATGACCACGTTGCCCGCATCGAGATCGCGCCGTATCGGCGCATCGTCGATGGCGAGGATGCGCGCCTTGCCGTAAGCGTCGTCGGTGAGGATTTTCACCTGTCCGCCGGTGTAGCTCTTTGCCGCCACGCCAATGTCTTGCAGCGCCATCGCCAGGAGGCCGATGGAGACCTGTTCGCCGGTGGAGAGCACCACATCCAGCTCGCGCGGAGCGGGGTTTGCGGTGAGCTCTTTGGTGAGTGCGATCAGCTGGTTGGTTGCGCCGCTCATCGCGGACACCACGACCACGACCTGATGCGCCTGCGCACGAAACTTCGCCACCCTTTTCGCCACATTTTTGATGCGTTCGGGGCTCCCCATCGAGGTGCCACCGTATTTCTGAACGATAAGTGCCATTGCCGCCTTCGGGTGCTTGGGGAAAGTGCTGATTTTAACGAAAAACGCGCCACCGCGCTGTGTGTCCGCCCACCTCCGCCCCCGCCTCCGCCCCGACTTGCCCGCAAAGCACACGCGCATAGCGTCTGGCGCGCAGCCAGGCGGCGGCGAGGGTTTCCATGCGCCGCCAGTGCAATTCCGCCTCGCCCGCGCAAGGTAGATGGATGACGTTGTCGACGCAGGCGAACGCCTGCCGCACAGAGATGGCGACGAGATTCGGTTGCGTGGCAAGGAAATCGAACGGGAAAGGCGGCTCGCATTTGAGCACGACATCGGTGACGACGCGCTGGCCCGCTTCGCCCACGCCCGAGCGCGACCCCCACAACACGGCAGTGGAGACGTCCGGCTCCCCGGAAAGATTGGCGGCAACGTCCGCCATGACTTGTTTGGCCACGGCGCCGGCCCGGCGCATCGCACTCATCGCTTTTCCTCCGCGCGCGAGACGATCACCGTAGCGAGGCTGCCGCCGAAGCCGACGAGGTTGAGCAGGACGTGACGAGGGCGTCCGTAGCGCGCCGCGCCTTCGGGGGTGTCGAGCAGCGCCAGCAGCACGGTGAGCTCTGCCGGGCCGCACGCGCCGAGGGTGTGGCCGAGATGGCGTTTGAACGTGATCTCCGGCGCGCGGCGCGCACCGAACACGTTCGACAGGGCCGCTTGCTCGGGTTCATCGGTGGCGGACAGGCGAGCGCGATGTGGTTTGAGCAAGTCGATGTCGGCGGCCGTCAGTCCTGCGTCGGCGAGCGCGGCGGCGATGTTTTCGGCGATCGGGCCGCCGTCCGGCGTGGGCGAGGTGGCGGAAAAAGCATCGAGGCCCAGACGACAGGCCGCGACCACCCAGCCCGTGCCGGGGCGCGTGGAAAGACGCAGCCCGGCCACCGCTTCGCCAAGGATCAGGCCATCGGCATCCGCATCGCGCGCCAGCAGCCCCAATCCGGCGAAACCGGCAAGCGCTGTATCGCTGGCGAATTCCGCGCCCAGTACGATGGCTTCGTCGATGTCACCGCCGCCGATCAGCGCGCAGGCGGCCTCCAGCGCCGCGAAGCCCGATGTGCACGCCGTGGAAAATAGCCACGGCTGCACGCCGCCGAACGCGGCGGCGAGTTCCCGGCTGAAGAAAACGATTTCCTCGTCAGGCGGCATGTCCACGCGCGCCGCGCGGCGCGCGAACAGCTCGACCGCGCCAGTCGCGCGCGCGGATGAACCCGCGAACAGCGGCGGCGCCCCCCTTCCCGCCGTGAGTTCAGCGGCGACCGACCCCAGTGCGCCGCGCGCGCGCACCAGCCAGTCCGTCTCGATCAGCGGCAGCGCGAACCACGGGTAATGCTCGCCGAGCAATTCACGCCCGCCCGGACGGGCGCCGCCCGCCAGAAACGTGCACGCCGCCGACGCCGCCGAGACACCCAAGGCCGAAGCATGCGCGATGCGCTCGATATGAACCGGACGGGAGCGGGCGGCCACCATCACACGGCGCCCGTCTTGCCACGCGCGATCAGCCAGTCCGCAAGGTTGCCGACGCAGGCCAGCACCTGCCGCGTCTCTTTGCTGTCGGTCAAGCGCACGCCGAATTTCTTTTGCAACGCCATCGACAGTTGCAGCGCGTCGAGCGAATCGAGCGCCAGGCGCGCGCCGGAGCCGAAAAGGATTTCATCGTCGGTGATGGCCGCGGGCTCGACCGCCTTGTCGCAGGCATCGACGATGAGGGTTTTGAGTGCGAGTTTGAGGTCGAGGGGATCGGGATCGGTCATGGCAAGCTCGTACGGTGCTCGAGGAGGGCAGCCACGGCGAGCGCGGCCAGTCCGAAGCATAGCAGCGCGCCGGCGGCGGGCAGGATGTCCGCCATGCCGCCGTGACGCAACATCACGTCATGAAAGCCCTGGAGCGCCCAGTCCATCGGCGAGAGCCGCGTCCAGGGTTGCATCGCGGCGGGCATCACGAAGCGTGGCACCATGACGCCGCCCACCACGCCCATCAGGATGTTGCCGACGCCGCCGAACACCGTCGCCTGCTCGCTGCTGCGCGCAAGGCTGGCGAGGAGAAGCGCCCACCCCACGGCGGCGACGCTCACGGCAAGGCTCACCGTCCACCACGCCGCAAGCATCCAGGCGCCGCTTGGCATGACGAGCGCCTCGCCGCCGAAAAGCGGCACCCCCCAGCGTCCAACCGCGACCATTGCCAGCGCCTGTAACTGGTTGACAAGCACAAAGGGCACAAACTTGCCCGCCAGCACGAGGCCGAAAGGCACACGTTGCGTCGCCAGCCGCTGCAAGGTGCCGTGCTGACGCTCGCCGATGAACACTGCTGAAATCGGCACGACCACGAAAAACATCGAGAAAATCAACCATGCGGGCACGTTCTGCTGCACGGCCGAAGGCAGCGTGACCGCGCCTCCCACGGCTTCGAGCGCGATGGCGGGCGGGCCGACGTGCTGCGTCGCGTGGCGCAGCTGCGGCAGCATCATGGCGCTCCCGAGCCGCTCCAGTGCGTATTCCAGCCAGACACGGGTTGCCGCTACTTCCACGTGCTGCCGGAAGCCTTCGCGCAACATCCCCGGCACGGCGGGATCAAGCAAAAAACGTAGCGTCGGCGCGTGATTGGCGCCGATCTGCGCGCCGAAACCGGCGGGAATCACCACGACGAAAGCAAGCTCGCGCGCCTCTACCCGGCGGCGCGCCTGCCCCTCGTCGGCGGGCGCCTCGTGGCGGGCAAGCACCTCACTCGCAACGAGGCGCTCGTCGAGCAGCTTCGCGGGCGGCGAGCCGTCGAGATCGAGCACCGCGAAAGCGACGCGGGCCTCGTGTTGCCCGGAGAGCGAATCCGCGAGCGCGAGCGACATGACGAGGATGAAGATCACGGGCATCAAGAACAGCGCCGCAAGCCCGAGCCGGTCGCGGCCGAGCGCGAGCAGTTCTTTCTTCCACAATGCCGTGAGGCGGACGAATGTGCTCTTCACGCCGTTCAATCCCGCAGCGAATGGTGCGTGAGGCGCATGAAAACATCCTCAAGATTCGCCGCATCGCCCCGCACTTCCTGCAAGGTGCCAGCGGCGATGAGTTTGCCGTGATCGACGATGGCGACTTCTCCACACACGGCTTCCACTTCATCCATGTGGTGGCTGGTGTAGAGCACCGTGCCGCCGCCTGCGGCAAAGCGCGCGACCGACTCCAGCATGAAGTGACGCGATTGCGGATCGACGCCCGCCGTCGGTTCGTCGAGCAGCAAAATATCTGGCGCGCCGGTCAGCCCGATCGCCAGGTTGAGGCGACGGCGCAGCCCGCCGGAGAGTTCGCCCGCACGGCGTGCGGCCACCGCCTCCAGCCGCGCGAAGGCGATGGCGCATTCACAGTTTTCCCGCCGTCGCACGCGCGGCACGCCTTGCACGCCAGCGAAGAAATCGAGGTTTTCGGTCACGGTGAGCATCGGGTAAAAGGCGTAATCCTGCGGCACGAGCGCCAGTGCATTAGGATGCGCCGCGCGCCAGCCGGCAAGCGGCGCTTCATCGATGCGAATGCCGCCTTCCTGCAACTTGAGCCGCCCGGCCAGGAGCGAAATGAGCGTCGTCTTGCCTGCCCCGTTGGGGCCGAGCAGCCCGTAGACGAGGCCGCGCCCGATGGTGAGCGTCGCCCCGTCGAGCGCGGGAGGGGCATCCGGGCGGTAGCGATAGCGCAGGGTTTCGACGCGGATCATCGCGCCTCCTTCAACGCCCGGCCTTGTCCAGCGCCATGAAGAACGCCTTTTCGCGCCCGGCCTGCTCGCGCAGCAGGGCCGCGAGGCGCGCCGGATCGAGCGGGTCACGCGCGCGGATCATGCGCGCGGTGGCAAGCGCGAATTCACGCCAGCGATCGCCAATTTCAACCAGTTCCGCCCCCAGATCGGCAAGCGCGGGACGCCCCGCGAGCGGCGCGGCTTCTTCGAGGAAAGCTGCATACATGTAGCGAAACCCGCCGCCGCCGGTGCCGATTTCTTCCTGCATGCGGACGATGTGTCCAATGAACTGTCTGGTTCTGTCCGGATCGGTGGCCACGGGCAGGCGTTCGATGGCACGCGCCAGACGTTCGATACCCCGCACGCCAACGAGCGGAATCGGGGTGCGCAGCATGATGCGCGCCGTCTTTTTGACTGCGGCGGGCAGCGCCTGTTTCCAGTCCGGCTCCCGCGGCACCCCGGCCGGGTAGTAGAGCAGTCCCTTGGGCGCGAGCGCACCGCGTGCGAAACGCGCCTTCGCCAAGTCCGCCGGGGCACAACGCACAGGCGCTTCCAGCACCGGGTCGGAGAGCAGGTAGTCGCCGCTTGCCTCATCGCGTCCGTAGACGAGCAGGTTGTGAGCGTTGAAATGGAAGCGGAAATCCGGCGGCATGAACGGTAGCCAGAACACCGACACCTGCAACCCGACCAGCCGCCCGGCGGCGAGCAGCTCGTTCAGGCGCGCCGCGCCCGCTTCCGGGGTGCGAAAGGTTTCCGCGTGCATCTTGAAGCCGAGCGGCTTCTGCAACCCGCGCATGATGGCGCGCGGCGGCATGCGGTACGACACCAGCGGCAGCCCGTAAAACTTGATGAACGGGATGTAGGCGAAAGTGAGCGCCGAGGCCAGCCCGAAAGCCGCCGCCTCCGAGAGTGGCAAGCCGTAGTGACGCACGATGGCGCTCATCACCCCACTTTCGCAATGGGAAGCCTGCTGGTGAACGAAACCTGTCGCCATCGTCAATCGACCGTCTCCAGGCACGCCACATCGATGCCGAGGGCCGCCGCATAACGCGCACGCAGCGCCGGGGAGAGGCGCGCGAACACCTCCGGGCGCAGGTGACGATGCACCCGCCAGCGCCACAGCCCCACGGCTTGCGCAAGCAGCGCTTCGTCCATGCGCGCGCGGTACATATGAAATTCGAGCGGCGCGGCGCTCCCCGCCCGCCCCCGGGCGCGCGCCGCCTCGGCTAGATCGTCGAATGCCTTCGTCGCCTGCAACGTGACGATCTCCTCCACCTCCCAGCCACGCGAGGCCACGAGTCCGAGCCGTCCATCCGAACCGCGCGCATAAACGCGCCGGTGCTGTCCCACATGCGTAGCGTTGCCTTCTTGCGGCACGTCGGCGACGTCCATCACACCACCGTCAGATGCATGAAGCCGCTGGAAAAACGTCCGCTCTCCGGCACGAAGCACAGCAACCGTTGCCCCGCTGCGAGCTTCCCGGAGCGCACGAGTTCATCGAGCATGATGTAGATCGAGGCCGAGCCCGTGTTGCCACACGTCGCCAGGTTGGTAAACCAGCGCTCGAACGGGATGGGCAGCCCCGCGCGCACCAGCGCATCGGCGATGGGCTGGCGGAAGTAGTACGAAGACATGTGCGGCAAGAACCAGTCGATGTCCGCCACCGTCAGGCCGCGCCGCGCGACAGTCTCGCGCAGGGGCGTCTCCAGCGTGGCTTCGATCACGCTGCGATCGAGCAGTTTCACATCTTGCTTGATGGCGAAAATCGATTTTTCCGCCCATTGCCGGGACGAGAAGCGCGCCCAGCCGATGAGTTCGCCGCCTGCGTCACGCTCGCCGCCCGAGTACATGCACACCGGCAGGCGATTCGCGGCGGAGGACAGGTCGATCCAGTCGATGCACAGATTCACCCGGCCCGCGCGCGGCTGTGGCTCCACGAGGAAGGCGCCCGCGCCATCGGAGAGCATCCAGCGCAAAAAATCTTTCTCGAAAGCGAGCCAGGGCCGCAACTCCAACGCCTCGGAGACATCGGCGGACTCGTCGGCGAAATGCCCGGCGCGCAAAACGGCCGATGGCATTTCGGAGCCGGCGGCGACCGCGTTGGCGGCATCGCCGGAGCCTACCGCGAGCCACGCATACTTGAGCGCCGTCAGCCCGGACAGGCAGATACCTGCCGTCGATACCACCTCGCAGGGTGGATTGCCGAGCTCGCCGTGCACCATGACGCCGTGATTGGGCATGATCTGGTCGGGTATCGAGGTGCCCGTCACCAGACAGCGCAGCGTATCGAGGTCGAAACCCGCTTCTTTTAGCCCGCGCACGGCCGTGGCGGTGAGGCTGGCGTTGGAATGCGTCAGCTTGCCCGTGGCCGGGTCGATGGCGTAATGGCGGCTTTTGATGCCGTTTTGCCGCAGCACGATGCGCCGCGCCCGCGAAGGCTGTCCGCCGATCATGCCGAGCACGCCCTCGACAGCCTCGTTGCCAATCGGCGCGTTGGGCAGCGCCGCCGCCGTGGCGGTGATGAACACCTTACTCATGGGCGGCCATCCGTGCGCCATCTGCGCCCGAAGGAAGTTCGTATTGCCGCGCCCGCGCCGCCAGCCGCCGTGCGAGAAGCGGCGCGGCCAGCCGTTGCAGGGCGAGGTTCAGCGGCACGACAGTAAGGATCATGACAACAAGATAGAGCAGAAAGAGCAACAGCACGGGCGCGCGCCGCCATTGTCCCGCACGCCCGAACAGGCGCACGAACCCCGACCACACCCGGAACGCCCGCCGTCCGGCGCGCTCGGAGAGCAGCAGATGCGGGGTGACCTTCACCGCCCGCAAGCCCGTGAGCATCGGCACGCCCGTCTTTTCACCGTCCCGCGCCAGCGCCTCGGCCAACGCCACGCCGAAACGCGCCGCGTCCGCGCGGTGCCGCGCATTTACCCCGGCCGGAGGCAGGCCGAGAAAAGCGTCGCGCCGCCCGGTGAACATCCAGCGCGGCGTGGTGATGAAAGTCGCCAGCGCCGGCCCGTCGTCGATCAGTGCCACATGATCCACCAGCCGCCCACCCCCCTGCGTCACGAGCGTTTTCACCGTATCGAAGGCGCCCAGCCACATATTGCGACACGCCACCACACTCACCACGGGCTTGCCCGCCAGCAGACGCTTGCCTTCCTCGCTGAGCAAGAAGGCGGTCACGGGTTGCGAGGGCGACAGATACCAGACCGTCCAGGCAAGAATCACCAGATCGAACTCGGCCCCGGACGGCACGGACAAGGGGCGATTGGGCCTTGGGTCGAGGCGCACGGATTCCGGGAAAGCGTCGAGGAAACCCAAAAACGGCCAGGGAAACGGGAATTCCGGCTCGGGGCGCAACATCTCGTGGTGGACACTGACGCCCGCCTCCCTGAGCGGCTGCGTCATCACATCGACGATACCGGCCAGTTGCCCGCTTTGCGAATAGGAAACGACGAGGACGTTTTTCATGCCGTATAAATAATATTCGTCCGATAATGATGGATGGCAGATTCGACAAAGTCGGTTTGTCTATGGAATACGGTGCCCCCGGCAGGAATCGAACCCGCGACCTTCGGTTTACAAAACCGCTGCTCTACCGGCTGAGCTACAAGGGCCTGTTCTTTAGGTAGATTGTGGATCGTGGATTGTAGCTGAAAGGGCCCGCACGGTCATGCGTGGGACTCATCGACAATCGCGAACGCCGTCGTTTTAGGACGGCGGCAGGAAAATATTTAATATCAGCAAGAAATTAGCGACGGGCCTTCGGGCCTGCCGGTCCAACGTGTTTTGGAAGGGGCGTTTTCAAAAGCACTCGCGCCACAGCTTCGCCCCGCCCACCGCCGCGACCGCGAGGACGATGGCGCCGCCGAACTGACCGGCCCCCAGGGACAGACCGGCCAGCAGGCCGAGCGAAACCAGCAGATAATCGACTCTGGCTTTCATGGCAAAACTCCGCGAATGGACGATACGGGATACTGTAATCTTTTACAGTATCCCGTGCAAGTCGCAAGGCGCGAAAATCAGGCGGTTTCGTCGATCCATGCTTGCTGGATCGCTTCCAGCACGCGCTCGCCGCAGTGGGCGGGATCGTCGTCGAAACCGGGCAGCGCCTGCACCCAGGCCATCAGGTCGACGAAATTCAGCTGCGCCGGATCAATGTTCGGTCGGGCGTCGGCCAACTGAATGGCGATCTCGGCAACGTCGGTCCATTTCATCCGTGTTTCTCCTCACGCACAAGGTTGATCGTGTAGCGTGGAATTTCCACCACGAGATCCGTCTCCCCGATGATGGCCTGGCACGACAGCCGCGAGCGCGGCGTGAGTCCCCAGGCGCGGTCGAGCAAATCTTCCTCGTCTTCGCTGGCCTCGGGCAGGGAGTCGAGTCCTTCGCGCACGATGACGTGACAGGTCGTGCAGGCGCAGGATTGTTCACAGGCGTGTTCGATCTCGATGCCGCCCGCGAGCAGCGCGTCGCAGAGCGACGCCCCCGGCGCGGCGTCGACGACCGCCCCTTGCGGACAAATTTCGGCATGGGGCAAAACGACGATGCGGGTCATTCAAAGCTCCTCGATCTTGTGGCCCGCGAGCGCGCTGCGGATGGAGCGATCCATGCGCCGCGCCGCGAAGGCGTCGGTGATGCGGGCGAGCGCCGCGATGCCCGCGCCGATGGCAGGCGCATCGCCCCCGGCGGCGAGCGCTTTCAGCTTGGCGGCTTCGTGTTCGATGGCAGCGCGCTCGGTCGTGCCCAGCAGCTCGCCGTCAGTCTCCAGCGCGCGCGCGGTGGCTTCGAGCAGGCGCTCGGCTTCCAACTGCTGTTCGCGCAGGGCGCGCACCGCGAAGTCGTCTCCCGCACGGTCGATGCCCGCGCGCAGCATGTCCGCGATTTCGTCGTCGGTGAGTCCATAGGACGGCTTGACGGTGATGCTCGTTTCCACGCCGGTGCTGGCTTCGCGCGCCGACACCGAGAGCAGCCCGTCGGCATCGACCTGGAAGGTGACACGGATACGCGCCGCGCCCGCCACCATCGGCGGAATACCGCGCAACTCGAAGCGGGCGAGCGAGCGGCAATCGGCCACCAATTCGCGCTCGCCCTGCACGACATGGAAGGCCATCGCGGTCTGGCCGTCCTTGAAGGTGGTGAATTCCTGCGCACGCGCAATCGGCAGCGTGGCGTTGCGCGGCACGATCTTCTCCGACAAGCCGCCCATCGTCTCCAGCCCAAGCGAGAGTGGAATCACATCGAGCAGCAGCCAATCGTCGTCGCCCGCGCGCCGGTTGCCCGCCAGGGCGTTGGCTTGCATCGCCGCGCCGAGGGCGACCACTTTGTCGGGGTCGAGGTTGGTGAGCGGCGCTTGTCCGAAGAATTCGGCCACGGCGCGCAGAACGTGCGGCATGCGCGTCGCGCCGCCGACCATCACCACGCCCTTGATGTCTTGCGCCACCAGCCCCGCGTCGCGCAACGCGCGCCGAATGGGGGCGAGGGTTTTTTGCACCAGCGGGCGCGTCATCTCGAAGAAGGTTTCGCGCCCGATGTTGAGATCGACTTCCTCGTTCGAGGCCAGCCGCACGCGAAACGGCGCCTCCTCGCTCACGCTGAGCAGCTCTTTTACGGCGCGCGCCTTCATCTGCATGCGGCGCGCATCCTCGGCGGACGGCGGCGCGATGCGGGATTGGTCGAGCGCCCAGCAATAGAGGCGATGATCGAAGTCGTCGCCGCCGAGCGCCGCATCGCCGTTGGTGGCAAGCACTTCAAAAACGCCGCGCGTGAGTTTGAGGATGGACAGATCGAAGGTGCCGCCGCCCAGATCGTAGACGGCATAAACGCCCTCGGCGGCGTTGTCCAGCCCGTAGGCCACCGCCGCGGCCGTCGGTTCGTTCAGCAGGCGCAGCACATGCAGGCCCGCCAGCCGCGCGGCATCCTTGGTGGCCTGCCGTTGCGCGTCGTCGAAATAGGCGGGCACGGTGATGACCGCGCCAGTGAGTTCGCCGCCGAGGCTCGCTTCCGCCCGCGCGCGCAAGGCGCGCAGGATGTCGGCGGAGATTTCCACCGGGCTTTTGCTGCCCCGCACGGTGCGCAGGCGCAACATGCCCGGCGTCTCCTCGAATACGTAGGGCATGGCTTCGATGTGGGTCACGTCCGTGAGGCCGCGCCCCATGAAACGCTTGACCGAGACGATGGTGTTCTTGGGATCTTCGAGCCTGGCGCCCAGGGCGGCGACGCCGATGTCCACCCCGCCGTCGCCACGGTAGTGCACGACCGAGGGCACGAGGGCGCGCCCCTGTTCGTCGACCAGACACACGGCAATGCCGTTTTTCACCGTCGCGACCAACGAATTGGTGGTGCCCAGGTCGATGCCCACCGCCAGCCGGTGCTGGTGCGGCGCAGTGGACAGGCCGGGTTCGGCGATTTGCAGCAGGGCCATGTTTTCCTTTTCCTTTAGCCGTCGAGCGCCGCCAGCGCATCATCGATCTCGCGGCGGAGCTTGTCGAGGAACATCAGGCGGTGCACCGTATCGGCGGCAGCTTCCAGGTCGCGGCGCTCGTCGATCTGCGCCGCCAGCCGCGTGGTCATCTCCCCGGCGTGCGCGCGCAGGCGCTGCGCCAGCCGTTCGAGCGCAGCGACATCGCCCACGGCGCGCGCCTCGGCCACCGCTTCGCGCCATTGCATCTGTTCGATGAGGAACTCCGGCGCCATTGTGCTGCTGGCGACGGCCCCGTGCCCGAGCTCAAGCCCGTGCCCATGCCCGTGTCCGAACCCGGCGAGTTCGAGCAGATATTGCGCGCGCGGCAAGGCTTTCTTGAGCGTGCCGTAGGCTTCGTTGACCCGCAGCGCCCCTTGCATGGCGCGGCGACGCTCGCTATCGGGCCGGCTGGCGTGGCGATCGGGATGCACTTCGGCTTGCAGCGTGTGCCACGCCCGGTCGAGCACCGCCTCGTCGATGCCGAAACGGCGCGGCAGGCCGAACAGGGCGAAATAATCCGCGGTAAAGTCGACGGCCATGCAGTCATCCGCGGGCGCACGCGGCGCGCCCGCACAAGAATCTAACGTCATACATTGAAGCTTTCACCGCACCCGCACTGGTTCCTGGCGTTGGGATTGTCGAACTTGAAGCCTTCGTTCAAGCCTTCGCGCACATAGTCGAGCTCGGTGCCGTCGAGATAGACGAGGCTCTTGCGATCGACCACCACTTTGATGCCGTGGCTGTCGAACACTTCGTCGTCATCGAGCGCGGCATCGATGAATTCGAGCTTGTAGGCCATACCCGAGCAGCCGGAAGTCTTGACGCCCAGACGGATGCCCAGGCCCTTGCCGCGCTTGCCGAGGAAATTGGCGACGTGCGCGGCGGCGCGTTCTGTCAGGGTGACGCTCATTTCATTCTCCTGTGTACTTTTTCTTGTAGTCGGCCACCGCCGCGCGGATGGCATCCTCGGCCAGCACCGAGCAGTGGATTTTCACCGGCGGCAGCGCCAGTTCTTCCGCGATCTGCGCATTCTTGATGGTCAGCGCCTCGTCCAACGTTTTGCCCTTGACCCATTCGGTGACCAACGACGAGGAGGCGATGGCCGAGCCGCAGCCGTAAGTCTTGAAGCGCGCATCCTCGATCACGCCATCCTTGCCGACCTTGATCTGGAGTTTCATTACGTCGCCGCACGCGGGGGCGCCCACCATGCCGGTTGCCACACCCTCCTCGTCCTGCGCGAAAGAGCCGACGTTTCTCGGGTTTTCGTAATGATCCAGAACTTTGCTGCTATAGGTCATGCTGTCTTTCTCCCGCCGTCGTTGGGGGCCGCCGTTGGGGGCCCCGACGGCCAAAGTTGGATTCTACCGGGCCACCCATCGCACGGTGTTCAGATCGATGCCTTCCTGCACCATTTCCCACAGCGGCGAGAGCTCGCGCAGCTTGCCGACCTTGGCGCGCAGGAGTTGCACGGCGTAGTCGATTTCTTCCTCGGTGCTAAAGCGGCCGAGCGTGAAGCGAATCGAGCTGTGCGCGAGTTCGTCGTCGCGGCCCAGTGCGCGCAGCACGTAGGAGGGCTCCAGACTGGCCGACGTGCACGCCGAGCCGGAGGACACCGCGATGTCCTTGATCGCCATCATCAGCGATTCGCCTTCGACGTAGGCAAAGGAGACGTTGAGATTGTGGGCGACGCGCTGCTCCATATCGCCATTGACGTAGGTCGCGTCGATCCCCTGGATGCCCGCGAGCAGCCGGTCGCGCAAGGCGCGGACGCGCGGCGTTTCGGTCGCCATTTCTTCGCGCGCCAGCCGGAATGCTTCGCCCATGCCGACGATCTGGTGCGTGGCGAGCGTGCCGGAGCGCATGCCGCGTTCGTGACCGCCGCCGTGCATCTGCGCTTCCAGCCGCACACGCGGTTTGCGCCGCACGTAGAGCGCGCCGATCCCCTTGGGGCCGTAAGTTTTGTGGGCCGACAGGCTCATCAGGTCGACAGACAGATTTTTGAGGTCGATGCCGATCTTGCCGGTGGCCTGCGCCGCATCGACGTGGAAGATGACGCCCTTTTCGCGGCAGATCGCGCCCATCTCCGCGACGGGCTGGATGACGCCGATTTCGTTGTTGACCAGCATGACCGACGCCACGCTCGTGCCAGGCTTGAGCGCGGCGCGGAACACATCGAGGTCGACGATGCCATTTTCCCGTACATCGAGATAAGTGGCCTCGAACCCTTCGCGTTCGAGTTCGCGGACGGTATCGAGCACGGCCTTGTGCTCGGTCTTGACGGTGACGATGTGGCGGCCCTTGTCCTGATAGAAATGGGCCGCGCCCTTGATGGCAAGGTTATCGGACTCGGTTGCGCCCGACGTCCACACGATTTCGCGCGCTTCCGCGCCGATCAGGGCCGCGACGTTTTCGCGCGCCGCCTCCACCGCCGCATCCGCCTCCCAGCCAAAGGCGTGCGAGCGGCTCGCCGGATTGCCGAACTTCTCGGCAAGCCAGGGAATCATCGCCTGCGCAACGCGCGGGTCGACCGGCGTGGTCGCGGAATAGTCGAGGTAGATTGGGAGCTTCATTTCTGTCTCTCGTGTTTTTATCGGGCCCGGAGCTTGGGCTTTTTACACCATTATTCAGCGCGCCGAAACTGCGGTAAGACTTCCAAGTTCAGCAATGGAATTCATAAGCGCCCCCACAAAGGCGGCGATGTCTTCGGCGCACGTGCCGTAACCCGTGCTCACTCGCAGCGCACCGCGCGCCAGATCGGGCGCAACGCCCATCGCGGCCAGCACATGCGATGCGCCCGACCGGGCGCTGGAACAGGCCGAACCGCTGCCACAGGCAAAGCCCATCGCATCCAGCCGTCCCGCGAGCGCATCGCCGTTGATGCCGGGGAAAGCGAAATAAAGCGTATTCGGCAGCCGCGCCGATTCAGGGGCGAACACCGTCGCGCCCAACGCCGTCACGCGCGCCTGCAAGCCGTCGCGCAAAGCGGTGAGCCGCGCGGCGTCTTTTTCCCGCCGCTGCATGGCGCGCTCGGCGGCAACACCGAAGCCCACGAGCGCGGCGATGTTCTCCGTGCCGGCGCGCAAGCCGCGCTCCTGTCCGCCGCCAGCGATCAACGGCGCAAGTTCGAGGCGCTTGTCGAGCACCAGCGCACCCGCGCCCAACGGCCCGCCGATCTTGTGCGCGGAAAGCGTCAAGGCAGAGAGGCCGAGTGCGCGAAAATCCAGCGCAACCTTGCCGAACGCCTGCACCGCATCGGAGTGGAACCACGCCCCCACCGCACGCGCTTCGGCCGCGAGCGCGGCGAGCGCCTGCAAGACGCCGGTTTCGTTGTTGGCCGCCATCACCGAAACGATGGCGGGCCGCGCGGCCAGCGCGGCGCGAAAATGCTCGGGATCGATCGTGCCGTCCGCCCTCGCGCCGATCTCGGTCAGCGTCCAGCCCTGGCGGGCGAGCTGCCGCGCCGGCTCCAGCACACACGGATGTTCGATGGCGCTCACCGCGAGCCGTCCCGGCGGCAGGCACACCGCCGCGCCTTTCAGAAACAGGTTGTTCGCCTCCGAACCGCCGCTGGTGAAAATCACTTCCGTGGGATGCGCGCCCACCGCCGCCGCCACCCGTGAGCGCGCTTCGTATAGCGCCGCGCGCGCGTATCGCCCGAAAGCGTGGTTGCTCGATGCATTGCCGAAGCGCTCCGACAACCACGGCAACATCGCCTCGCGCACCGCCGCATCGAGCGGCGTCGTGGCGTTCCAGTCGAGATAGACGGCCGGCGCGGGCATGTTTTTACGCCCGGAGCGCCCCCATCGCGCGCGCTTTTTGCGGCACCGACTGCCCATACGTGCCAGTCGCGGGGGTTGCACAGGTGGCGCGATAGCCGACCAGCGAACCCAGCGAGACGGAATCCAGATAATCCAGCATCCGCCGGTTGAGGTTCGTCCACAGGTCGTGCGTCATGCACTGCGCGGCGTTGTTGCAGTTCGCCCGGCCGCCGCAGCGGGTGGCGTCCATGGATTCATCGACGGCGTTCACGATGTCGGTAATGGTGATCTCGTCCATGTCGCGCGACAGCCGGTAGCCGCCGCCGGGGCCGCGCACACTTTTGACGAGATTGCTGCGCCGCAGCCGTCCGAAAAGCTGCTCCAGATACGAAAGAGAGATGTTTTGTCGCTCGGCGATGCCGTTCAGCGTCACCGGCCCGTCATCCTGTCTGGAAGCGACGTCGATCATCGCCGTGACCGCAAAGCGGCCCTTGGTTGTCAGCCTCATGATTTTTCCCTTCCTGGTGGGGTGGCAATGGAAATTGAAGCGAGGGGTTGAAGCGGAGGGTTGAAGCGTGAAATTTTTCTGAATTCCAGAGAAATTTGATCAACTATAGCAATAGCTATGTAATTTAGTCAACTATTTTGCGAAAAAATTTTTGCGGCGCACAAAATCTCATTGCCCATCAGTCAACAACCGATAAAGCGACATCAACATTCCCGCCGTCGCGCCCCAGACGAAACGTTCGCCGTAGGGCATGGCGTGGAAGTGGTGGGTCCGGCCCGCGATGTCGATGCTGTGGCGTTGGTGCCGGGCGGGGTCGAGAAAATGCGCCAGCGGGATCTCGAAGGCTTCGGCCACCTCGAAGCTGTCCAGCCGCAAGGCGAGCGGCGGGCGCAGCAGACCGACGACCGGGGTGACGCGAAAGCCGGTGCCGGTGAGGTAATCGGGCAGGCGGCCGATGATTTCGACCGCGGAGGGGTCGAGTCCGATTTCTTCTTCCGTTTCGCGCAACGCCGTCGCTTGCGGCGAGGCGTCGCCCGCCTCCATGCCGCCGCCAGGAAAGCTGATCTGCCCCGGATGGTGATGCAGGTGATCGGTGCGTTGCGTCAACAACAACGTGATGCCGCCCGCCTCCGGGTCGTGCAGCACCAGCGGCACCAGCACCGCCGCCGGACGGTGGCGCGCGCCGCCCGCGCCGGGCCAGTCGCCGCCAGCGGGCATGGCGTCACAGGAACGCGCGAGCAGCGCCCGCAGGCGTGCGAGCAGCGCGGCATCGTTCATGCCGCCCCCGCGCCCGATTCACAGTTTTTTCCGCAACCGCATTTGCGCGCCATCGCGCCGCATCTCCATCTGTTCGAGTACGTTCATCCCCAACAGAATTTGGGGCATGTCGGCCTCCATCACCACGGCCTCCACGTCCTCGAAGCGGATGCCGCCCACTTTCAGCATCTTCAGGGTGACGTTCCACAGGCGCGCTTCGCCCGCCGCGGTGTGCGCCCGGCCTTGCGGCGCGCCTTCGAAGTCGATGCCCAGCCGCCACGCTTCCGAGCGGCCGAGCGACACCACCGAGGCGCCGGTGTCGACCAGAAAACGCACGCGGCGGTTTTCGATTTCGCCATCGACCACGAATTGTCCCTGCGCGTTGGCTTCGATGACGACTTCCACCCCGCGCGCCAGTATTTTGCGCGCTTGCTCGCTGCTCATCGCATTGCCGCGCGCCCCGCCCTCGCCCGCTTTCGGCCGCGCCAGCCGTCCGCCCAGACGCAACCCATAGCGGCGACCGCCGAAACCGACCGTCGCCGTATCGCCCGAAATCGCCAGCAGACGCACGCCTTCCGGGGTGCTTTTCCCCACCGCGACCGTGCGCGGCGGCCCGTCATCGACGATCAGCACCGCCTTGCCGCCGAGCAGCCCCGCAAGCGTCAGATCGACCGCGTGCGCGCCGCCCGCCAGCAGCATGCCACACAAGGCCAGCCCCAGGCAGCGCGAACACCGCCCTCCCGCATCCATGACAAATTTCACGATTCACCGCGCGACTTATTCATACAACAAGTGTGACTTATTCACGTTAAATACCGGCCATCTCCCGCCCTCGTCCTTTCGTCGCAGGCGACTCGGCCAAAAGCCGCGCCGTTGACTACGATTCAGAGCGGATGACCAGCTTTGCCACGCCTCGAATGTGTACATCATTTCCGAACAGAGGGGGCGGGCGATTCCACGGAACGCACGAAAATGAACGCAAAAAAATATCTTCGCGGCTTCACCCTCATCGAACTGATGGCGACGATCGCCGTCGCCGGCATCATGCTCGCGGTCGCCGCGCCCGGGCTGGCCAACCTGATGCGACAAAACCGCATCGCCACCGCCTCCAGCGATCTGGTCGGCTCCATGACCTACACACGCGGCGAAGCGGTACGGCGCGGCAAGGCGGTGTCCCTGTGCCCCGCCGCTGGCGGGCTGCACAAGGGCTGGACGGTTCAGATCGGCAGCACATGCGCCAGTAGCAACATCGTCCTGGTTGAGCGCGACGAACTGACGGGAATCGACTTTCCGGGCGGGGCGATCACGGCGCCATTGACTGTCAACCCGATGGGCGTCGCAAAAGCGACTTGGCTCAACGACGGCTTCGTCATCCAGGCGGCGCAATGTAAAAAAGACGATCCGGGCGCGCGCCGCGCGCTCACCTTCTCGCCACTGCTGGAAATCGACGCGGCACGTCAGGCGTGCCAGTAATCCAGGAGGTTGCGTCATGAACGCCAGCCAGAAACGTCACATAAGGGGTTTCAGCCTGATCGAAGTGCTGGTCACGCTCGTCGTTTTGTCTCTTGGACTCATGGGGCTGGCTGGCTTGCAAATTACCGCGCTCAAGATGAATCAGGCCGCCTCGGCGCGCTCGCTCGCGACACAATATGCCTATGCGATGCTCGACAAAGTTCGCAGCCGAGGCAAGGACGGCGCCGCCGACTACATCTGCGGCAACCTGAGCCAGTGCGCGGGGCGCGCCCAGCCCGCTGGCAGCGATCTCGATACATTCTGGTCCCAGTTGAGCGGGAAGCAGGGCGACAGCGCAGTGTGGACGCCTTCCCTGCCTGAGGCCAAGGCACGCATTTTCCGACGTGAAACAGCCGACGTCACCCCCGACACGGGTTGCTTCGGCCCAGAGGATCAACCCGGCGGCGAGGTGTTCGTCGTCTGCATCGGCTGGAGTCAAGGCAATGACGCCAAGCTCGGCATCGGCGCCAGCAATGGCACGAACGACCAGTCCATCTGGGCTGCGGCGAAGCTGTTCTGAAACATCGAGGAGAAAGCGACATGCGCGGAAAATCTGGCTCCCGTCCCGCCCGCGAGCGCGGCATGACCCTCATCGAACTGATGATCTCCATGACGATCGGCCTGGTCGTGCTGGCATTGACGAGCTATGCCTACCTTGCCAACAAGCGTTCGTGGATGTTCAACGAGCAGGACGCGCGCTTGCAGGACCGCGGCCGCTACATCCTGAATATGCTCACCGGCGACATACGGCTGGCGGGCTACATGGGCTGCAAGAGCATCGCCTCCAGCGCCCCGGTGCCCTCCCTGCCGAATATCCCCAAGCTGGACGCTTTGCTGGTCAACGGCGTTGGCATCACGAACGGCGCGGGCAGCGCCAAAACGACGACGGAACTCAATCTTTTCGGCCCCATCCCTGGCGGCAATTTCCAGCTGACGACGAAGCTGGCCAAGGATGGTACGAGCGCCACCACCGCGGCGATCACGCCCGATCAGAGCAGCGACTCCGCCTGGGGCAGTACCGCGCATGTCTCCTTCGTGCTGATCGACGATTGCGGCAGTGCGCAGTTCGTCGAAGCCACACCCACTGCCGCAGGCGTGATCAACATGTCCGCCGGGGCCAAAGCCAATGCCGAATACGCCGCGGGCACGACGGTGAACTGGTACGACTGGAGTAGCGCCAACGGTCAGGGCGGCACGGTCTATACCTACGCCAACAATGAATTGCGCCGCAACGGACAACTGCTGGCGAATAACGTGGAGCTATTCCGGGTCTGCATCGGCGTGGATACCGACAAGGACAACAAAATCGACGAAACCCGTTTTGCCAATTGGGACGCCACGGCGCTGCACGGCAACGAAATACCGCTGACCATCCACGTCAATCTGGTGCTGGCCTCGCCGCCGGGACAACGCGTGCAAGATCAAGCGGTACAGCCGACTTATTCGGTTTGCGGCCCGAACGGCAGCGGGTACTGGCAGCCGTCCGGAACGTCCGATGATTCGGCCCACGCCTACCGCCTGCGCCGTCTGTTCAGCACCTCCGTGACCTTGCGCAACCGGGTGCGCTGATTCGACCGGGAGCCCAAACGTGAAACCATTCAAAGCCGAAACGGCAACGAGCCCCCGCCGCGAACGTGGCGCGGTGCTCATCACTGGCCTGATCCTGCTGGCGATGGTCATGCTGCTCGGCATGGCCGCGATGCGCACGGTGACGCTTCAGGAACGTCTGTCCGGTTCGTCAGTCGACCACAACCAGGCATTTCAGGCAGCGGAAGCGGCACTTCGCGCCGGCGAGGCCGCGATCAAGGCCGATACGAAGCCGGACGGCTACAACATTTTCAACATCAAGGACGATCCCGCCCCCGCCGTCAAGGATCTGGCGCAGGGGTACGCCTTTTGGAGCAGCCATTTTCCGAGCAGCCACCGCCCCATGGACTATCCCCTCTACGGCGCAGGCAACACGAATAACCCGAAATACATCATCGAGCTGCAATCAGGCGAAGGCAAGACAGGAGACAAACTCCTGAGCGGCTCGCTTGCGCTGGGCGCCGCCAAGGACAAGCTCCCACAAGCCAGCGTCTACAGAGTGACCGCGCTGGGCAGGGGCATGCAGGAAGAAAGCAACGTCCCGGTCAGTGATGTCGTGCTGCAAACGACGATCAGCCGCTAACCGACCCCGACAAGACAATAGAGGAGACACTCATGAAAACCACGTACGAACGCCTCTCGCCGTCCCTGCGCATTCGCCCACTCGCCTGCCTCGTGGCGCTCGCGCTCAGCAGCGGCAGCATGGCGCAAACCCCCACTCCCGCGTTCAATCTGGTTCAGGAGCCGATTACCTCCGGGCAGGGGGTCCATCCCAATTTGCTATACATCCATGACGATTCGGGTTCGATGTACTGGTCATTCATGCCGGATAGCGTGTACAACGCGGCCCGCAACACCTTCAAGTCCCCACAGGGCAATAAGGTTTATTACGATCCTGCTGTCACTTATCTCCCCCCACCCGCACCCGCTGGCGTTGTCATAACCTATTCCAACGGCGCCTCGGTCCAGCCCGAAGGAACACTCGGCAACGCAAGGTTTACCGATGCCTGGTTCGATGGCTACGATCTTGCCGGGAGAAACGCGGCAGGAAACTATGCGGGCACGACGCCGCGCCGGGTCAACCTGAGTACCTCATACAAGGCCACGAAGTATTACGGCCCGTATTTCTCGGTCGGCCAAAACGAAGAATTTCTGGAGACGACAGCGGGCGCCGCGCACTATTACAACTGCTCCGGGAATGCTTGTACCGGCCCGTATTACATGGCGAACGATACCGAAAAACAAAATTTTGCCAATTGGTATTCCTATTATCGCACGCGGAATTACGCCGCCCGCGCGGGCGTCGCGCTGGCTTTCGACAAGATCGGTGACGAATTCCGTCTGGGTTGGGGAAGAATCAATAAATCTACTTCGACCAATATCGACGGAACGTCCTTCACGACGATCATGGAGGGCGTCAAGCCTTTCGACAGCGCCCGCAAGACCGATTTTTTCAACTGGTTATATAAAGTCGCCCCCACCGGCAGCACGCCCCTGCGGAAAGCGCTGGACGATGCGGGCAAGTACTACAGCGCCGAGCATCCCTGGGGGAGTTCCGACGAAGCACAGTGCCGGAAAAGCTATACCATCCTGATGACTGACGGATACTGGTCGTCGGGCACCAGCTATGAAGCGGGCACTGCGGCCGCGAAAACCAATGTCGATGGCACCGGAAGCACGTTCACCACTCCGCCAGACCAGGAAAACAGAACCCATACGTGGAGCAAGAAGCCGGTTGCGGACGCTTATTCCAACACTCTGGCGGATATCGCGTACTACTACTGGAGCCGCGACCTGCGCCCCAACGCCGCCAATAGAGTCGTGCCAACGACCCGCGACCCGGCTTTCTGGCAACACATGACGACCTACACCATCGGTTTGGGCGTCGCGCCGGACGTGGTGAAACAAACTCCCACACCAGGCTACGTCGATATCTGGACGGCGCTCGCGACGGAAAAAAACGCCAATACATCCACGGCGCTTGCGCCGAATCCCGGTTGGCCAAACGCCAGTTCATACCAGATCGACGACTTGGTCCATGCTGCCGTCAATGGCCACGGCGGCACGGCCACGGCGGGAAATCCCGATGAATTCGTCAAAGCCATGAAGGAGTTCATCGACCAGATACGCGGGACCAGCCCGGTGGCGCCGCTGTCGGCGACGAGCGGTTCGCTACGTTCGGTTTCCTTCCTGTTCGAGGCCACCTACAACGTCGACTGGACAGGCGCGCTCAGTGGCTACTGGCTCTGCCAGAACCCGTCCGTCGAAAGCAAGGCGGGCTGCAACAAAGAAGGCGACATCGTGAAGCCCGCTGTATGGAAAGCGGCCATCCCGGGCAAAGATGCCCGCAAAATCTACCTCTGCGGCAATACGACGACCGCAGCGTGCGCCTCCACGCTCACCGACAAAGCGACGGTGCCGACGCCGCTGAAGACAGGCTATGCCCCCACGAATTCCCCGATCACCGCGCTCCAGTGGGAGCGCCTGCGCGCCAACTTCGGGCGCGATGAACACACGTTCGGCGACATCATCAACTCTGGGCCGCTTTTCGTCGGCAACGAGGATTTCGGCTACGGCCTGGCAAGCAGCCTGACCTCGGCAGAGCGGGACGCCTACAACGCACGTGCGAACAATTACCGTGACCACCCGCGCCAACCCATGATTTACGTGGGTGCCAATGACGGCATGTTGCATGCGTTCAAAGCGCCGGCCAGCCATGCAAACATCGGGGATGGCGCAGAGGTGTTTGCCTACATCCCCAACGCCGTGTTCCCCTACCTGCCCAAGCTGTTCGACCCGGAATACCAGCACCGCTACTTCGTCGACGGCTCACCCAGGGCAGCGGACATCAATCGCGGCACGGGCAGCACGCCCAACTGGCACACCGTGCTGGTCGGCTCGACCGGCGCGGGCGGCAACGGCTATTTCGCGCTCGACATCGAAAACCCGAACAACCCCACGGCGCTTTGGGACATCACCCCCTCCGTGCCGGGATTTACAAATTTGGGCGCAACGCTTGGGCAAGCCACCCTCGCGCGCCTGCAAAACGGCACATGGGTGGCGATTTTCGGCAACGGCTATAACAGCGCGGACAACAAGGCGCACCTTTATATCGTCAATGCACAGAACGGCACACTCATTGCGGGCATGGACATCGTCGCCAACAATTCGGCGGACAACGATGCGCCCAACGGACTGTCCACGCCGCTGGTCATCGACAAGGACGGCGACGGCAGCGCGGATACGGTCTATGCCGGAGACATGCTCGGCAACCTGTGGAAGTTCGATCTGAAGAAAAATGAAGCCAAGGTCCTGTTCAAGGCGCGCGGCCCGGCCAACGCCGTTCAGCCCATTTACGCACGGCCGGAGGCCATCTCCTCGCCCAAAGGAAACGGCGTACTGGTTCTGTTCGGCACCGGCAAGTTCTTCGAGAAAGGGACGAAAAACACCCCGCGTGACGACCTCTCCGATACCTCCGTACAGACTTTCTACGGCGTGCTGGACGATGACAGCACGGTCGGCCTGAGCCGCACACAGCTGGTGGCACAGAAGATATTTGAAACGGCGAGTGGCATCGGCAATTACGACAAATCCGAATTGCGCTACCTGTCGGACAACAAGGTCGATTACAACAGCGACTTCGGTTTCTACATCGACCTGCTGATCGGCAACAAGAAAGAAGGTGAACGCGTCACCTTCTCGCCAATGCTGCTGACCGACCGGATCATCTTCAGTACGCTGGTTCCCGACGCCACGCCGGAGAATCCCTGCGCAACCAGTGGCACCTACGGCTGGTTCTATACGATCACCCTGACAGGCGCACAACCGGACGCCAGCGTCTTCGATCTGAATGGCGACGGAAAATTCGACGCCCTGGACGAATCGGGTTCGCAAGTCGTCAGTGGGCTAAAAGGCGTGCAACCGGGATTCACGATACAGGTCGGCGGCGCCAGCACCACCGGCGACGGTTCGCTGGGCTACCTCTACGGCATATCCTCCCCCTCGAACGACGGCGCGGACAACAAGGACAATGCCGCCTTCCAGCTCGATGCCTCCGAAGGCAAGGGCCGCGAATCCTGGCTACAACTCAAGGGACGCTGAGATAATCTGCGCTTCTGAAGGCAACGGAGACAAAAGCATGCTCGCCCACTCACAAAAAGGCTTCACCCTGATCGAACTGATGATCGCCATCGTCATCGTCGCGCTTCTGGTCGGCATCGCCCTGCCCTCTTACCGCGAACAGGTGCGGCGGACGAAGCGGGCCGAGTGCGAAGCCGTGCTGCTGAAAGCGGCGAGCATGCTGGAGCGGCATCATTCCGCCAATTACGTCTACGCTTTTACGACAGAAGTGGAGAGCACGCTCCAATGCCCGCCCGGTGGCGGCGATGCGACCTACACCTTCAAAAAAGAGATTCTCGACACGGGCGGCTTCAAGTTGAACGCAATACCCGCGGGCGGACAAACCGGCGACCGTTGCGGCACGCTCACGCTGGATCACACGGGAAGCAAAGGCTCGGCGCTCACGTCGGCAGAGTGCTGGCGGTAGGACGCTTTCTCCTCCCGGCGCGCGCGGCGCAGGCCAGTGTGCGCATCAAAAAACGAGTGCGGCGATTTCAAAAAATCACCTTGATGATTTTCAAAAATGACCACGGTGATTTTTAAAAATGACCGAGGTCATTTCTTGCGTAGGGACTGCCCCCGTGCCAGCCCGGTTCTGGCCTCCCTCCCCGAGGGAAGTGTCGCGCGGCGAAGCCGCGTGACGGAGGGGGCAAAGCGGCAAGGGGTGTTCATGCAACCCATGTAGGGGCAGGTTTCAAACCCGCCAACCCATGTAGGGGCGGGTTTCAAACCCGCCCCTACGGCGTGACGGAAGCAGAAACTTCGCCAATGCCACCTGTCAAAGCCCCATCGCCGCCATTTTCCGCCGCAAAAAGGCAATCTGCGTCTGCAACGGCAGCGACTTGGGGCACACGTCGTGGCAGGCGAGCAGCGACATGCAGCCAAACACGCCGGTATCGTCACCGATCATGTCGTAGAAATCGTCGTCGGAACGTCCGTCGCGCGGGTCGAGCCGAAAGCGCGCAATCTTGCCGAAGCCGACCGCGCCGACGAAATCCTTGCGCATCTGCGCCGTGCCGCAGGCCGCGACGCAGCAGCCGCATTCGACACAACGATCCATCTCGTAGATTTGCTCGGCCAGCTCGGGTTCCATACGCTCTTCGATGCGGCGCAGATCGCGTTCGCCCTCCTGCGTGTGCAACCAGGTTTGCAGGCGCTCGCTCATGCCGCGCATCCATTTACCGGTGTTGACCGACAAGTCTCCGATCAGCTCGAAAAACGGCAGCGGCGCGAGGGTGGTTTCTTCCGGCAGGGCGCTGGTCAGCGTTCTACAGGCGAGCTGCGGGCGGCCATTGACCATCATCGCGCAACTGCCGCAGATGCCCGCGCGACAGACGAAATCGAACTGTAGCGTCGGGTCTTGCTGCTCGCGGATTTCGTTCAGCGCGATGAAAAGCGTCATGCTGTCCGCCTCCTCGATTTTGTACGCCTGCATGCGCGGCACGGCTTCGGGGCGGGCGGGGTCGTAGCGCAGGACGTTGAAAACGAGTTGGCGCTGCGATCGGGGTTTGGGGATGCTGCCGTTGCCGTGGGTTTGGGCGGAGGCGCTCATTTAGCCTGCTCCAGCGGCTCGTCGAGCCGTTCGTTGCGCCCCGCGAGCGAGGCGGGCAATTGGTCGGTGAAGGGCATCAGCGCCTCCTGCACGGCATGGCGATCCCGGCCCAGCATGGCGTTGCGCCGCGCCTCCACCTCCTGTTGGCGGCGGGGGGTGTCGGGATGCTCGATGTAGTTCTTCGCGCCGTAGCCGCGCCAGCCCGGCGGCAATTCCATCCGCATCACATCGAGGACTTCGTAGTTCAGATGCGGCAGGTTGGCGCCTTCTTCCGGCCAGACGGCGAGCGTGCGCTTCAACCAGTCCTGATCGTCGCGGCGCGGGAAATCCTCGCGAAAATGCGCGCCCCGGCTTTCGGTGCGCTGGTACGCGCCATAGGCGATGGTCAGCGCGAGCTTCAGCATGCGGCGCAGGCGGTAGGCGGCGACGAGTTCAGGGTTGGCGGCGCGCGATTTGCCGGAGATGCCGATGCCGCGGCTGCGCTCCAGCAAGTCTTGCAACTGCGCCACGCCCGCGAGCAGGGCATCGCCCTGACGGAAGATGCCAACGTAGTCGGTCATGATCTGCTGCATCTTCGCGAGCAGCTGGAAAGGGTTTTCGCGTCCGGGGGATTCGAGCAGCAGCGAGAGTTTTTCGCGCTCGCGCTCGACGAACTGGCGCGCCAAAGCGAGCGGCGCGGGCACGGTGTTCTCCGGTTTGTCGCAGAAATCCGCGATGAATTCACCGACGATCATGCCCGCGACCACGGTTTCCGCCACGGAATTGCCGCCGAGGCGGTTAAAGCCGTGCAAGTCCCAACAGGCGGCCTCGCCCGCGGCGAACAGCCCTTTGAGCGTGGGCGACTGCCCGGTGTGGTCGGTCCGCACGCCGCCCATGGTGTAGTGCTGCGCCGGGCGGACGGGAATCCACTTTTCCGCCGGGTCGATGCCGAGGAAATATTGGCAGATTTCCTTTACTTCGCGCAGGTTGTGTTCGATGTGGCGGCGGCCCAGCAGGGTGATGTCCAGCCACAGATGCGGCCCGAAGCGGGTGGAAACGCCTTTGCCGGCGCGGATGTGTTCCTCCATGCGGCGTGATACGACGTCACGCGAGGCGAGTTCTTTTTTTTCCGGCTCGTAGTCGGGCATGAAGCGATGGCCGTCGACGTCGCGCAGCAGACCGCCGTCGCCGCGACAGCCCTCGGTGACGAGGATGCCCGCCGGAAAAATGCCGGTGGGGTGGAACTGCACCGCCTCCATGTTGCCGAGCGCCGCCACCCCGGTCTCCAGCGCCAGCGCCTGGCCCATGCCTTCGCAGATCACGGCGTTGGTGGTGACGCGGTACAGCCGCCCTGCGCCGCCGGTGGCCATCGCCGTGGCCTTGGCGAGATAGGCCACGAGTTCGCCCGTGACGAGGTTCCTCACCACTGCGCCGTAACAGCGTTCGCCGTCGTGGATCAGCGCCAGCGCCTCGGTGCGTTCATGCACTTCGACGCCGTGACGGATCGCCTGATCGCTGGTGGTAAATAGCATCGCGTGCCCGGTGCCGTCCGAGACGTAACAGGTGCGCCACTTCTTGGTGCCGCCGAAGTCGCGCTGCGAAATCAGGCCGTGCGCTTCGGCGCGCTCGGAGAGCGTGACTTTTTGTTCGTTGATGATGACCTGGTGATCGCCCGCGCGTACCCGGCTCCACGGCGTGCCCCATGCCGCGAGTTCGCGCACCGCTTTCGGGGCGGTGTTCACGAACATGCGCGCCACGACCTGATCCGCGCCCCAGTCGCTGCCGCGCACGGTGTCCTCGAAGTGCACGTCCTCATTGTCGCCAATGCCCTTGGCGACGTTGGCGAGCGAAGCCTGCATGCCGCCCTGCGCGGCCGCCGAATGCGAACGCTTGGGCGGCACGAGCGAGAGCACGATGGCTTCGTGGCCACGCTTCCTGGCGGCGATCGCCATGCGCAATCCGGCCAGCCCGCCGCCAATCACCAGCACGTCGGTCATGATCGTTTTCACTCGTTCTCTCCCGACGGGGCGGCCTGCGGCGCGGGTGCGACGGCCCTGTTTTCGTTTTGAGGCTCAGCGGCGATCCACGCAGGCGTGTAGCGTTCGCCGTAGTGAGCGCGATGCTCGAAGCCGATCTTCATGTACGCGCCGAGCGTCGCCAGCCCAAGCACGAAGAAAAAAGCGGTGAGCGCCCATTTCAGCTTTTTGAGCGTGGCGCGCGGCGCATCGGGCCAGCCCCACTTCACCGCCAGCCGGTAGAGTCCGATGCCGCCGTGCAACTCCACGGCCAGCAGCATCGTCAGGTAGAACGGCCACAGTCCGTCGCTCCACATGCGGTCGCCAGACCCATAAGGGCCGATCTTCTCCGGCCACACCAGCATTTGATAAAGGTGCGCCGAGGCGAAAAAAAAGAGCAAAAAGCCGGTATAGACCTGCCACACCCACAGGGTGGTGTCCTCGTGGCGCATCGCCCGCGAGTGGGCGCGAATCGCGCGTAGCTGCCGGTAGTTGATCGGGAATTTGCGCACCGCCAGTCCCGCGTGCGCAACAAAGACCACGGCGACGAGCGCCACCACACAGGACACCAGCCAGTAATGAGAGGAGCCGAAGATGAAATGGCCCTCGAAAAACTTGGTGATGACCCACATCGGCGTCTCGCCAAGCAGGATCGAGGCGACGAAGAACATGTGCCCCCACATGAACAACGCCAGAAACAAGCCCGTGCCACTTTGCAATACGTCGAGTCTGGCCGGCCAGCGGTTCTTGGCGACACGTTCGGCCAGCCCTGTCTGTACAATGATGGTTTCGTACGGCATCGCAGCTCCGTAGTCGATGACATAGCTTGGGATAATGCACGCTTCGAGCGAAAAAAACCGACAATGTTGCAGTGCAACAACAAATGCAATGGATGTGTCGTTTTCTATAGCCCGACGCTTTTCCCCGCCCCGACGAGCGTCGCCACGCCAAGCGCCGCAAACACCAGCGCGGCAACGAGGTGGATGGCCCGCACCGGCAGCCTCTGGCCGAGCCTGTCGCCCACGAACACCGCCGGCACGTCGGCCACCAGCATGCCGAGCGTGGTGCCGATCACCACCAGGAGCGGCGCGTTGTAATGCGCCGCCAGCGCCACGGTTGCGAGCTGCGTCTTGTCGCCCATTTCAACGAGGAAAAAGCTGATGGCGGTGGCAAGGAAAACGCCGTGATTCGTGACCGCGCCCGCCGCCTCGTCGTCGATCTTGTCCGGCACGAGAATCCACCCCGCCATGACGATGAACGACAGCCCAAGCACCCAGCGCAGCAGCTCCGGCCCAATGAACCTGGCCACAAGCGCGCCGAGCAGCCCGGCGAGGGCGTGATTCAGCACGGTGGCGGCGAGGATGCCGAGCACGATGGGCCATGTTCTCTTGAAGCGCGCCGCCAGCACGAAGGCGAGCAATTGTGTTTTGTCCCCGATTTCGGCCAGCGCGACAACCCCGGTCGGAACGAGCAATGCATCCGTCAACATCTATCAACGCTCTGGATGGGCGCGCGCCCAGAGCGCGGAGAGCGCATCTGCCGCCCCCATCCGCAGGCGGTGCGAGGCAATGTCGCTCACGCCCGTTTCGCCGGGATTGATTTCGATGGCGGCGACGCCGTTTTGCCGCGCCCACCACACCGGATGCGCAATGTAGGGAAAAACGCTGGTGGTGCCGATGGAAAACACCAGATCCGGCCCCGCGTCCATCACCCGCGCGAGTTGCGCCAGCGCCGCTTGCGGCAGCATTTCACCAAACAGCACCACATCCGGGCGCGCGGGCCGTCCGCAAGCAGGACAGGAGGGCGGCAACGTCAGCGCGTCGTAGCCGGCAACGTCGCATTGCCAGTCGCAGCGCGTACACAGCAGGCGGTGCACGGTGCCGTGGATTTCGATCAGGTTCTTCGAGCCGGCCTTGCGATGCAGGCTGTCGATGTTTTGGGTGAGCACCCATGTTCCGGATTTTTCGGCCTCGATTGCCGCAATCAGCCGGTGCGCGGCATTCGGCCCGGCCTCGCGGCAATTACGCTCGATCTGGCCGATGTAGCGCCAGGTGATTTCGGGGCGCGCGGCCAGCATGTGACCGGACAAAGCCTCCTCGATGGGGAAGCCTTCCTCGGTTTTGTTGTCATTGTAGAGCCCGCCGATGCCGCGATACGTGGGCAGGCCGGAGTCGGCGGAAATGCCCGCGCCGGTGATGAAAAGCGGCTTTTTCGCCCGCGCGAGCAACGCGGCCGCCGCCTCCAGCACCGCTTCGGCGGACGCGCTCATCGTTGCGCGTCCTGGGTGGGCTGCGTGATTTCGATGTAATGGCGGCGCTCGGCATCGAACCGCTGCTGCAACTCGTCGCGCTCTTTCATCTTGAGTTCAAGGGCGGCGCGCGCGCGCGACAACTCCTCGTCGGCGTAGGCGATGGCGCGGGCGAGATCCGGCGGCACCGGCTTGCCGCCCAACGCCGCCATGTCGGCATCGAAACTGCCACGCCGCTCGGCCAGGCGCTGTTCCTCGGTGCGCAGACCGGCAATGCTGCCGTCCAATTGCCCCATTTCCCGATCACGGTAGCGGTCGAACGCCTCCAGCGACGCATAGCGGCCGAGCAACGCCTCGTCCTGCCGGCGCTGTTTCGCCGCGTCCTGCTCCGCGATCTCCTTCAGCCGCTTCTGCTCGCGGCGGCGAGCGCTCTCGTCGGGCGTGGGCTGCGCCGTTTCGCGGTAGACGACCACGCCGTTTATCTTCTCCACCCAGGCGCGGCCATAGCATTGCTTCGGCAATGTGTCGCCGAACACGGTATGGCCGTCGACCACACAGCTGAACACTTTCGCCGCACTGCCCTGCCCCGATGCGACGGACGCAAGGCACGCAAAAACGGCCACCACGAAAAAGTCAGCGCGTCGCATGTGTTCCATAGGTATCCCGATAAGCCTGAACCGCCGCCAAATTGTTTGCCAGCGCCGCATCGTCGGCCAGATACGCGATCAAGTCTTCGAGCGTCGCCACTGCCAGCACGGGAATGCCGTAGGTCTTGCCCACTTCCCGCACCGCTGAATCCTCGCCCTGCCCGCGTTCCATGCGGTCGAGCGCAATCGCCACCCCCGCTGGCGTCGCACCATGCGCGCGGATGATGTCGACCGACTCGCGCACCGAGGTGCCCGCCGAAATCACATCGTCGAGAATCAGCACTTTTCCTTTCAACGGCGCGCCAACCAGCGTGCCCCCCTCGCCATGATCCTTGGCCTCTTTGCGATTGAAGGCGAACGGCACGTTGACGCCCTCTCCCGCCAACCGCATCGCCGTGCCCGCGGCCAGCGGAATGCCCTTGTAGGCCGGCCCGAACAGCATATCGAACGCCACGCCGGACTCACGAATCGCCTGTGCATAAAAACCGCACAGCGCATCGAACGAAGCGCCATCATCGAACAACCCGGCATTGAAAAAATAGGGCGACGTCCTGCCCGCCTTGGTCACGAACGAACCGAACCGTAGCACACCCCGACGGCATGCGAGAGCGATAAAATCACGGCTAAACAATGTCTTGGCCCAAAAAGTTCACGGCGCGCTACATTACACCAATTCAACTGCGCCCAAAAATACCGGAATACCCGCCCATGACACGCATTATTTCTGCCAACCTCAACGGCATTCGCGCGGCCGCCACCAAAGGATTTTTCGACTGGCTGGCGCACGCCGGCGCCGACCTCGTTTGCGTGCAGGAGCTCAAGGCACAAGCCGCCGACCTCTCCGCCGCCCTGCTCGAACCTGCCGGCACGGGCATGAGCGGCCATTTCCACTACGCCGAAAAGAAAGGCTACAGCGGCGTCGGCCTCTACAGCCGCCCGCGCCCCACACGCATCGTCACCGGCCTGGGCCATCCTGACATCGACGCCGAAGGCCGCTATCTACAACTGGATTTTCCCGCCCTCTCGGTCGTCTCGCTCTATCTGCCCTCCGGCTCCAGCTCCCCCGAGCGGCAAGCGGCCAAATTCAGCTTCATGAACCGCTTCCTGCCCAAATTGCAGGCACTCGCCGCGAGCGGCCGCGAATTCATCATCTGCGGCGACTGGAACATCGCCCACCAGGAAATCGACCTCAAGAACTGGAAAAGCAACCAGAAAAATTCCGGCTTCCTGCCCGAAGAACGCGCCTGGCTCTCCCGCGTCTTCGCCGAACAGGGCTGGGTCGACGTCTACCGCCGCCTCCACCCCGAGGCCAGCGACGAGAGCTACACATGGTGGTCGAATCGCGGTCAGGCATGGGCCAAAAACGTCGGCTGGCGCATCGACTACCAGATCGCCACCCCCGCCGCGGCCGCCCGCGCCCGCCGCGCCAGCGTCTACAAGGAACGACGCTTCTCGGATCACGCGCCGCTCATCATCGACTACGACCTCGACCCATAGCCGCTTTCCGCGCCGCAACAATGCCGGCCAAGCGTACAATTCACCGCCTTCCCAGCCGCACCCGCCAGAGTCCGCAATGACCGTTCTCCAGACCGAAAACCTCAACATCCTCGCCATCGACCACATGCCCTCGCCCGATGAGATCAAGGCGCGCGTGCCGTTGGACGAGGCGGCCGCCGCCACGGTCGTGGCGGGGCGCAAAGGCTTCACCGGCATTCTCGAACGCCACGACCCGCGCCTGTTCGTGGTGGTCGGGCCGTGCTCGATTCACGACCCGAAAGCGGGGCTCGACTACGCGCATCGGCTCGCCGCGCTCGCGCGGGAAGTCAACAGCACGCTGCTGCTGGCGATGCGTGTCTATTTCGAGAAGCCGCGCACCGCAACGGGCTGGAAGGGCTTCATCAACGATCCGCACATGAACGACTCCTTCCGCGTCGACGAGGGCATGGAGCGGGCGCGGCATTTTCTGCGCGAAGTGGCGCGCGTGGGGCTGCCCATCGCGACCGAGGCGCTCGATCCCATTGCGCCGCAATATTACGGCGATCTCATCTCATGGACGGCCATCGGCGCGCGCACCTCGGAGTCGCAGACGCACCGGGAGATGGCCTCCGGCCTCTCCACCCCGGTCGGCTTCAAGAACACCACCGACGGCGATGTGGCCGCCGCGGTCAACGCCATCGTCTCGGCGGCCAATCCGCACAGTTTTCTCGGTATCAACGCGCAAGGCCAGTCGGCCATCGTGCGCACGCGCGGCAACCGCCACGGCCACCTCGTGCTGCGCGGCGGCGAGCGGCCCAACTACGACTCGGTATCGGTTTCCTGCGCCGAGCAGGCGCTCGCCAAAGCCGGGCTGCCGTGCAACATCGTCATCGACTGCTCGCACGGCAATTCGTGGAAGAAGCCGGAAATGCAGCCGCTGGTGATGAAAGATGTCATCCATCAAATCCGCGACGGCAACGAATCCATCGTCGGACTGATGATCGAAAGCAACCTCGTCGGAGGCAACCAGCCGATTCCCGCCGACCTCACGCAACTGAAATACGGCTGCTCGGTCACCGACGCCTGCGTCGGCTGGGAGAGCACGGAAGAAATGATTCGCAGCGCGCACAAAGAGCTGCGCGACGTGCTCAACCGCCGGAGCGCCGCTGCATGAATCTGGTCGTCCAGGGCGGCCAGATGACCCCGGCGGTACTCCGCCATCTGGCGGTGCTGGCCGGAACGTCCGAGATCGATCTCATCGACGAACACGCCTTTCGCCTGGGCGAGGCCGAGCGCGGCAACGCTTCGCTCATCGCCGCCTTCTGCGAAAAAGCCGCGCTCGATCACGCCTGGGTGCCGGCAGGCTTGCGACTGGCCGATTTCGGGCTGTTCATCACCGACATGGATTCCACCCTCATCAACATCGAATGCATCGACGAGATCGCCGCCCTGCACGGCCTGAAACCGCAAGTCTCGGCCATCACCGCCTGTGCGATGCGCGGCGAAATCGATTTCCGCACCTCGCTCGCTCGCCGCGTCGCGCTGCTCGAAGGTTTGCCGGAACAGGCATTGGCGAAGGTACACGCCAAGCGCCTGCGCCTGAACCCCGGCGCGCAGACACTGATGGCGCGCCTCAAAGCGGTCGGCATGAAAACGGCGCTCGTCTCCGGCGGCTTCACCTACTTCACCGAACACCTCAAGCGCGAACTCGGCTTCGACCACGCCTGGGCCAACGAGCTGGAAGTCGCCGACGGTCACCTCACGGGCCTCGTCATCGGCCCCGTCATCGACGGGCAAGCGAAAGCGGATCACCTCACCGCAACCCGCGACACCCTCGGCCTCGCGCCAAACGAAGTCCTCTGCGCAGGCGATGGCGCGAACGACATCCCCATGTTCCGCGCCGCGGGCTTCGGCGTTGCGTACCAGGCCAAGCCCGCGCTCCGCGAAGTGGCGGATTGCTGTCTGGATCGCGTCGGGCTGGACGGAATCGCAAAGTTGTTCGAATAAATGGACGCCCTCTGCACCTGAGCCGCTTTGCGCGGCTCGCCGTGCCAGCGAACGCGACACGTTTCAGTGCGGTATGAGGCCAGCGCCCTGGCAAGGCACAGGCTCGCGCCGATCCATTTCGTTTTCCAGGACGCCGGTGAGGCGAATGGACGGCTATACTCAGCGCAACCGCCGCTTAGCGCAACCACCGCGCTTTTCCGGTGGATGCGGCCCGCTTCTGGTAGATGGGACCCGCTTCTGGTGGATTGGCGGATTTGGGCAACTTTGGCTATGGCATTTTTCATCATCGCATTTTTCGTTTTCGGCTTCCTCTGGGAGCAGTTCCTGCTGCGTCTCGACATCAAAAGGATGTCGCCCCGAATCCCGCCCGAATTGGGCAAAATCTACAACGCAGAGGATTACGCCCGCCAGCAGGCGTACCAAAAAGCGAGTAGCCGCTTTAGCCAGCTCTCCGCCGCGCTTTCGTTCACGATCGTGCTGTTTGTCCTGTCGTTCGGCGCACTGGGGTGGCTCGACGATTTCCTGCGCGGCCACACGTCGCATTTCCTGCTGTTGCCATTGGCATTTTTCGGCATCCTGCTCGTGGCGAGCGAAATCGTTCACCTGCCCTTCAGATGGTATGCCGTCTTCACGATCGAAGAACGCTTCGGCTTCAACAATTCCACGCCGGGACTGTTCATCGCCGATTTCCTGAAAGGCATGCTGTTGAGTCTGCTCATCGGCGGCATTCTCCTCACCGCCGTTTTGTACATCTATCAATACACGGGAGGCTGGTTCTGGCTGCTGGCGTGGCTGTTCATTTCCGGCTTTTCGCTGCTGATGACCTTTTTTTATTCAGAATGGATTGTGCCGCTGTTCAACAAACAGACGCCGCTCGCGGCGGGCGAATTGCGTACGGCCATCGAAGCCTTCGCGGACAAGGCCGGTTTCAGGCTGGACAATATTTACGTCATGGACGGCTCGAAACGCAGCACGAAGGCCAACGCCTATTTCACCGGCTTTGGCAAAAAGAAACGCATCGTCCTGTTCGACACCTTGATGAACGAGCTCGGCACCACCGAAATCGTCGCCGTGCTCGCGCACGAAATCGGCCATTACAAGCGCAAGCACATCGTGAAATCCATGCTCATTTCCGTGGCCAGCATGGGCGTCATGTGCGCGCTCCTGTCGTTTTTCCTCGATAGCCCGCGCATTGCCAGGGCATTGGGCGGCGAGGTGGCATCCTTTCACCTCGGCGCGATCGGCTTTTTGCTGCTGTTCAGCCCGGCGTCAGAAATCCTGCATGTGATCGTCAATTACATTTCGCGCAAAAACGAATACGAAGCCGATGGTTTCGCCGTTCGCTTCGGCTTGGGCGATGCGCTGATTTCGGGCCTGAAAAAAATATCGACCAAGGCGCTCATCAACCTGAATCCGCACCCGCTGGTCGTCTTTTGTCAGTATTCGCACCCGACGCTGCTGCAACGGATTTTCAGGATAAAAGAGGCACGCGCGGGCTGATTCAGCCGTCCCGATCGATGGCGAACGGCGACCATGCCTGCCGTGTCGGCATGATCTCCATGCGGTTGATGTTGATGTGCCCGGGCAAGGAAGCAACGTAGAAAATCTGCTCGGCAATGTCCTCGGCGCACAACGGTTCGGTGCCGCGATAAAGCCGTTCGGAGGCGGCCTGATCGCCCTTGGTGCGCACCAGCGTGAATTCGGTTTCGGCCAGTCCGGGCGCGATGTCGGTGACGCGCACCCCGGTGCCGAGCAGGTCGCAGCGCAGGTTGTAGCTGAACTGGCGGACGAACGCCTTGGTTGCGCCATAAACGTGACTGCCCGGATACGGCCATTGCCCGGCGACCGACCCCAGATTGATGATGCTCGCGCCGCGCCCGACGGCCAGCAGCGCGGGCAGCAAGGCATGCGTGACATTGACGAGCCCGGTCACGTTAGTGTCGATCATGGTGTGCCAATCTTCCAGCGCCACGCATTGCGCCCGTTGCGGCGCAAGCGCAAGACCGGCGTTATTGACCAACGTGCGCAACCGCCGAAAAGCCACTGGCAACCCGGCCACGACGTCATTGACCATTGCCGCGTCGCGCACATCGAGCGCGGCGACATGCACCGGGACGAGCGGCGCAAGCTCCTCCCGCAAAGCATGCAGCCGCTCGACCCGCCTGCCGGCAAGCGCCAACGACCACCCCGCCGCCGCAAAACGCCGCGCCGCGGCGCGCCCGAAACCGGACGTCGCGCCGGTGATGAAAACGGTGTCTTCCATGTTCGCCTCCTGTCGTTGCCGTATAAAGGGTGATGATGGGGTAAAGGTGAATGTGGGGGAAGGTGAATGTGGGGGAAGGTGAATGGTCTGGAATGCCAAGGCAATCGGGTGATCGCTGGTCGCGAGTCCGTGGCTGATCGCGTCCGTGGCTGACCGCCTCAATAACTCAAATCCACCCGCATCCAAAGCGGCGTCTCGTGCTTGCTGAACGCGGCCGGGCGTTTCTCCGCGCGGGCCAGGGTCAGGCGGACGCGGGCGTAGCGGCCGCGGGCGCTGAGTTCCAGGGCGTGTCCGGAAAGACGTCCGTGCTGGCCGGTGTAGCGGTTGGCCGCGTCGCGTTCGATGGCGCCGAGGTCCCAGGCCAGCGCGATGCCGACTTCCTGGCACAGCGGCTGTAGCCACGCCCAGGGTACGGCGTGGCTCCAGTTCAGCTGGGTGCGCCAGTAGCCGCCCGTGCTGCCGTAGAGCGTCTGCTCCTTGAAGCCGCGCACCGAGCTTTGCCCGCCCAGGCTGACTTGCCGTGGGCTGTACAGGATGTCTTCGCTCTTTTGCCAGAAGGCCAGGCTCTCCAGGCTCAGGTTCTGGGCAAGGAGGTT
>JAIRXQ010000015.1 GCA_031268195.1 Azoarcus sp. | reverse complement strand
CCTAACGATCATGGATGCTGGCACCACCCCCGAAGATGAAAGAGACTTCGATGTGGAAGGAGTCAGGAATAGGTCGTGATAGTTTTCGGTGGTTCGACCCCGCGCCTAACGTGACTAGCTGGACTGACGCGCACCCCGGATTGCGTCCATAGAGAGCGCACGCTAAATAGGCCGTTGGCGAGGTTGTCGCCTTCAGGCACATTCAGTCCCGGTCCCGACACCTTCCGCCTTTGAGTGTAATTCGACAGGAGGCAGTATGGAACTGGTGACGCTGTACAAACGCGTGATCGGCCTCGACATTCATCAAGCGCAGATTACGGCCTGTGCGCTGATTGAGGATGCGGACGGGAACTCGCGCATCGAGCAACGGCAGTTTGGTGGATTCAAGCGGGATCGCCTGGAACTGGCTCAATGGGTTGCATCGTTGCGCCCCGACGAAGTTGTAATGGAGAGCACCGGCATCTACTGGAAGAGTCCATATGCTGCGTTGGAAGCGGTGGGCATCCGTGCCAAGGTGGTCAATGCACGGCACGTCAAAAATGTCCCCGGACGCAAGACGGACGTGGGTGATGCCCACTGGCTGGCGAGGCTGGCACGTGCAGGGCTGCTGCGCGGCTCCTTTGTGCCGCCGACCAAATTGCGGGAACTGCGGCTGATTGCCCGGCAACGGCAGAAACTGGTCAGCCAACTGGCTTCTGAGAAGAACCGGCTGCATAAGGTGCTGACCGATAGTGGGGTTCGCCTGGGGGTCGTGGTCAGCGACCTGCATGGCCAATCCGCCCGTGCCATGGTCAAGGCGATCATTGCCGGACAGCCGCCCCACGAGGTGATCAAGCTGGCGAGCACGCGATTGAAGGCCGGTCGGGAGGAAATATTCGACGCTCTCCAAGGCGAACTGAGCGCCAGCCACCGCTTCGTACTCGACGAACTGATGCGGCATATCGAGCACATCGAAGCATGCATTGTCCGCTTCGATGCCCGTTTGCTGGACGAACTCGAATCCGAACGCCATGCCTTGGCGCTCTTGCAGACCATTCCCGGTGTCGATCTGATCGGCGCTGCCATGTTGCTGGTCGAAATCGGTACCGACATGGATGCCTTTGGCTGTGCGGATCGCTTGGCCTCTTGGGTTGGCATTTGTCCGGGCAACAACGAGTCGGCTGGTAAGCGCAAGTCTGGACACGTTCGCAAGGGCAATCTCTACGTCCGCCGTCTGCTCTGCGAGTTCGCTCATGCCGCCAGTCGTACCACCTCCGTGTTCAAATCAAAGTTCTCCTCACTCGTGGTCCGCCGCGGGCACAAACGCGCAATTGTCGCCATCGCCCACAAGATCCTGCGTACCATCTTCTTCATGCTCAAGCGGCGCGAACATTACCGGGATTCCGCCACCGACTATGAAGCACTTTCTGTTCAACGTAATGCCCCCCGCTGGATCAAGGCCCTGACCAAGTTCGGCTTCCTGACGCCCGCAAGGGCTTGACCGTCCAGGGGAACACCATAAAAAATGGCATTCAAATTGCCAGGTCTTGTGACGTATGCACTGCGTTAGCTTTCACGCTAATACGATGAAACGTCTTTTCGCCATGATCTTTCTCCTTTTAAGGTGGAGTAAGCGCAGGAGATAGCCGCGGGAAAGATCGGCCCCCAGGGGCCGGGTTCGCGGCGTTCTCGCAGCGGAGGTAGAGCCAGCCGGATTGAGGCAGGCGGGAAATCATTTCAAGGCGTTGTGAAATAAATTACATGCCCGCCGTGAATATGCACGCGACAGTATAGATACGGAATAGGGTGATGTGAATACATAATGTAACGACATGAATATATTTTCTTGCGGTGCGCTCACTGCCTGGGCTGCAAGCGTGGTGTTTTTGCTGCGATATGGTTGTGATTCCGATGGGAATGATGCCAAGCCGTCCGCAAGCGCTGCGGCGGAAATTTTGCTGTGAGGCGGGCGCTTTGCCCAGGGGCGCTGTTTCGCGGGCTTACTTTGTGTTTTTTATATAAAACAATGGTTTGTGCGTTTGCGTCAGGGCGTGGCGCTGGCCGATGGGCGCGTCGAAAAAATGAGCGCAGTCATTTTCAAAAATGAGTGCAGTGATTTTTAAAAATGAGTGCAGTGATTTTTGAAAATGAATGCAGTCATTTTTTACAACACTCGCAGCCATTTTTACAACGGTCTTGCAGAAACCGCTATGCATCGCAAGATAATGCTCTGTTCATCAAAAACTGACTCCGGTTGGGAACCTCTCCCTTCAGGGGGATATCGGGCACGGGAGGGGCGTAAGCCTTTCCGTGTCTTGTCGCCCGGTTACGGGCGTGGATTGAAACATTCGTTAGAAATTCAAAATGCTTGTGCAGGCCAAGAAAGTCCCCGTCCGTTTATGGCCGATCGCAGGTAAGCCGTTGGCCCTGAATTTGCCGAAAGGTGTTCTCCATGCAGGCTTCCGACAGGCTTGGCCCGAAGGGAGTGGCCTTGTCCAGGCTTTCTCGGCGCTTCTTTTTGTGCGGGAGTATTCTTGCGATTACTCATGCAGATACGCATGAGGCGGGCGAATGTGGTCTAATCGCACACCATGGCGCATGAGTTCAATAATATTTCTCTGATCGGCAAGTTCCGGAGTACGGACGGCGCCGAAACGGTGCTCGATCTTGCTTCTTATCTGCGCGAGCGCGGGATCAAGGCCCGGATCGAGCATGGCACGGCTAGCGCTATTGGCGAGGCCGCCCAGGGTTTCGATACTGTCACTTACGAGGAAATCGCCCGCGAGGCCGATCTTGCAGTGGTGGTCGGCGGCGATGGTTCTTTGCTCAATGCGGCGCGGCGTATGGGCGCGCGCGCGGTGCCTCTGGTGGGCGTTAATCTTGGCCGCCTCGGTTTTCTCACCGATTTGCCGCGCGCGCGCGCGCGGCAGCAGTTGGGCGAAATTCTCGACGGGCGTTATCGTTCGGAATCCCGCTTTATGTTCGATGCTGAGGTGATGCGCGACGGGGAATGTATTTTTCATACTCTGGCGCTCAATGATGTTGTGGTCAACCGGGGTAATCTCGGGCAGATGATTGAGTTTGAGTTGCGCGTCGATGGGGAGTTTGTCTATACCTTGTTGTCGGATGGCATGATCGTCGCTACGCCGACCGGGTCGACGGCTTATGCGCTGTCGGCCAACGGCCCCATTCTGCATCCGGGCGTGTCCGGTATTGCGCTCGTTCCTTTGTGCCCGCACGCGCTTTCCGCACGGCCCGTGACTTTGCCGGATACGTCCTGCATCGAGATAGTGTTGATGCCGCCGCACGATGCTCGCATCCATTTTGACGGCGCGGCTTATTGCGATGGGCGCGCGGGCGACCGGTTGCGTATCGTGCGTTCGCCGCTGGAAGTGCGGCTGCTGCACCCCGAGGGGTATAGCTATTTCGCTATGTTGCGCGAGAAGTTGCATTGGAGCGCTTCTATGTCGCGGTTCTGATCGCGGGCACGACAGGGCCTACTCATGTTGCATCGTCTTTCCATTCGCGATTTTGTCATTGTCGACCGGCTTGAACTTGAGTTCGCCAGTGGTTTCGGCACGCTGACCGGCGAGACGGGGGCGGGTAAGTCGATTTTGCTCGATGCTTTGAGCCTTGCGCTGGGCGAGCGCGCCGATGCGGGGGTGGTGCGCGGCGGTTGCGATAAGGCTGATATTGCTGCCGAGTTTGATCTTCCCCCCGGTGAGGATCTGGCCGCCTGGCTTGCCGGGCAGGAGCTGGAGGCCGGGGACGGGGCGCTGATCCTGCGCCGCGTGGTGGATGCCGGAGGGCGTTCGCGGGCGTGGATAAACGGTACGCCAGCGACGCTCGCGCAATTGCGTATGCTCGGGCAATGGCTGGCGGATATCCACGGACAGCACGCTCATCATGCGCTGCTGCGCACGGAGGCTCAGCGCGCTTTGCTTGATGCTCATGGCGGCGCAGCCGATCTGGCCGCGGAGGTTGCCGCGCACTGGCGCGAGTGGCAGCGGCTGGCCGGGTTGCGGCAGGCTGCGGAGCGGGATACTGCTGCTTCTACCCGCGAACGCGAGTTGCTTGGCTGGCAACTCGCTGAGTTGAAGGAGCTTGCGTTCGATGCCGCCGAATGGCGCGAGATGAATGCTGAGCATGGCCGTTTGGCGCATGCCGCCGATTTGATGGGCGGTGTTGGAGAGGCGCTCGATGGTCTTGGCGACGGTGAGCAGGCGGCGCGCGTTGTGCTCGGGCATTGTTCAGGCCGTCTGGCTGCGATGGCCGCTATTGACCCGGCGCTTTCTGATGTGCGCGATTTGCTTGATGCGGCGGCAATCCAGACTGATGAAGCCTTGCATGCGCTGCGCCGTTACCGCGACCGGCTGGATCTCGATCCGGAGCGCCTCGCCGATATCGAGCGCCGCATCGCCGCCGTGATGGACGTGGCGCGCAAATACAGGACGACGCCGGAA
>JAIRXQ010000087.1 GCA_031268195.1 Azoarcus sp. | reverse complement strand
ATCACTTGTAATGACGATCCGCAATATGCAAGGGCGAATTATTTCATCCAGCAGGCATGGCGCGCGGACTGGCCGTGCGTATGCGGTTTTCAATGCATCAGGGATGACGGACGGCGATGCGCTACCCGCTGGCGCGGGTTTGGAGCGGCAGCGAGTTGCCGAGTGCCGTGGCGTTGAAGCCGGCGTCGACGTAGAGGATTTCGCCGGTGATGCCGCTGGCCAGATCCGAACACATGAATGCGCCGGCGTTGCCGATTTCGTCGATGGTGACGTTGCGCCGCAGCGGCGCGTTGTGTGAGTTGAACGACAGGAGTTTGTTGAAGCTGTTGATGCCCGAGGCCGCCACGGTTTTGATCGGCCCGGCGGAGATGCCGTTGACCCGCGTGCCTTCCGGCCCGAGGCAGGAGGCGAGGTAGCGCACCGAGGCTTCCAGCGCCGCTTTCGCCAGCCCCATCAGGTTGTAGTTGGGCATCGTGCGCACGGCGCCGAGGTAGGTGAGGGTGAGAAGCGAGCCGTTGCGCCCGTTCATCATCGGGCGGGCGGCTTTGGCCAGCGCCGGGAAGGAGTGGGCGCTCACTTCGAGCGCGGTGCGGAATGCTTCGCGCGAGAAGCCGTCGAGGAAATCGCCCGCGAGCGCTTCGTTGGGCGCATAGGCGATCGAGTGCACGAGCCCGTCGAGTCCGTCCCACTGTTCGCCGAGATGGGCGAACAGCGCGGCGATCTGCGCGTCATCTTGCACATCGAGCGGGAAAAGTAGGGAACTGCCGAAATCGGCGGCCATTTTTTCGACTCGCTCGTGGAAGCGCTCGTTCTGGTAAGTGAAAGCAAGTTGTGCGCCTTCGCGGTGCATGGCCTTGGCAATGCCGTAAGCGATCGAGCGGTTGCTCAGCACTCCGGTAATCAGAATGTGCTTGCCGTCAAGAAAACCCATGAGTCGATAACTCCTGGTGGCGCGGGAATGAGAGCGGCGATTATAGCCAAACCGCGCTGGATATGTGGGATTCGCGCTTTTGCGCGAAAACCTGCCAGAATTGCGTCCGTGTTCGCTCATTCGCCTTCCTGCATCGCGGTCCGTTTTTCGGGCGCCCGTGCTGACCTCCGTACCCGCCCCGGTGCTCACCTCGGTGCGCGCATGGCGCTTGCTGCCGTGCTCCTGGCCGCTTGCGGGCCGCTGCCGAACGATCCGTATCCGATCGGCGAGCGCGGGCAGAACATTTTGTATGGCGCATTCACCGAGCGTCCCAAGCATCTCGATCCGGCGCGCTCGTTTGTCGAGGACGAGGCGACGTTTCTTTATCAGATCGTCGAGCCGCCGTTGCAATACCACTACTTGAAACGCCCCTATACGCTGGAACCCGGCGCGGCGGATCGAATGCCCACGCTGCGCTATTACGATGCCGCCGGGGGCGAATTGAAAGATGCTTCTGTCCCCGAGAAGGTGGCGCGCAGCGTGGTGGAAATCCATATTCGTCCCGGCGTGCGCTATCAGCCGCATCCGGCCTTCGCGCGCAACGCGGCGGGTGAGCTGCGTTACTTTCCGCTCGCCGCGACCGATTTGGGCGGCGATCCGGGCAACGATTTGGGCAATATCCGCAGCCCGATGGATTTTCCGCATCTGGAGACGCGCGAGCTGGTCGCCAATGATTTTATCTATCAAATCAAGCGCCTGGCTCATCCAACGTTGCAGTCGCCGGTGTTCGAGCTGATGGCCGAATATCTGCCGGGGATGAAGACGCTCTACGCAAGGCTCGCGGCAGAGGCGAAAAAGCATCCCGATGCCTGGCTCGATCTCGATGCTTTCGCGCTCGACGGTGTGGAGGTGGTCGATCGCTACACTTACCGCATTACCTTGAAGGGCTTGTACCCGCAATTCTTCTACTGGCTGTCGATGCCGTTCTTCGGCCCGATGCCGCCCGAAGTCGACCGCTTTTTCGCGCAGCCGGGAATGGCGGAGCGCAATCTGTCCGTCGACGCATGGCCCGTGGGCGCGGGACCTTATATGTTGGTGGAGAACAATCCCAATGCCCGCATGACGATGGCGCGCAATCCCAACTACCACGCTGACGCTTATCCGTGCGAGGGCGCGGCGGGCGATGCGGAAGAGGGGCTGCTGGCCGATTGCGGCAAGGAACTGCCGTTCATCGACGAGATCGTGTTTACGCGCGAACGCGAGCCGATTCCGCTCTGGAACAAGTTCCTGCAAGGCTATTACGATGCCGCCGGGATTTCTTCGGACAACTTCGATCAGGCGGTCAGCGTGGGTGGGCAGGGCGAAGTGACGCTCTCCGACGAGATGGCCGCGCGCGGCATCCGGCTCTTGAGCGCGGTTGCGCCGTCGACTTTTTACCTCGGTTTCAATATGAATGATGCGCTGGTCGGGGCGCAGGGCGGCAGCGCCACGGAGCGCGAACGCGCCCGCCTGTTGCGGCAGGCGATCTCGGCGGCGCTCGATGTGGAGGAGTACATCTCGATTTTCCTCAACGGACGCGGCGTGCCGGCGATGCAGCCGATTCCGCCCGGTATTTTCGGGGCGCGCGAAGGCGAGGCGGGCATCAATCCGGTGGTCTACGTCTGGCGCGACGGCAAGGCGCGGCGGCGCGGCATGGCGGAGGCCAGGCGCCTGCTCGCGCAGGCGGGCTGGCCGAACGGGCGCGACGCCAAAACCGGCGAGCCGCTCATCGTCAATCTGGATTCCACCAACGAAGGCATGGGCAGTAAATCTACCGTCGATTGGCTCGCCAAGCAGTTCCGCGCCCTGGGGGTGCAGTTCGTGGTGCGCTCGACCGACTGGAACCGTTTTCAGGACAAAATCCTGCAAGGCAGCGCGCAGCTTTTTTTCCTCGGCTGGAACGCGGATTATCCCGATCCTGAAAATCTGCTGTTCCTGCTCTACGGCCCACAGGCCAAGGCGAGCACGCAGGGCAACAATTCCGGCAACTACGTGAGCCCCGAATACGACCGCTTGTTCGAGCGCATGAAAGTGATGCCCGACGGTCCCGCGCGGCAAGCCGTCATCGATCGCATGGTGAAGATCCTGCACCACGACGCGCCCTGGGTGTTCTGGCTGCATCCCAAGGCGTATTCGCTCCAGCACGGCTGGGTCAAGAACCGCAAGCCCGGCGCCATCATCAGAAATGGACTCAAATACCAGCGGCTCGATGTGGCCGCGCGCGAGAAGGCGCGGGTCGCCTGGAACCGTCCGGTGCGCTGGCCGCTCGCGCTGGCGGCGGTGGCGGCGGCAATCTTTGTTTTTCCGGCGATCCGCTTCTGGCGACGGCACGAAACCGCTACCGCGAAGCAGGGCGGGCAGGGGGGAGAAGCCTAGATGCTCGCCTACGTCGTCCGCCGCCTGCTCTACGCGATTCCGATTCTGCTGGGGGTGAATCTTTTTACTTTCGTGTTGTTCTTCGGCGTGAATTCGCCCGACGACATCGCCCGCATGCAGCTCGGTTCGAAATACGCCAATGCCGAGGCCATCACGCGCTGGAAAGCCGAGCGCGGCTATGACAAGCCGATGTTCTACAACGCGGAACGCAAAGACGCGGCCAGGCTCACCGATACGTTGTTCGTCGATAAATCGCTGCGCATGTTCACGTTCGAGTTCGGCCGCGCCGACGACGGGCACGACATCGCGCGCGAAATTCGCCTGCGCATGGGGCCCTCGCTCGCCGTCGCCTTGCCCACCTTCTTGTTGAGCTTGACGGCGGCGATCGTGCTCTCCTTGCTGCTCGTCTTTTTCCGCGCCACGGCGCTGGATTTCTGGGGGGTGGTGATCTGCGTGGCGCTGATGTCGATCTCCAGCATGTTCTACATCATCGGCGGGCAATGGCTGGTTTCGAAGATGCTGATGCTGGTGCCGATTTCCGGTTATGCGGGCGGTCTGGACATGGCGCGTTTCCTCGGCCTGCCGGTGCTGATCGGCGTGGTGGCGGGCCTGGGTTCCGGCACGCGCTGGTATCGCACCATTTTCCTTGAGGAAATTTCGCGCGACTACGTGCGCACCGCGCGCGCCAAGGGCTTGTCGGAACTCGCGGTGCTGTTCCGCCATGTGTTGAAGAACGCGCTGATTCCCATCCTCACCGGCGTGGTGGTGGTGATTCCGTCGCTGTTTCTCGGCAGCCTGTTGATGGAATCTTTCTTCGCTATCCCGGGCTTGGGCAGCTATACGATCGATGCTATTCGCGGCCAGGATTTTGCCGTGGTGCGCTCGATGGTGTTCATCGGCTCGGTGATGTACATCGTCGGTTTGGTGCTGACCGACATTTCCTACACCGTGGTCGATCCGCGCGTGCGCCTGGGGTAAGGCGCCATGAACATTTTGCCCGTGCCGCTGCTGACCGATTGCCTGATTTTTCTGCTGGCGCTCGCCGCCGTCGCGCTGGCGGTGCAGGCGGCGCGGCATACGCCCTCGCGCGAAGCGTGGCGGCGCCTCGGGCAGCGCCCGGTGGCGATGGCCTGCGCCACGATTTTGCTGGTATTCGCCGCCATCGGTTTTCTCGACAGTCTGCACTATCGCGAGCAATTACCGCCGGGGCCGGGCGATCAGGCTGCGAAGGCGGTCTATTCTTCGGAAGTGTTGAGCGTGCTCGATGCGCTGCTCACACCTTTGCGCGTGCAAACGGAAAAGACCTATTCCGCGCCGTTCGCCCGCGTGCTGTTCCAGCGCGAAATGCTGGAGTTGCCTGACGGCGGGCAGGCGTGGGTTTATCCCCGCCTCGCCCACGGCGCAAGCCATTTGCCGGACGGCGCGGCCATGCTGCCCGATCTTGCGCGCCGTCTGCTGTGGACGCCGCTTGCGGCGCTGCTGGTCACGGCGGCGGCGCTTTTGGCGCTCGCCGCACCGGCGGCGCGCATCCGGGGCGGAGGCGTGCTCGATGCCGCGCGTTCCATCCTCGCCGGACGCAGCACGCTTGCCTGGCGCGCGGCGCTGCTCGTGACTTTCCTGGCGGCGCTGTGCATTGCGGCGGGGGTGGCGCTCGCGCCGTTTTACCACGTGCTCGGCACCGACAAGGTTGGGCAGGATGTGCTCTATCTGTCGCTCAAGAGCATCCGCACCGGCCTCGTCATTGGCACTCTGACCACGCTCATCATGCTGCCCTTTGCCATCGCGCTCGGTATTGCCGCCGGTTATCTTGGCGGCTGGGTCGACGATGCCATTCAATATGCCTACACCGTACTCAACTCGATCCCCTCGGTGCTGCTGATCGCCGCCTCGGTGCTGATGATGCAGGTGATGATCGACTCCAATCCGCAATGGTTCGACACTGCCGCGCAACGCTCCGACGCGCGCCTGCTCGCGCTGTGCGCGATCCTCGGCATCACCAGTTGGACGAGCCTGTGCCGCCTGCTACGCGGTGAAACGCTCAAGCTGCGCGAACTCGACTACGTACAGGCTGCGCGTGCCTTCGGCGCGTCTACCGCGGCCATCCTGCGCCGCCACATTCTGCCCAATGTCATGCACATCGTTCTGATTACGGTCGTGCTCGATTTCTCCAGCCTCGTCCTGGCTGAAGCCGTGCTGTCTTATGTCGGCATCGGCGTCGATCCCACCACGATCAGCTTCGGCACCATGATCAACATGGCCCGCGCCGAACTGGCCCGTGAGCCGGTGGTATGGTGGTCGCTCGCCTCGGCCTTCGTGTTCATGCTGGTGCTGGTGCTGGCAGCGAATCTGCTGGCGGACGCGGTGAGGGATGCGTTCGATCCAAGGAGGGGGTGAACCGGATGGTCAATCGAAATCGCGGCTCGACATTGGCGTCGGTGCCGTCGATTGCCGTGCTCTTTACAAGAACCCCGGCCAATGATGGACGGTTGCCAGCGGCAAGAACAGGGTCAGCGGCGAATCTGGCAACGCAATGAAGTCGTGATGCCGGTAGAAAGCCGCTGCCGCCCCATCCTTGGCGTCCACCACCAGGGCGAAGGCGGCAATCTTCGCATGGGCAGCACGGCTGAGTGCATCGGCGAGTAGCGCACCGCCAAGACCGTGCCCCTTGAACGCCCGATCGACCGCCAGGCGGCCCATGCGAACGGCAGGCACGGTCGGATAGCGCGGCAGCTTCTTGTCGGTGCTGGCCGGAAGGTCGGCCAGCCGCAGGCTTGCCGATGCCAGGGTGTAGTAACCAGCGATGCACGGCCCGTCCGCCAGGGCGACGAAGCAGGCGGCGACGCGACGGCGAATGTCCTGGGCGACTTGCTCGCGCAGGTAGCGATTCAGCGGCTCTGAATCGCTATCGAACCCGGCACGCTCATGCGCGGCATCGAGCGGCGCAAGCTGAAACGGTGCGCGGCTCATTCAGTGCGCAAGAGCCTGCTGCGACGGGCAGCGGCACGTTTCAAGGCCGGCGACGGTTGCGGCGGCGACAACAAGGCTTGGGCGAGACACTCCTGATCGGCCAAAGACAGGCGGATGACTTCGGCTTGTTCGACGGCGCGTTGCGCGGCGTCCTGGACGGCGGGCACAACGAAATCGCTCATGGTGCGCCCCTGAAGCTCCGCGGCACGCTTGAGCATCGAATGCAGATCGGTACTGATCCGGGCTTCGAGACGGGCGGTCGTGCTGGCTGTGGGCATGAGTTTATCCTCCTGCTGTAATCATATGGCAAATTGCCGTATAAAACGGGTGATCGTCGTCACGGCTTCGGTTGGCTAATAGGGGCAAGTTGCCGGATAGCTTCTCGTTGGCCCACGCCAGCCCTTGCAAAACGTGTCCCTGCGCCGCCCTCTGGGGCCGGGCTGTCGCGCCGCCTCTTGAATCCCCCCGATTCCGCCCCACATTACAGGCAATCTCACCGCCTTAGGGACAGGATTTCGCCATGCGACTCGACAAGCTCACCACCAAGTTCCAGCAAGCCCTGGCCGATGCCCAAAGCCTCGCCGTCGGCGGCGACCAGCAATTCATCGAACCGCAACACCTGCTGCTGGCGCTGCTCGAACAAGACGACGGCGGCACGGTGTCGCTGTTGCAGCGCGCGGGCGCCAATGTGCCGCCGCTCAAGCATGCGCTCGATCAGGCGCTCGAACGGTTGCCGCAAGTCGAGGGGCACGGCGGTGATGTGAGTGTGGGGCGCGATCTTACGGAGCTTTTGAACCTCACCGACAAGGAAGCGCAAAAGCGCGGCGACCAGTTCATTGCCAGCGAAATGTTTCTGCTCGCGCTTGCCAACGACAAGGGCGAAACCGGCCGCCTGTTGCGCGAACACGGACTCGTCCGCAAAGCGCTGGAAGCAGCCATCGAGGCCGTGCGCGGCGGCGCGGGCGTCAATAGCCAGGAGGCGGAAGGGCAACGGCAATCGCTGGAGAAATATTGCATGGATCTCACCGAGCGCGCGCGCCAGGGCAAGCTCGATCCGGTGATCGGACGCGATGACGAAATCCGCCGCGCCATTCAGATCCTGCAACGGCGCTCCAAGAACAATCCGGTACTGATCGGGGAGCCGGGCGTCGGCAAGACGGCCATCGTCGAGGGCCTCGCGCAACGCATCGTCAATGACGAAGTGCCCGAAACTCTGAAAGGTAGGCGCGTGCTCGCGCTCGATATGGCGGCGCTGCTTGCCGGGGCCAAGTATCGCGGCGAATTCGAGGAACGCCTGAAAGCAGTGCTCAAGGAGATCGCGCAGGAAGAAGGGCGCATCGTTTTGTTCATCGACGAGCTGCACACGATGGTTGGCGCGGGCAAGGCCGAGGGCGCCATCGACGCCGGCAACATGCTCAAACCGGCCTTGGCGCGCGGCGAACTGCACTGCATCGGCGCCACTACGCTCGACGAATACCGCAAGTACATCGAAAAAGACGCGGCGCTGGAGCGCCGTTTCCAGAAAGTGCTGATCGGGGAGCCGTCGGTGGAGGCGACCATTGCCATCTTGCGCGGCTTGCAGGAGAAATACGAGCTGCATCACAGCGTCGAGATCACCGACCCGGCCATTGTCGCCGCCGCCGAGCTCTCCAACCGCTACATCACCGACCGCTTTCTGCCCGACAAGGCCATCGATCTGATCGACGAAGCGGCCTCGCGCATCAAAATGGAAATCGACTCCAAGCCGGAGGCGATGGACAAGCTGGACCGTCGTCTCATCCAGTTGAAGATCGAGCGCGAGGCGGTGAAGAAGGAAACCGACGATGCCTCGAAAAAACGGCTGGCGCTCATCGAGGAGGAAATCGGACGATTGCAAAAGGAATACTCCGATCTCGAAGAAATCTGGAAAGCCGAAAAGGCGCAAGTGCAGGGCTCGACACACATCAAGGAGGAAATCGACCGTCTGCGCGTGCAGATGGCCGAATTCCAGCGCAAGGGCCAGTTCGACAAGATGGCGGAACTGCAATACGGCAAGCTGCCGCAGTTCGAGGCGCAACTGAAGGCGGCGGAAAAGGCCAATGCCGACGCGCCCCGGCACAACCGGCTGCTGCGCACGCAAGTCGGCGCGGAGGAGATCGCGGAAGTGGTGAGCCGCGCCACCGGCATTCCGGTGAGCAAGATGATGCAGGGCGAGCGCGACAAGCTGCTCAAGATGGAAGAGCGCCTGCACGCGCGCGTCATCGGCCAGGACGAGGCGGTGCGATTCGTCTCGGACGCCATCCGCCGCTCACGCGCCGGTCTTTCGGACGAAAATCGTCCCTATGGCTCTTTCCTGTTTCTCGGCCCCACGGGCGTGGGCAAAACCGAACTGTGCAAGGCGCTGGCGAATTTCCTCTTCGATTCCGAGGAACACCTGATCCGCATCGACATGAGCGAGTTCATGGAAAAGCACGCGGTGGCGCGCTTGATCGGCGCGCCGCCCGGATACGTCGGCTACGAGGAAGGCGGCTACCTCACCGAGCAGGTGCGGCGCAAGCCCTACAGCGTGATTTTGTTCGACGAAGTGGAGAAAGCGCACCCGGATGTGTTCAACGTGCTCCTGCAAGTGCTCGACGACGGCCGCATGACCGACGGGCAGGGGCGGACCGTGGATTTCAAGAACACGGTGATCGTGATGACCTCCAACCTCGGCAGCCAGATGATCCAGCAGATGGCTGGCGACGATTACGGCGTCATCAAGCTCGCGGTGATGGCCGAAGTCAAAACCCATTTCCGCCCCGAGTTCATCAACCGCATCGACGAAGTGGTGGTCTTCCATGCCCTCGACGAAAAGCACATCGCCGGCATTGCGCGCATCCAGTTGCAATACCTGGAAAAACGTCTGGCGCGGCTCGACATGCGGTTCGATGTCGACGAGGCGGCGATTGCCGAACTCGCCAGGGCGGGGTTCGATCCGGTGTTCGGCGCGCGCCCCCTGAAGCGCGCGATCCAGGAACGGCTGGAAAACCCGCTCGCCAAGGCGATCCTCGAAGGCAAATTCGCGGCGAAGGATACGATCAGCGTGACGTGCGAAGGCGGGGCGTTGCGGTTTGCGAAGGGCTGAGTGCGGCGCACGGGTGCGCATTGATCCTCGAAGGCAAATTCCGCAGCCAGAGACGGCGGTGAGAAGGGCGTGCCGATGTTCGGGGGAAAACGTCAGGGGGAAGGCATCAGGGCGTACGCCCTCAAAGCGCCAGTTCCAGCACCACCGGGGCGTGATCCGAGGGCCGCTCCAGCCCGCGCGGCGACTTGTCCACCGTGCAGGCGCGGCAGGCGTCGCGCAATGCCGTCGACACCAGAATGTGATCGATGCGCAGACCGAAATTGCGCCGGAACGCGCCCATGCGGTAATCCCACCACGAGAAGGCGCGCGCGGGCTGCGCAACGAGGCGGAAGGAATCGATGAGTCCGCACGCCAGCAGGCGCTGGAAGGCGGCGCGTTCGGGGGGGGAGACGAGAATTTCCTCTTTCCAGTCGGGATGAACGTCGGCTTCTTCCGGCGCGATGTTGAAGTCGCCCGCCAGGACGAGACGGGGATGGGCGGGCAGCGCCGCATCGCCAAGCCAGCGGATGAGGGCGGCGAGCCAGTCGAGTTTGTAGGCGTATTTCTCTGAACCCGGCGCTTGCCCGTTGGGGAAGTAGCCGCACACGACGCGCACCCCGTCGAGCGTCGCGGTGATGAGGCGGCGTTGTTCGTCGGCAAAGCCGGGAATGCCGCGCTCGATGTCCTGCGGCGGCTTCGAGGCGAGGATGGCGACGCCGTTGTAGGTCTTTTGTCCGGCGCAGACCGCGTAGTATCCGGCGGCGCGGATTTCATCATGCGGAAACGCCTTGTCCTCCAGCTTGAGCTCTTGCAGGCAAAGCACATCGGGACGATGGGCCGCCAGCCAGTCGAGCACATGCGGCAGGCGAACTTTCAGGGAATTGACGTTCCAGGTGGCGATTTTCATTGCGGCGACAAACGGAAAGGGCGGGGGAGGGCGTGTGTCGGGAGATTTTACATGGACCATCCGGTTGCGGTGTTTTGGCGTTTCGTGAGCGGGGATAAGGGAAAGGGAAAGGGGGGGATATCGTCGAAATATTTTACAAATCGCACGCTCCATCACGCGCAATGTGACGGATATCACGGCCTTATTGGTGTGGCACAGTATTTGCTTTTTTTGACTGAACTCTTGGATTCATACGGTAGAAGCAAAGTGTTTCATTCCTGCCGGTAACGATCCCCCCTTTCACCCCGTACATGCCTTCGGGCATCTACGGGGTGTATTTCTGTCTGCGGGTGGATAGCCAGGTGGATGGCCGGGTCGCTTCCCTGGGTCACTTCCCTGGGTCACTTCCTTTTCCGGCTCACCTGTTGCGTCGAGGGATCTCCGCCCTCGCAAAAACGGGTTTGCTGCTACCATGCAGTGATCCCGTTTCCGCTTGCGCCGCTGTTTTTATGACGATATTGCCGAAATCACTGCTCGCAGGTTTGTGTCTGTGCTTCGCGTTCGCCGCGGCGGCGCAAGAAGCGGATGAAGCGCCCAACCTCGCCGCCGGGGAAGTGGAGGCTCCTTCCGTGGCGGACAAGATTTCGCCGCAGGACTTTTTCGCCACACTGAAGGAAAAAGGATTCCGCGAAGCGGCGCTGGGGCCGTACCGCGTCCCCGAGGGCGATGCGCCACTCATCGAATGTTCGCGCCCCGATGGTGCGGGCGAGCGCGCCGCGCCGCATGTGCTCACCGTCCGTTCCCGCTGTCACGCGCTTGCGCCGCCGGAACCCGGGCGGGCGAACGATGTGACGTTCTCGCATACTTATCTGAAAAGCGTCGACCTCCTGCCCGTGCAGTTCGCGCAACGGCTCGCCGCTGAAGCGCGCCCCGACCATCTCCGGTGGCGCACGCTGTTCGATGCCCTGCACCACGCGCCCTGGCGCTGCCACGAAAACTTCCTCGCCATCCGCGAAAACCCCTCGCAACGCCCCGTGCTGCGGGTTGCGTGGTGCGTCCGCGCCGCGGCGAAGCCCGATCTCTACGACATCTCCATGACCGCCGTCACGCAGGACAATGGGCGCGAAGCCCTGGCATCGCGCCTCACCCTGAACGGCGTCCATTTTGAAGACGCACTGACGTTTTCCCGTCATTTCCTCGCCGCCATAAAGGTGCAACGTTGATCTGGATCGAAATGCTCACCCCCGAAATGGAAGTGGCATCCCGCACCCGTGTCGGGGAAGGGGCCACGCTCGGACGCGGCTACGACAACGATTTCGTCATCGATGACCCTTACGCCGCGCGGCGGCATGCCCGTTTGCGCCGCAACGAGGACAACCTGCTGCTCATCGAGGATACCGGCAGCCTCAACGGCATCTGCGACGAATCCGGCAAGCGCCGCCACGCCATGTTGCTCACCGGCAGCACGCTGTTTCGCATCGGCCAGGCATGGCTGCGGGTGCGGGAGGCAAGTTTTTTCGTCGACACCGAACGTCCGCTGCCGCCTCCCCGCCGCGTCTGGCCCGGCCTGCTGTTGGCGCTCGTGCTGGCCGCGGTAGTCAACGTCCTCATTTTGTGGGCGGGAGACGCCGGACAGTCCGACCCGCTGACGCACTACGTCCGCCCCTTGTCGGGCATCGCACTGGCGATGGTGGTCTGGATCGTTTTCTGGGCCGCAAACACGTGCCTGTTCACCGGCCGTTCGCGCACAGCCGCGCACGCCGTGGTTGCGCTCATCGCCCTTGCCGTCATCCCGGCGCTGGACGTGCTGCGAGACTGGGCGAGCTACGCGCTGGCCAGCCGCGCGCTGGCCGATGACGCTTTCGTCTGCTGCGCGCTCGCGCTGGCCATCGTGGTCTATGCCCATCTGCGCATCGCCAGCGCCCGCCATTTGGCGTTCAAGGCGGGCGTCACGGCGCTGCTCGCCGGATGTATCTGCTTGACATTTTGGCTCGGCGTCCAGCCCGTTCTTTCCGGCGCCCAGTCCGCCGCGCGCTTTTCCCCAGTGCGCCTCTATCCTCCCGCCTGGCGCATCGCGCCCGCTGAAACGGACGATGTGTTTTTTGGAGAAATGGAGAAGGCCAGGGCCGCGGCCGACGCGCGGCGCAAGTAGGGCGAGGGGTGGAAGGTGGAAGGTGGAAAGGACGAGGGCGAAGGGTCGGTCGCGCGCTCAGATCCGCTCTATTTCCGGCAACCACCCCAAACGGTTGAAAATTAGTCTCGTCAGCCAGGCACAGAACCAGACGATGAAAAAGGCGAATACCACATCGCTCAAGAAGTGCTCGCCCTGGCTGACGCGTGCCAGCCCCGAAATGCCGCCGAAAACCAGTCCCGCCAGTGTCCAGCGCCGCCGCGCCCGCGCGCCACAGAGAAAGCCGATATTGACCAGAAAGAATCCGGCGGCGGCGTGCCCGCTCACGAAGGAACAGTTGACGTCGCACTGGTCGCTTGGCATGAGGGCGGGCGTGAAGCGGGCGCGACCGCCGAATTCGGCCACGTCATGCGGACGGGCGCGGTTCCAGTAATCCTTCAGCATCACATCGATGACCAACCCCTGCCCCACGGCGAGCACCACGAGGAAAAACCCGGTGCGGATACGCCAGAACCGTCCACGTTCGCCGCGCACGAACAGACTGGCGAGAAACGCCAGCAGGATGAGCACGATGAAAGCCTTCGCCAGCGCGGGCATGAACCAATAAGCCGCCTCTACCCAAATGTGCCCGTTTCCTGAAAAAATGCGCTTGTCCGGGAGGAAAAAAAGCTTGCTGAATTCCAGGTCGATCGACGGCTGGAGACTGAAAAGCGCCGCCGCCGCCAGCAAAGCGATCAACATAATCAGGGTGAGGCGACAGATGCGACGGGAGACGGGGGAAATGGCAGTGCAAACGCAAGTGCTGGAAGGCTCGGGCATGGGAATCTGAGTCATTGTGAAATGTGGATGGCATTATCGCCGTATCCCGCTCCGGTGTAAATACTTATTTTTCGAACGACGACGATTCCGGCACGGCGAAACAGGATTTCGAAACCGGCCTCGGGCAGCTTGTCGGCGCGGGCAATCGCCAGCTCTCCGTCCTGCGGTGCGCGTGAGGGCGTGACGGCTTCGCGATAGACGCTGACGCTGGGCGCGAACAGCTTCCACATCGTGACGGGTTCGCCGCGTTCGCGGACGAAAAGCGCCGCGTCTTTCACCGGCCCTTGCAACATCGCGCCCAGCCAAGGCTCGAAGACGAGCGCCAGTGTCAAGGTTTGCAGGCAGGCGGCGGCGAGCAGCCGCTTCCACAGCGATGCGGCGCGCCGCCAGGCGAGCAGGGTCAGGCAGGCGAGCAAACCCACCGCGCACACCGCGTAATAAAACCCGCCCGCCAGCGTCAGCGCTTCCGCAAGCCGCGCGCGGTAGCGCGCGTCAACGATGTCGGTTCCGGCAAAATAAACACACAGCGCGGGCGCGACGAGCATGAACACGAAAACCAGTGTCGGCGCGGTCAGATGCGCGGCGTTGCGCAAACCTTCCCGATGCGCCGCAATCAGCAGAAAAAGCGGCGTTGCGCCGTACAACGCGTAATGTGGCAATTTGGTGCCGGAGAGCGAGAAAAAGACGATCACGAATCCGGCCCACAGCCATAGATAGCGCCGCAGCCCACCGTCATCGCTTCCGGTGCAATCCACCTTTACCCGGCGCAGGGCGGCGAACAACGGTCCCGTCCACGGCAGCAGCAACAACGGGACGGCCACGACGTAATAAAAAAGACTGCCCGCATGCCCTTCGAGCGTGGCGGTGAAACGTTTGACGTTGTGTTTGAGGATGAAGCCGTCGATGAAATCCTGTCCGTGGAGGGTGAGCGCCGCCGCGTACCACGGGACTGTCAGCACGAGAAAAATCACCCACCCCACCGGATCGGTGAACATGCGCAGCCACCATTTCCAGTCCCGGCGGCTCGCACAGTAAAGCGATATCACCACGCCCGGCACGATGAGCGCAATCGGCCCCTTGGTGAGCGCGCCGAGGGCGACCCAGGCATAGCAGCGCAAGCGTGGCGCGCGCCGTCCCGATTCGAGGCAGCGCCAGGCATCGAACAGGGCGAGCGCCAGCAGCAGGTTGAGCAGGGCGTCGGCGGTCGCCACGCGTCCCATTGCAAGCGGTCCCAAGGCCGTCGCCGTCACCGCGAGCGCTGCCTGCGCCGTCGCCGAACCGAAGCGGGGCCGCGCGAAATGCCATACCGCGTAGCACCACAGCATGGCCGCGCCTGCCGAGGGCAGGCGATACACCCACTCCACCGGCAGGAAGCCATGAAAGAGAAAGTAGGCCGCCGCCTGCAACCAGTAGATGAGGATCGGCTTGTCGAAACGGTGCGCGCCGTTCAGGTAGGTCGACAGAAAATCGCCGCGCTCGAACATCTCGCGCGTCGCCTCCGAAAACGCGCCTTCGTCGTCGTCGAACAGCGGTGCGCCGCCGAGCCGCAACAAAAAAGCCACGAGCGGCAGCGCGAGAAAGAACAGCGTGCGGATGTCGGGGCAGCGGTTTTTTTGCATCATGTCCGTTCCGCCGCGTCCGCATTCGCGGGCGTGTGCCAGCATTCGTGCTCGTCCGGCGCGGCGGCCTCGCGCGCCAGATAGGAGCGGGTCTGGCCCGATTCGTAATAGACGCGGGTGAGCAGTTCCGCGAGCACGCCGGATGTCACCATCTGCACCCCGGCGATGATGAGGAAGAAACCGGCGAACAGCAGCGGACGGGTGCCGATGCTCTCGCCCAGGAGGAATTTGACTCCGGCCAGATAAGCGAGGATGGCGCCGCCGAGTGCGCCAAGCGCGATGCCGATGCCGCCGAAGAAATGCCCCGGCCGCGTGCGAAAGCGCATGAAAAAATAGACGAAAACCAGATCGAGCACGACCCGGAAGGTGCGCGAGATGCCGTATTTGGATTGGCCGAACACGCGGGCGTGATGCCTCACCACTTCCTGCGCGATGCGCCGCGGCGTCGTCACCGTTGCCAGCCATGCGGGGATGAAGCGGTGCATTTCACCGTACAGGCGCACGTTTTTGATCGCGCTGGCGCGAAACACTTTCAGGCTGCACCCGTAATCGTGCAGGCGCACGCTGGTCATGCGCGCGATCAGGCGGTTGGCGATGCGCGACGGAATTTTGCGCAGCAGCAGTCCGTCCTGCCGATCCTTGCGCCAGCCCGCAACGAGATCGAGATCCTCGTTGAGGAGCCGCCCGACCATGCGCGGAATGTCGATGGGGTCGTTTTGCAGGTCGCCGTCCATGGTGACGATGACGCTGCCGCGCGCCGCATCGATCCCCGCCTGCATGGCGGCGGTCTGCTTGAAGTTGCGCACGAGCTGGATGATGCGCACATGCGGGCCGTATTGGTGCGCGCAACGTTGCAGCTCCGCGGGCGTCGCATCGCTGCTGCCGTCATCGACCAGGATGACTTCCCACGGCCAAGGGTAGGGCGTGAGCGCGAGGTGGATGCGTTCGAGCAACGGCTCGACGTTTTCGGCCTCGTCGTAGAGCGGTGCGATCACCGACAGGGTGTGTTCGGGCAGCTCGGCGGGAATTTGCGCTTCGGCAGGAGAAAGAGGAGACAAGCTCATGATTTCGGAACCTCCACGGAGTCGGCGGAAGCAGACTCCGTCGTCGAATTCGATCCGGGCAGCAGGGCAGCCACGCCGCCCGCGCTCAACGCGCAGGCGATCACGAACAAATGCAATGCCAGCGCCGCGCGCAGGCCATCGGCGAGCGTCACGCCGTTGGGCAACAGCGTGGCCGCCGCGCCTGCTTCATAGGTGCCAAACCCTGCGATACCCTGGATCGGAAAAATGGCGGCGAGCTCCGCCCCCAGCGCACCCGCTGCGCCCGTGCCCATGTGTACGCCGAGCAGCGCCGCCAGCAGCCACGCCTGCGCCGCCAGTTTGACCGACCAGTTCGCGACCGTCCAGAACCAGCCGAGGCGGGCATGGCGCGCGGATTCCGCAAAGGCGTCGCGCAGGCGGGCGAGTTTGCCCGCAAACGCGCCGCGTTCGGCCCAATCGTGCGGCCGGCGCGCCCAGCGCGGCAGCGCCCAGGCAAAAAGGACGAGTGCGCTCATGCCCGCGCCGCGCAGGGCAAGCGGCAATTCCGGCCAGACGGCGAGCGCCACCACCGCCACCACCAGCGCGTCCTGCAAACGGAACCAGAACAACGAGGCCAGCGCGCGCGTCAGCGGCGTGCCGAACACTTTGCCGAGCAGAAGCGGAAACGCCGCTTCGCCGCCGCGAAACGGCACCACATTGACGGCGGCGTTGTGCATGAGCACGATGCGCAGGCACGCGCCGAAACGCCCGCCCGCGTCATGGCGGAATTCGTCATACACCCGCGCGGCACGCAGCAGATAGCTCAGGAAAAACCCCGCCGCCGCCAGCGCGATGGATTCGACAGACAAGCGCGCCAGCGCCGCGCCGAGTTCCGCCCAGCGCCGGTCTTCGAGCAGCCAGAGCGCCAGCGCGAGGGTCAGCGCGAGGGCGATGAGATGCTTGCCGCCTTTCATGCCGCCGCCCTTGCTGCGGCCGGACGCCAGCCGGCGTAAAGCGCTCCGGCGATGCCGATTGCACAGAGCGTGTATTGCATCCAGTACCCGTCAGGGTTTTTCAGATCCTCGAAGCAAAATACGAGCGCGCCCACGCCGATGATGGCGGTCAGTACGCGCTGCCCGCGCACGTTTTCCCAGAACCGCCAGCGTTCCGCCCACGCGCAGCCGATGGCCGCCGTCGCCCAACCGCCCGCCGCGCCCACGAGGAGATCGAGCGGCCAGTGCGCCCCGACGGCGAGGCGCGAAAACGCCACCAGCGCCGCGACCGGCAGTGCGAGCCAGGCCCATGACCATGAACGCTTGGCGCACAACACCAGCACGCCCGCCAGAACGAACGCGGTCATGCTGTGTCCGGAAGGGAAAGCATAAAAACGCAGCGTGTCACCGATGATGTGGATGGATTCCCCCGCCAATCCCGCTGCCGGGCGCGGTACGTTGGCAAGATACTTGATCACATGGATGAAAAGGCTGGCGAATGGCGTTGCCAGCAGCGCCGACGCCGCACAGCGGGGCCAGCGGGCCAGCGTGGGCGCGAGCAGGCAGAGCGCGCCCAACGCGCTGCCGAGATTGGTGATTCCGGCCCATGCCGTGTCCGGCAGCAGCGTCGCGGCCATTGCGTTCGCGGCCAGGAAAAGCGCCTCGTTCGCGCGGCTCGCCACAACACCTGTCGCGGCCGCGGCGCAGACGAGCACCGGCAGGAGCAAGCGCCAGTCGATTTTTGGCGGCGCGAAGGCAGCAGGCGGAGCGAAAAGACTCATCGAACAGGCAAACCCGGAAAATCGCGCATGTTAACCGATCAGGTTCAGGGCGCGAGGAATTCCCGCAAATTCACCCTGATGACCGTGGCGCAACTTTCGATACCATCGGCGATACCGTCGGCGCGGCAGTTCTCACCGATACGAATGGCATCGCCTCGCTGCACGGCTGCCTTCATTCGTCCTTGTGCGTAGGGTCGGCGAAGTATTCCTTCGCCAGCTTGAACACCACCGGACTGAGCAGCAGCAAGGCGATGAGGTTGGGAATCGCCATCAAGCCGTTGAACAGGTCGGCGAGGCTCCACACCAGCGTCAGCTTGGCAAGCGCGCCAACGGGCACGACCAGCGTGAAGATCACCCGGTAGGGCAGTGCCGCCTTGTGGCCGAACAGGTAGATCGCGCAGCGCTCGCCATACACGCACCAGCCGAGAATGGTGGAAAACGCGAACAACACCAGCCCGACGGTGACGATCCATGAGCCGAAATCGCCCATTGCGACGCTAAACGCTTGTGCGGTGAGAATGCCCGCGCCCGCCGCTTCGATGCCCTCGGCCATCCATTGCCCGGACACGAGAATGACCAGCGCCGAGACGGAGCACACGACGAGGGTGTCGAGGAAGGGGTCGAGCATGCCGAGCAGCCCTTGCTTGACCGGGTTTTGCACAATGGCCGTGGCGTGCGCGATCGGGGCGCTGCCCAGGCCCGCTTCGTTGGAGAACAGGCCGCGCGCCACGCCGAAGCGGATCGCCATTGCAATGGTCGCGCCGGCGAAGCCGCCCGCCGCCGCATGACCGCTGAAGGCGCTCTCGAAGATGAGCAGGAATGCGCCCGGCACTTTGTCGAAATTAACCCCGAGCACGATCAGCCCGCCGATCACGTAAAACACCGCCATCACTGGCACCAGCGTGCCCGCGACCGCGCCGATGCGCTTGACGCCACCGAGCAGCACCGCGCCAGAGAACACGAGCAGCAGGGTGGCAATGACCCACGGTTCGAGGATCAGCCCGTAAATATTGCCCAGATTGATGACGTTGGCCGTCACCGAATTGGCCTGCGTCATGTTGCCGATGCCAAAGGAGGCGACCACGCCGAAAATGGCGAACAAGGTGGCGAGCCATGTCCACTTCGGCCCCAACCCGTTCTTGATGTAGTACATCGGTCCGCCGACGAATTTGCCATCCGGCGTGACCTCGCGGTATTTCACCGCCAGCGTCGCTTCGCAGAACTTGGTCGCCATGCCGAAAGCGGCGGTCATCCACATCCAGAACACCGCGCCGGGGCCGCCCAGCAAAATGGCGGTTGCCACGCCAACGATATTGCCGGTGCCAATGGTGGCCGCGAGCGAAGTCATCAGTGCCCGAAACGGCGTCAGCTCACCTTCGTGGTCGGGATGGTGGTGGCGGCCTCGCCACATCGTGACGAAGGCGTGCGGGAGCTTGCGCCATGGAATGAATCTGAGGCCGAGGGTGAGAAACACCCCGACGATGAACAGCAGGGGAATCAGCACATACGGCCCCCACACGATGTCATCGAGGATATCCACCCAGGAGTTGATGAAATCCAGCATTGCAGCCACCTCCGTGAATTCGTTCATGGTTGGGCGAAACGCTGCCAAGGTTACGTCATCCTGCGAAATACCGGAATAAGCGATTTCAACCCGGCGCGGGCGAGGGCGAGGGGACGGTTATAATCCGCGCTTTCCGTTTCGGGCCTGCCGTCCCGCTTTCCGCCCGCCTGCCACCATGTCCTGCCAGATTCTCAAACTTCGCGGCACCTCCGCGCTCTCAGGCGCCCGTCTCGACCGGCTGTGCCGCGATCTCACCGGCGATGTGCCGGGCCTGCAAAACCTGGCGGCGGAATTCCGGTATTTCGTCGAACTCGACGCGGCGCTCGATGCCGACGAAATGGCGCGGCTGTGCGAGCTGCTCGATGCCCAATCTGTCCAATCTACCCAATCGCCCCTGCGGGAACCCGACGGGGTTTTGCGGCTGGTGACGCCGCGGCTGGGTACGATTTCGCCCTGGTCCTCGAAAGCCACCGACATCGCGCGGCAATGCGGGTTCGGCAAGGTGAGGCGTATCGAGCGCGGCATTGCGTATTTCATCGCCGCGGCGGGCAAAACGGCAGCAAGTGTCCCGCCTGCGCCTGCCGCGCTGCACGACCGCATGACCGAATCCGTGCTGGCGGGGCTCGATGAAGCGGACGCGCTCTTCCAGCACTACGCGCCGCAGCCGCTCTCCGCGGTAGACCTCCTCGCGGGCGGGCGCGCGGCGCTGGCGACGGCCAACATCGAGCTGGGGCTGGCGCTCTCGCCCGACGAAATCGACTACCTCGCCGAGAACTTCTCGCGCATGGGGCGCAACCCGACCGATGTCGAACTGATGATGTTTGCGCAGGCCAACTCCGAGCACTGCCGCCACAAGATTTTCAACGCCGAGTGGACGATCGACGCCCGCCCGATGGCGAAATCGCTTTTCGCCATGATCCGCGACACACACGCGGCGCATCCGCAAGGCACCGTGGTCGCCTATGCCGACAACGCCTCGGTGATCGATGGCGCGGAAATCGAGCGCCTCTACCCGGACGGCGACGGCAGGTTTTGCTTCCATCCCGAACTCACCCACCTCCTCGCCAAGGTCGAAACCCACAATCACCCGACGGCGATCTCGCCTTTCCCCGGCGCGGCCACCGGCGCGGGCGGCGAGATTCGCGACGAGGGCGCCACCGGACGCGGCGCGCGGCCCAAGGCCGGGCTGACGGGCTTTTCCGTCTCCAATCTGGCCATTCCCAATTTCCGCCAGCCGTGGGAGGAGCCTTACGGCAAACCGGCGCGCATCGCCTCGGCGCTCGACATCATGATCGAGGGGCCGATCGGCGCGGCAGCGTTCAACAACGAATTCGGGCGACCCAATCTGGCCGGCTACTTCCGCGCCTTCGAGCAGGAAGTGCAGGGCGAGGTGCGCGGCTACCACAAGCCGATCATGATCGCGGGCGGACTCGGCAACATTCAGGCGCAACACGCGCAAAAACCCACGTTCCCGCCCGGAACGCTGATGATCCAGCTGGGCGGCCCCGGCATGCTGATCGGTCTGGGCGGCGGCGCGGCCTCCAGCATGGCGACCGGCGCCAACGCCGCCGATCTCGATTTTGCCTCCGTGCAGCGCGGCAACCCCGAAATCCAGCGCCGCTGTCAGGAAGTGATCGATGCCTGCTGGCAACGCGGCGCGGCCAACCCGATCATCGCCATCCATGACGTGGGCGCGGGGGGACTCTCGAATGCCATGCCGGAGCTGGCCGAACATGCCGGTCTGGGGGCGCGCTTCGAGTTGCGCGAAATAAAGATCGAAGAGCCGGGCATGAGCCCGCGCGAGATTTGGAGCAACGAGGCGCAGGAGCGCTATGTGCTGGCGATCTCGCCTGCCGATCTCGCCGCGTTCAGCGCCATCTGTGGCCGCGAACGCTGCCCGTTCGCCGTGCTCGGCGCGGCTAGCGAGGACGGACGGCTCGTGCTCACCGACCGTCATTTCGGCAACGTTCCCATCGACATGGACATGAAGGTGCTGCTTGGCAAGCCGCCGAAGATGACGCGCAACGTCTCGCGCCGCGCCGTGCATCTGCCGCCTTTCGAGGTCGCGGGGCTGGATCTGGCCGAGGCGGCGCGGCGTGTGCTGTGCAATCCGGCGGTGGCGAGCAAGCAATTTCTCATCACCATTGGCGACCGCACGGTGGGCGGCCTGACCGCGCGCGATCAGATGGTCGGCCCCTGGCAAGTGCCGGTGGCCGACGTGGCGGTGACCGCGATGAGCTTCACCGGCATCCGCGGCGAAGCGCTCGCGCTGGGCGAGCGCACGCCGCTGGCTTGCGTGAGCGGCCCCGCCTCCGGCCGCATGGCGGTGGGCGAGGCGATCACGAACATTGCCGCCGCTGACATCGAGCACCTCGAACAGGTCAAACTCTCCGCCAACTGGATGGCGGCGGCGGGATACCGCGGCGAGGACGCCAAGCTGTTCGATACGGTGCAAGCGGTGTCCGAATTTTGCATCGCCGCCGGGCTGTCGATTCCCGTGGGCAAGGATTCGCTCTCGATGCGCACCGCCTGGCAGGAAAACGGCGTGGATAAACAGGTGGTCGCGCCCCTGTCGCTCATCGTCACCGCCTTCGCGCCGGTCGCGGACATTCGCCGCACGCTCACGCCGCAGCTGCAATTCCCCGCAGACGAGGAGACTGAACTCCTCCTCATCGACCTCGGAAGCGGCCAGCATCGCCTCGGCGGCTCGGTGCTGGCGCAGGTGTTCGGCAGCGTGGGCGACAAAGCGCCCGATGTCGCGCCCAGGGATCTCGCCGCGTTCTTCGCCGCCATCCAGCGGCTGCGCCGCGATGGACTCATCCTCGCCTATCACGATCTCGGTGACGGCGGGCTCTTCGCCACCGTCTGCGAAATGGCGTTCGCCAGCCGTTGCGGACTCTCCATCGTGCTCGACACCGTTTGCTACGACAACCAGATGAACGATGCCGACGGGCTCGACAAGAACCCGGAGCTGCTCAAAGGCCGTTTCGACGACCGTCTCGTGGGCGGCCTGTTCGCGGAAGAACTCGGCGCGGTGGTGCAAATCCGCCGCCGCGACCGCTCGGCGGCGGGCGCGATCCTCACCGCCGCGGGGCTGGATTACCACCACATCGGCGAACCCAACGCCAAGGACGAAATCCGTTTCCGCCGCAATGCCAAACTGGTGCTCGCCGCGCCGCGCATCAGCTGGCTGCGCGCATGGTCGGAGACGAGTTTTCACATCGCACGCCTGCGTGACGACGCCGAATGCGTACAAGAGGCGTTCGAGGCGCTGCTCGATGCCGATGACCCCGGCCTCACCGTTGCCGCCACGTTCGATGTGCGCGAGGACGTCGCCGCCCCCTTCGTCGCCTGTGGGGCGCGTCCGAAAGTGGCGATCCTGCGCGAGCAGGGCGTGAATTCACAATTCGAGATGGCCGCGGCCTTTACCCGCGCCGGCTTCGAAGCGATCGATGTCCACATGTCCGACCTGCAAGCGGGCCGCATCGACTTTGCCGCCTTCAAGGGCCTTGCCGCCTGCGGCGGCTTCTCCTACGGCGACGTGCTCGGCGCGGGGCAGGGCTGGGCAAAATCGATCCTGTTCAATCCGGCGCTACGCGCGCAATTCGCGGCGTTCTTCGCACGCGCCGACACATTCTCGCTCGGCCTCTGCAACGGCTGCCAGATGATGGCCCACCTCGCTCCGATCATCCCCGGCGCGGCGCACTGGCCCACGTTCCAGAGAAACCGCAGCGAGCAGTTCGAGGCCCGTTTCGTGCAGGTGGAAGTGTTGCAAAGCCCGTCGATCCTGCTCGCGGACATGGCGGGTAGCCGCATTCCCATCGTGGTCAGCCACGGCGAAGGCAGAGCGGTTTTCCGCGACGATGCCGCCCGCCGGGCCGCCCTCGCCGCGATGCGCTACATCGACCATCGCGGCGCGCCCGCCATCCGCTACCCCGGCAACCCCAACGGCTCCCCCGACGGCCTCACCGCCTTCACCACACCGGACGGCCGCGCCACGATCATGATGCCGCACCCCGAACGCACGGCGCGAACCCTGCAAATGTCGTGGGCGCCGCAATGGCTGCTGGAAGAAAGCCCCGATGCGTCGCCGTGGCTGCGGGTGTTTGGGAATGCGCGCAAATGGTTGGCGTGAATGGGTTGGCGTGAACGGGCCGGACGCGCATGAACAGTCAAAACGTCATCACCACCCTCGGGCAAGTCTTCACCCCCGAACCCATCGTCCGCGCCATGCTCGCCTTGCGTGCCAATCACGGGCCGGTGCTGGAGCCGTCGGCGGGGCAGGGGGCGTTCTCGCAGCATTTGCCTGGGTGCGTGGCGCTCGAACTGGATGAGCGCATCGCGCCCTCCGGGGCACGGACGATGGACTTTTTCGCCTTGCCGGAGCGCGAACGCTTCCAGACCATCATCGGCAATCCACCTTACGTGCGCCATCAGGACATCGCGCCGAAGACACGCGCCTTGCTCGATACCGCCGCGTTCGATGCGCGTTCCAACCTGTTTTTATTCTTCATCGAAAAGAGCGTGCGCCATCTCGACGCGGGCGGCGAACTGATTTTCATCGTGCCACGCGAGTTCATCAAACTGACCTCAGCGGCGCGGCTCAATGCATGGTTGTACGAGCAGGGCACGATCACGCACTGGATCGAGACGGGAGATGCGCGGATTTTCGCGGGCGCGGTGCCCAACTGCGCGATTTTCCGCTTCGTGCGCGGCGATTTTTCCCGGCGGACGCTGTGGCGGCGACTGGATTGTGCAACATGGGACGAGCGCCGGATGGTGCAATGGGCGGGGCAGATCGCCTTTACGCATGCGCGGATCGAAGTGCCCATGTCCGGGCTGTTCGATGTCCGCGTCGGCGCAGTGTCCGGGGCCGACGATGTGTATACGCATCCGGAAGGCAACACCGAATTCGTCTGCTCGCATACGGCGGCGACCGGAAAAACCCGACGTATGATCTACGACGTTCGCCATCCGCACCTCGATCCTTTCAAGGAGCGGCTGCTCGCGCGCCGGGTGCGGAAGTTCGACGAAACAAACTGGTGGCAGTGGGGGCGGGCGTACTTCAAAGCGACGGGGCCGCGTATCTATGTCAACAACAGGACGCGCAACAAACACCCATTCTTCACGCACGCGTGCACGACCTACGATGGCTCGGTGCTGGCGCTGTTTCCGAAAGCGGAACTGGACATCACGCGGGCCATCGACCTTTTCAACGATGCGGTGCCGTGGGAAGAACTCGGCTTTGTCGTCGATGGGCGCTTTATGTTTACCCAGCGCAGCCTGGCAACCTTGCTGCTGCCGGAGATTTTCGCCGGACTGTTGCCGCAAAGCACGGCATGAGGGAGGAAGCGGCGATGAACGAAAAAAGACGAGCGCTGTTGCGCGTGCTGCTGGCGCTCGGCGCGCTACCCGTGGCCGGCTGCGATGAAGCTGGCAAACCCGCGTTTCGCAACACCGACATCGGCGGCGCAAATTACGGCAAGGAATTCGCGCTGCTCGATTCGGACGGGAAAACCTGGCGGCTGGCGGATTTTCGCGGCAAAGCGGTACTGCTTTTTTTCGGCTTCATCCAGTGCCCGGACGTGTGCCCCACGACGCTTGCCCGCGCGCAGGAAGTCCGCCGCCTGCTCGGTGCGGACGGCGAGCGTCTACAGATCATTTTCGTCACCGTCGATCCCGAACGCGACACGCCCGAAATCCTGCGCGCGTACACGGCGGCATTCAGCGACGCCGATGTGCTCGGCCTCTACAGCGCGCCGGAAAAAACCAACGCGCTCGCAAACGCCTTCCGCATCTACTACCGCAAAGTGCCGACCGGCAGCGGCAGCGATTACACTGTCGATCACAGCGCAATCAGCTACGTTTATGATCCTGAAGGGCGCTTGCGCCTTGCGGTTCGCCATGAAGCCAGCGCCGAATCCATCGCCGCCGACGTGACCATGCTTCTTAAACCATCTTCTCTGAAATAACATATAACGCAATGATTATCCGAAACTTAATGATCGCTTGCGCGCTCCTTTCCGCCATCCCCGCCGTACACGCCCAAGTCAGCGTCACCGATCCTTGGGTGCGCGCCACCGTGTCGCAACAAAAAGCCACCGGCGCGTTCATGAAACTCACGGCGGCGGCGGACACCACGCTGGTCGAAGTCCACTCGCCGCTTGCGGGCGTGGCCGAAATCCACACAATGACGATGACGGACGGACGCATGCAGATGCGCCCGGTCGCGCAATTGCCGCTCCCGGCGGGGCAAACCGTCGAACTCAAGCCGGGCGGCCTGCATGTCATGTTCTTCGACCTGAAAGCGCAGGTGAAAGAAGGCGACATGGCGCCGATCTCGCTCGTCTTCGAACGCGCCGACGGCACGCGGGAAACGCTCGAAGTTTCCGCTCCGATCCGGCCGTTGGGGATGAAAAGGCCAGGGCACTGACCGAGGCGGGGCAGGTATCGCAGGGCAATCGCACGAATGCCGTTGTTGTACACGTTGACGTTTTTTCGTTTACGCACAAAGACTTACACAGGGGGCTGTTCACAGCCTTTTGTTTTATGTAGTTTTCTGTCTTTTT